>JBBDMC010000158.1:0-4900 GCA_040878485.1 Bauldia sp. | reverse complement strand
CGCCCCCCCCCCCCCCCCCCCCGCCCTTCATGTCGCCGGCCGCGCTGCCCTGGGGGGCCGAGGTGTCGGGTTCCATCACGCGGGTTGACGCTACTGCGAGCACCGTCACTCTCGCCGACGGTAACACCTACGTGCTGCCGGTTGGCTTTGACGTCGCCTTCTTGCAGGCGGGCGCCAAGGTCAAGATCGTCTATGACGAGATCGACGGCAAACTGGCCGTGGTCGCGGTCGAAGCGGCCACCTGACCGGCCGCGCCGTGACACACGGACGGCGGTCGCTGCTCCAGCGGCCGCCGTTTGCCTGTCGCGTGGTCAGCCGACGCGCAGGTCCTCAACGTCGTGACTCCCGACCTCGTGCCACATTGACGGGACACCCCGGATCAGCGAGTTAGTCGCGGCGGACACCGCCACCGCCGCGCCGATAAGAGCATCGACGTCGGCGCCGGGGTCTCCCGAGGTCACGTCCACCTTGACCTCGGCGCTCTCCGCCAACAGCGGTTCGCCGGCAAACACGACGTTGACCTCCACGGCGAGGGCGCGGATCGACACCCCGCGCTTCTCCGCCGCGTATTGCAGGTCGTTGCACAGGCAACCGCGAATGGCGATGGCGAGCAGCTGACCGCCGCTGAAGCCGAGGCCCATGCCCCCAGCGCGGCCTTCGGGACGATCAATGACGATGGTGTGGGTTCCGGCTCGGCCGATCGCCGCACGCGTGCCGGGAACGGTCCGAAGCGTGACGCTGAAGTCGGCCATGAGCGGTCAGCCTCACATCACCGCGCCGATCTGCCAGGGAACGAACTCGTTGTCGCCGTAGCCGAGTTCCTCCGATTTGGACTTGGCGCCGGAGGCCACCGCGATCACCGTCTCGAAGATCTCCTTGCCCTTGGCCGCGATGGTAACGCCGTCGAGGATGTCGCCGCAGTTGATGTCCATGTCCTCGGTCATGTTGCGGTAGGTGTCGGAGTTGGTGGCGAGCTTGATCGAGGGGGCCGGCTTGAAGCCGAAGGCGGAGCCGCGGCCGGTGGTGAAGGCAATGATATTGCAGCCGGACGCCACCTGACCGGTGACACCGACCGGATCGAGGCCGGGTGAATCCATGAACACGAAACCGCGTGCGGTGATCGGCTCGGCGTAGTGGTAGACGCCGCGCATGGTCGTGGTGCCGCCCTTGGCCGCGGCGCCCAGCGATTTTTCGAGGATGGTGGTCTAGCCCCCCGCCTTGTTGCCGGGTGCGGGGTTGTTGTCCATGTTGCCCTTGTTGCGCGCCGTGTAGTCCTCCCACCACCGGATGATGCCGACGAGCTTCTCGCCGATCTCCTTGGTGGCGGCGCGGCGTGTCAGCAGGTGCTCGGCGCCGTAGATCTCCGGCGTCTCGCAGAGCACCGCCGTGCCGCCCTGCTCGACGAGAAGGTCGGCGGCGTAGCCGAGTGCCGGGTTGGCGGTGATGCCGGAGTAGCCGTCGGAACCGCCGCATTGCAGCGCCAGCATGATTTCCGACACGGGCACAGTCTCGCGCCTGACGGCGGCCGCCACCGGCAACATTTCGCGGATCATGGCGACGCCCCGTTCGACGCTTTTGCGGGTCCCGCCGGTCGCCTGGATGGTCATCGAATGGAATGTGTCGCTGTCCTTGAGGCCATAGTCCTCCATGAGCCCCGGAATCTGCATCACCTCGCAGCCAAGCCCGACCATGAGCGTGGCGGCCACATTGGGATGCATGGCATAGCCCCATTCGGTGCGCTGGAGCACCTCGAAGCCTTCCGAGCCCTTGCCGGCCATGCCACAGCCGCCGCCCTGCACGAAGGCGACGACGCCGTCGATGCTGGGATAGTCGGCGAGGATTCCGGACCGGTTGAACGCGTCGGCGATGAAGCGGGCGACCGAAGCCGAGCAATTCACGCTGGTGACGATGCCGATGTAGTTGCGGGTGCCGACCTTGTCGTTCTTGCGCCGGTAGCCGGCGAAAGTGCGCCGTTCGGCTTCGGGGAGCACGCGCTCCGGCTCGGCGGCCTCGGCAAAGCGGTAGTCGCGGGCGAACTCGTGGAAGCCGCAGTTGTGGGTGTGAACGTGCTCGCCGGGTCGGATCGCGACCGTCGCGAAACCGATGATCTGGCCGAACTTCTTGATCGGTTCGCCGACGGCGACAGGCTTGACTGCCAGCTTGTGGCCCTTGGGCACCCGGGCGACGGCTGTCACTCCTTCCGCCACCGCCCCCGGCAGGATGGGATCGATCGAGACGACGACGTTGTCGTCGGCATGGAGGCGCAGAACGCGCGGATTCTTCGCCCGCTCCGACATTTCGCGCACGGGGACGACGGCGGCATCGGTGGGCGTGGTCATCTTCGTTAGCTCCGGGCTGCGGTAGGCCGGATACTAGCCAGGCGGAGGTAGAAAGTCGCGCACGACGCTCGCCCGAGGTTTGAGCCGGGGCGGTAGCAGCGCGGCGATGCCGCGGATGCGGGTGAGGGGCGTTGCGTTGGTGGAGCGGCTTGACGACGGCCCGGCAAAGAAAGAATCAGAATTACCGCGGCGTTAACCGCGCAATCGCGGCCGAGGGCAATTGCCGGCCACCGGCTTCACTCCCTTGTGTTATCCGCCGGCCAGGCGAGCAAGGGCTCGTGGGTACCACTTGCCGTTGATATGGGTTATGAAAAGGGTACCCCCGGTATAGTACTGCCCGCGCTCGTGTCCGAGGTCCGATCCGGAAGTACTACGTTCTGGAGACTGCCGCGGGCGCGAACGGGGGAGCAATTGTTCGCAGTGTGGCGCCCGCGTTTCCTGCCCACTGCCTTGGCTAACGAGGGGATTCGACGATGCGGTCGACGCCACGGGATTTGCTGGACTTTCGCGCGATCTTCGAGCAAGGGCCCGACCTCTTGCTGCTTCTCGCGCCGGACTTGACGATTGTCGGGGTCAGCGATGCCTATGCCCGGGCAACCATGACTGCCCGCCAGGAGATCGTCGGCCGTGGACTCTTCGAGGTCTTCCCCGGCAACCCCGACGACCCTACGGCAAGCGGCGTTGACAACCTGCAGATCTCGCTCGACCGCGTCCTGAAGTTGCGGCTGCCGGACGCGATGGCGCTGCAGAAGTACGACATACGCCGCCCGCTGGCCCAGGGTGGCGGCTTCGAGGAGCGCTACTGGAGCCCGCTCAACACGCCGGTTCTCGACGACAAAGGCGAGGTCGCGTTGATCATCCACCGCGTCGAGGACGTCACCGAGTTCGTTCGCCTGAAGGAGAAGGACGAGGCGCGGGACGAACTGATACGCGAGCGTCAGGCGATGGTCGATCAGTTGCGCCGGGCCAACGATGATCTCGCCCGGACGCGACGCTTCGTCGATCTCGTCGTCGAAAACATTCCCGCAATGGTGTTCGTCAAGGACGCCGCGGAGCACCGTTTTCTTCTCGTCAACCTTGCCGGCGAACAGCTCCTCGGCATCGGCCGGAGCGAACTACTCGGCAAGAACGACCACGATTTTTTCCCGAAGGAACAGGCCGACCATTTCGTCGCCCGTGACAACGAAGTCTTTCGAATGGGAGTGCTCCAGGACACCCCGGAGGAGGAGATCACCACCCGTCACAACGGCGTCCGGCTGCTCCACACCCAGAAGCTTCCCGTCTTTGACGAGAACGGTCGGCCGCAATACCTGGTTGCATTGGTCGAGGACATCACCGAGCGCCGGAACATGGAGGACCAGCTTGCCCAATCCCAGAAGATGGAGGCGATCGGCAACTTGACCGGGGGGATGGCGCACGACTTCAACAATCTTCTCGGCGTCGTCATCGGCAACCTCGATCTCCTGCGCGGGCGGCGGAATGCCGACGCGGAAGCCGATGAGCTGGTCGGCGAAGCGCTCGATGCGGCGTTGCGCGGCGCCGATCTCACCCGACGGCTCCTGGCCTTTGCCCGCCGCCAGCCCCTGCGGCCGCAACGGATCGCCGCAAACGAACTGGTTGCCAGCATCAGCAAGCTGCTCGCACGCACCCTCGGCGAGAACATCGAAATCAACCTCGATCTCGGCGCCGACATCTGGCCGGTGGTCGCCGACTCCAGCCAGCTCGAGGCGGCGCTCGTCAATATCGCCACCAACGCTCGCGACGCGATGCCGCAAGGCGGCATGCTGATGATCGCGACGGGCAATCGGCGCTTGGACGAAGACTATACGGGGCTCCATCCGGGGTTGTCGCCCGGCGACTACGCGATGATCGAGATGAGCGACACCGGTGCCGGCATGTCACCCGCCGTGGCAAGCAGAATCTTCGAACCGTTCTTCACGACCAAGGAGCAGGGCAAGGGCACCGGCCTCGGCCTCAGCATGGTCTTCGGCTTCATGAAACAATCCGGCGGTCACATCAACGTCTACAGCGAGGTCGGCGTCGGGACGACCTTCCGCCTCTTTCTGCCGCGCGACCTCGCCGGCGGCGACGTAGCCGCATTGCCGGCCTCGCCGGTAGTCGAACGCGGTGGCAATGAAACGGTGCTTGCAGTCGAGGACAATGCCGGCCTGCGCCGCGTCGTCGCCCGTCAGCTCAAGGAACTCGGCTACCGCCTGTTCGAGGCCGAAGACGGACCATCGGCCCTCAAAATTCTCGAAAGCCAGCCCGTGGATCTTTTGCTCACCGACGTCGTCATGCCCGGTGGCATGAGTGGCTACGATTTGGCGCGTACGGCAATGCTGCGCTGGCCGATGACAAAAATCGTACTGACCTCCGGCTTTCCCGACGTGAAGCCGGGCAACGGTGGGCCGTCGGCCGGAATGAGCCTCCTGACCAAGCCCTACCGGAAGGATGAGCTCGCCCGGGTGCTGCGAGAGGCTCTGGACGCTTGATCGCTTAGCCGCGCGAGGCCATCGCAGCCGCGATCTCCGCTCGTGTCGGAAAGCTAGGCTGGGCGCCCT
>JBBDMC010000157.1:0-16548 GCA_040878485.1 Bauldia sp. | reverse complement strand
GCGATGGCGCTCGCGGTATTCGAACGC
Source organism: Bauldia sp. (assembly GCA_040878485.1). Lineage (GTDB taxonomy): Bacteria > Pseudomonadota > Alphaproteobacteria > Rhizobiales > Kaistiaceae > JBBDMC01. Next base: position 16,521 of record JBBDMC010000157.1, on the reverse strand, counting down.
GTTGTGGGGAATCTCGCCGGCGTCCTGCCGCCGGATAGTGTCGCGGATGCGGTCGCGATCATCGGGGTGGACCTTGTCCAGCCATGCCGCGGCTGCCGGGTCGACCGGTGCGTCCGGATCGAGCCCGCGCATCAGCTTCCAGGTGCGGGAAAAGAACGCGCGCTTGTTCCTGAGATCGTGATCCCAGACACCCTGTCCAGCGCCCTCGAGGGCGAAGTTCCAGCGGCTCTCGGCCTCGGCCAGCGCCGCCTCGGCCTTCTTCCGGCGATCGATGTCGATGGCCTGGACGATGACGTAGAGCGGCCGACCGGAGCGCTCGTGGCGCAGGATCGCGGCCCGCACGTCGACCCAAATGGCGTCGCCGTTCTTGCGCAGGTACTGGCGTTCGGCGCGATAGTCCTCGGCCTCGCCGCGGTTCAAGCCCGACAGCTGCTGACGCGTCGTGGCGAGGTGATCGGGATGGATGATATCGGTAAGGGCGAGGCCGCTGGTCTCGTGCGGTTCGTATCCGAGAAGATCGCAACAGGCCTGATTGGAGTAGAACAGCTCACCGTTGGTGCCGACCAGGAACGTCGCTACGGCGGCGCGTTCGGTCAGCTCCCGCAGCAGCGCCGCGCTCTGCCGGAAACGCATTGGTTGCTTGTCGGCATCGGGTTCGACCGCGGCGCCCATGGCCCTCGCATAGGGTCGGGCTCGTTAAGATCAATCTTCTTTCTGTCTAAGACTTGAATCGAATTGGAGGGCAAACGGGTCGCCGGGCTCGGGGTTTTACCCCTCAGGCGGCCTGCCGGTCGCCCGCTTCGGCCAGGCGCGCCAGGACTTCCAACGCCTCGGCAACGCCCTTCAGCCGGCGCACCGGATCGGCCCAGTCGCGAGAAAGCACGATCGTCTGGTCGGGCCGGATTCGCGCCGCCGATCGCTCATCGGCGATCCAGTTGATGAGGCCCATCGGGTTGGCAAACACCTTGCCGCGGAGGCCGATCACCGCTCCCTTCGGTCCGGCCTCGACCCGTTCGACATTGGCCCGGCGGCACAGCACCTTGATGGCGACGATCCTGAGGAGGTGCTCGACTTCGTCCGGCAGCGGTCCGAAGCGGTCGATCAGGTCGGCGGCGAATGCCTCGATGGCGGCGACGCTGTCGAGATCGGCGAGCCGCCGGTAGAGACCCAGTCTCAGATCGAGGTCGCCGACGTAACTCTCTGGAATCAGCACCGCCGTGCCGACGGTGATCTGCGGCGACCAGGGCCCTTCCTCGACCGTCTCGCCGCCGGCTTTCAGCGAGGCGACCGCCTCCTCCAGCATCGCTTGATAGAGCTCGTAGCCGACCTCGCGGATGTGGCCGGATTGCTCCTCGCCGAGCAGGTTGCCGGCGCCGCGGATATCGAGGTCGTGGCTGGCGAGCTGGAAGCCGGCGCCGAGGGTGTCGAGCGACTGCAGCACCTTGAGCCGCCGTTCGGCGGCCGGTGTCAGGGTCGGCGCCGGGGGAACGGTGAACAGTGCGTAGGCGCGCTGCTTCGAGCGGCCGACGCGGCCGCGCAGCTGATAGAGCTGGGCGAGGCCGAACATCTCGGCGCGGTGGACGATGAGGGTGTTGGCGGTCGGAATGTCGAGGCCGGATTCGACGATCGAGGTCGACAGCAGAACGTCGTAGGCGCCGTCGTAGAAGGCCGTCATGATGTCGTCGAGGGCGGCCGCCGCCATCTGGCCGTGGGCAACGGCGACCTTCACTTCCGGAACCGTCTCGGCGAGGAAGGCGTGCTGCTCGGCGAGGTCGCTGATGCGCGGGCAGACGTAGAAGCTCTGGCCGCCACGGTAGCGCTCGCGCAACAACGCCTCGCGCACCACCAGCGGGTCGAAGGGCGAGATGAACGTCCTGACCGCCAGCCGGTCGATCGGCGGCGTGGTGATCAGCGTCAGCTCGCGCACGCCGGTCAATGCCAGTTGCAGCGTCCGCGGGATCGGCGTCGCCGACAGCGTCAGCACGTGGACGTCGGCCTTCAGCTCCTTCAGCCGTTCCTTGTGGCGGACACCGAAGTGCTGCTCCTCGTCGATCACCAGGAGCGCCAGATCGCGAAACTTGATGGCCTTGCCGAGCAGGGCGTGGGTGCCGATGACGATGTCGAGACTGCCGTCGGCGATGCCAGCCTTGACCGCGGCGAGGTCCTTGGCGCCGACCAGGCGCGAGGCCTGGCCGATCTTGACCGGCAGGCCGGCGAAGCGGTCGCTGAAGGTCTTGAAGTGCTGGCGGGCGAGCAGCGTCGTCGGCACGACCACCGCGACCTGCCGGCCGTCCATCGCCGCCAAGAAGGCGGCGCGCAGCGCCACCTCGGTCTTGCCGAAACCGACGTCGCCGCAGATCAGCCGGTCCATCGGCGTGCCGGCGGCGAGATCGGCGGTGACGGCGTCGATCGCCGCCTGCTGGTCCTCGGTTTCCTCGTAGGGAAAGCGGGCGGCGAACTCGTCGTAGGCGCCCTCCGGCGGCGTCAGCACCGGCGCGGCCCTGGTGGCGCGCGCCGCGGCGACCTTGATCAGCGCCGCGGCCATGTCGCGGATGCGTTTCTTCAGCCTCGCCTTGCGCGCCTGCCAGGCGACGCCGCCGAGCTTGTCGAGGGCGACGTCGGCCGCCTCGGAGCCATAGCGCGACAACAGCTCGATGTTCTCGACCGGCAGGTAGACCCGGTTGTTGTCGGCGTAGAGGATCTCGAGGCAGTCGTGCGGCGCGCCCGCCGCCTCGATCGTCTTCAGTCCGGGGAAGCGGCCGATGCCGTGATCGATGTGGACGACGAGATCGCCCTCGGCGAGGCCGGTCACGTCGGTCAGGTAGTCGGCGGGCCGCCGCCGCGCGTGCGGGCGCACCAGCCGGTCGCCGAGGATATCCTGCTCGCCGATGACCGCCAGCGCGGCGGTGTCGAAGCCGGTTTCGACGCCGAGCACGGCGAGCCCGGTGACATCGGCGGCCAGCGCCTCGGCCGCCGGCCCGTCGGCAACCGGCTGCAGCCGCGTCAGCCCGTGATCGACGAGCACCTGGCCCATGCGGTCGCGGGCGCCTTCGCTCCAGCAGGCGATGACCACGCGCTTGCCGGCGGCGGCGAGCGCGCGGACATGGGCGATGACCGCGTCGAAAACGTTGACGCCCTCGGCGCTGCGCTCGGCGGCGAAGCTGCGGCCGGCGCGACCGCCGACGTCGATCGCGCCGGTGCCCTCGGGCCGGGCGAACGGCGAAACGTGTGCCACCGATCGGGCCGCCAGCCTTTGGGGCCATTCCTCGCCGGCAAGATAGAGGCGGTCGGGCGGCAGCGGCTTGTAGGGCGCCCCGCCACCTCTTTCGCCGGCCTCCATGGCGGCGCGCCGCGCTTCGAAGTGGTCGGCGATCTGGTCGAGCCGCTCGCCCGTCGCCTCGTCGGTGAGATGATCGAGAACCACCGGCGTGCCGTTGAGGTAGTCGAGAAGGGTCGCCAGTTCGCCGGCGAAGAGCGGCAGCCAGTGCTCCATGCCGGGGTAGCGGCGGCCCTCGCTGACGGCGTGGTAGAGCAGGTCGTCGCGCTCGGCGGCGCCGAAGAGGCCGACATAGCCTTCGCGGAAGCGGGCGATGGTGGCGGCCGACAGCACCATCTCGCTGACCGGTGTCAGTTCGATGCGCTGGCGCGTTGCGGTGGTCCGCTGGTTGTCGGGATCGAAGGCGCGGATCGTTTCCACCGTGTCGCCGAAATAATCGAGGCGGACGGGCGCCTCGCTGCCGGCGGCGAAGAGATCCAGGATGCCGCCGCGCACCGCGTATTCGCCGGGCTCGCGCACGGTCGCAGTCCGCAGGAACCCGTTGTTCTCCAGCCAATGGATGAGGTCATCCATGGGTATGCGATTGCCGCCGGCGGCGGACAGGGAGCCACCGGCGACCGCGGCCCGCGGCGGCACCCGCTGGAGAACCGCGTTGACAGTGGTGAGCACGATGGTCGGCTTCTCGACCGGCCCCGGATCCGGGGCACGCCTCGCCAGCCGCGCCAGGGTCGCCATGCGGCGGGCGACGACGGCGGCATGCGGCGAGACCCGGTCGTAGGGCAGGCAATCCCAGGCGGGGAACTCGACAACCTCGATGTCGGGCGCAAAGAAGCGGATGGTTCGCTCCACCTCGTCGAGGCGCCGGCCGTCGCGGGCGACGAAAGTCACGAGCCGCGTGCCGGCCGCCCGCGCGAGATCGGCGACGACCTTGCCGGCGAGCCCGTCCGGAACGGCGGCGAGCGTCACCTCGCCGGGACGGGCGAAGGCGGAGGCAAGGCGCGTTGCTGTGGTCATGGTGGGCGAGGCCATCGCTGCTCTTTCATTCCTCATCCTGCCGTTTCCATGTCCGCTGGCTCACGTTTCATCTCCCGCACCCTGACCGGCATGGAAATCGATCAGCCGACGGATGAGTGCCGAGTCGGCCGCAGCCGGGACGTCCTCCTCGCCGATCACCCAGGCAAGGACGACCGGGTCGGGAACGTCGAGGAGCACCTCGAAGGCGGCGAGTTGATCCTCGTCGAGGTCGTCCAAATGGGCGTCGGCGAAGCCGCCGAGCAACAGGTCGACCTCGCGCATGCCACGGTGCCAGGCGCGGAATCTGATCCGGCGACGGCGAACCGCATCGGTCTCCCCTCGCCCGTTGCTCTCGCTCATCAACCCGCTGCCGCAATAGCCGATCGGCGCCGAGCCGATTCCGGCCCGTCGCTTCGGCGGTTCATATAGCGAGTCGGGGTGGGCTTGTCAGGTGTTGGGCCGTAACCTGTAAGTGCCGCACCTTTGTGCGGGCGCCAAGCCCCGCGTATAGTTAAGTGATGAGGCGAGCATTCCCGGAGAACTTTACTAGGCTGCATGAAGGCGAAGAGTTCCTTCGCGGCAAAAGCATTGAGGCCATCGAAGCTTCCGAAGACCTGCTGGCCCATGCCAGCCTGATCGAAAGGGCGATGGACCTGATCAACTATTTTTGCCGCCAGCATGTCGCGCAGAACGAGGACGAACTGACCATTCAGCTTCTCGGCATTCGTATGTTCAATGGAGCGGCTTCAGCGCTAAAACTGCTCCTGTCCGGCTATTGCCAGACCTCGGCGCTACAACAGCGCGATTTGCTCGAAACGATCTTACTTCTCGACTATTTCAGAACCGACAGTCCGCTTGTCGCAGAATGGCGCGGCAGCAATGAACGGGCTCGCCAAAAGAAGTTCGGCCCTGCGGTCGTTAGGAAGGCTCTTGATGAGCGGGATGGCTTCACCGAGCGCAAACGGGAGAAGGCATATAAGCTCCTGTGCGAATTGGCGGGGCACCCCACGAATGCGGGATTCAGGATGCTCGCACCCCAAAAGGACGGCGACGCTCATTGCGGTCCGTTCTTCGAACTCACAGCGTTCAAGGCCGTATATGAGGAGTTGGCGAAGCATATGGTGCAGGCCGGGAACGCGTTTACGCAGTTCTTTGCCGGTGGCACAGTCGCCGCCTATCAAACGAAAATCAGCTTTATGGAGGCCCAGGGAGAGTGGGTTGAGAGATTCTACGGCCGCACCTTCGACCGTTTGCAGATTGACGAACTCCGCACTCTTCTAGCCGCCGCCACGACCGCATGAATGAGGACCTCATCGTCAAGGACGAGGTTCCGGTCATCGCACCACACGAAGGATCTCCGCCATTGGCGACGCTCACGAGGTCGGGATCATCGATCACCACTGACGGAGATACCCTATGCCGACCAATGTCTTTGCCCCGGTCACACCCGGCGAGATGCTCAAAGAAGAATTCCTTGCTGAATATAGCCTGTCGCAGAACCAGCTCGCCAAGGCGATCGGGATTTCGCCGAACCGCATCGCCGAGATCGTAAACAACCGCCGCCGCATCACGGCCGACACCGCTTTGCGGCTGGGCCTCTACTTCGGCAACAGCCCGGAGTTCTGGGTGAACCTCCAGACTCACTACGATCTGAAGATCGCACGGCGAAAGCTCAGTACCGCCGACGAGCAGCGCATCAAGGCGAATCGAGCCGCCTGACCGGGCGCGCATCCATGCGGCCCGATATCCTCAACCCCCTGTTCCGGCCGGTGACCAGCCTCACCGGCATCGGGCCGAAGCTCGGCCAGGCGCTCGCCCGCCTCCTCGGCAGCGGCGAGGCGGCCGAGCCGCCGCGGGTCGCCGAACTTCTCTTCCACCTTCCTGTCGGCATCATCGACCGGCGCAACCAGCCCGGCATCGCGCTGTCGCCGGAAGGCGCCATCGTGACGCTAAAGGTCCGCGTCGACCGTCACGCCAGGCCGCCGCGCGGCAACAAGCGCATCCCAACCCGTGTCTTCGCCCACGACGACACCGGCGAGATCGCCCTCACTTTCTTTCACGCCAACCCCGACTGGCTGGAGGGAGTGCTCCCGGTCGGCGCAACCCGCTACGTCAGCGGCCGCATGGAATGGTTTGGCGGCCGCCCGAGCATGGTCCACCCCGACCACATCGTCGCCGAGGCCGACTTTGCCAACCTGCCGCTGATCGAGCCGGTCTACCCGTTGACCGCCGGCCTCTCCCCCAAGGTTTTGGCCCGCGCCATCGGCGAGGCGCTGTCCAGCTTGCCCGCGCTCCCCGAGTGGCTCGACCCGGCGCTCGTCGCGAGGGAAGGCTGGCCGGCCTTCGCCGAGGCGCTCGCCCGCGCCCATCACCCGGAGACCGCCGCCGACTTCGAACCCGACACGCCGAACCTGCGGCGTCTCGCCTACGACGAGCTCATCGCCAACCAGCTTGCCCTCGCCCTCATGCGCGAGCACCAGCGGCGGAGTGCTGGCCGGGCGCGCAAGGGCGATGGGCGGCTGAAGGCGAGACTGATCGCCGCCCTGCCCTTTCGCCTCACCGGCAGCCAGGAGACGGCGATCGCCGAGATCGAGGCGGACCTTGGCCGCAGCGACCGCATGCTGCGCCTGCTCCAGGGCGACGTCGGCTCGGGCAAGACGGTGGTCGCCCTCCTCGCCGCCGCGCGCGTCGTCGAGGCCGGCGGCCAGGCGGCTCTGATGGCGCCGACCGACCTCCTCGTGCGACAGCACGCCCGCACCGTCGAGCCGCTCGCCGCCAAGGCCGGCCTCCGTCTGGCCGTCTTGACCGGCCGCGAGAAGGGCCGTGACCGCGACGCGGTGGTCGCCGGTCTCGCCGACGGCTCGGTCGATCTCCTGATCGGCACCCACGCCCTCTTCCAGTCCGGCGTCGCCTTCCGCGATCTCGCCCTGGTCGTCGTCGACGAGCAGCACCGTTTCGGCGTCCACCAGCGCCTGGCGCTCGCCGCCAAGGGCGCGGCGACCGACATGCTGGTGATGACCGCGACGCCGATTCCGCGTACCCTGGTGCTCACCTACTACGGCGACATGGACGTCTCGCGCCTGACCGAGAAGCCGGCCGGCCGGCAGCCGATCGACACCCGGGCGATCCCTCTCGGCCGGCTCGGCGAGGTCATCCAACGCATCCGCACCGCCATCGCCGACGGCGCCAAGGCCTACTGGGTGTGCCCGCTGGTCGAGGAGTCGGAGCTGCTCGACGTCGCCGCCGCCGAGGAGCGCTGCGCGGCGTTGACCAAGGCCCTCGGTCCGTTGGTCGGCCTCGTCCACGGCCGCATGAAGCCCGCCGAACGCGACGCGGCGATGGCCCGGTTCCTCGCCGGCGATGTCAAGCTGCTGGTCGCCACCACCGTCGTCGAGGTCGGCGTCGACGTGCCCGACGCCACCATCATGGTGATCGAGCATGCCGAGCGTTTCGGGCTTGCCCAGCTCCATCAGCTGCGTGGCCGGGTTGGGCGCGGCGACCGGCCGTCGGTCTGCCTGCTCCTCTACAAGGCGCCGCTCGGGGCCGTCGCCAAGCGCCGGCTCGCCGTCATGCGCGACACCGACGACGGCTTCGTCATCGCCGAGGAGGACCTCAAGCTGCGCGGCGGCGGCGAGGTCCTCGGCACCCGCCAGTCCGGCACCCCGGGTTTCCGCATCGCCCGCCTCGACCATCACGCGTTGCTGATGGAGGCGGCGCGCGACGACGCTCGCCTGATCATCGCGAAGGACCCCGGGCTTGCCGGACGACGCGGGGCGGCGCTCCGCATCCTGCTCTACCTGTTCGGTCGCGACGAGGCGGTCAGGCTGCTGAGGGCGGGTTGACGGAGGCGATCTTGCGCCGGCGGCGGTCGGCGGCGACGAGGTCGGCGGCGATCGCCCCGTATTCCGGCGTCACCAGCCCGGCCGAGATGATCATCTTGGCGCCGGCCTCGATCGACATGTCGAGCATGATCACGTCGCGCCGTTTCATGAACACCAGGTAGCCGGAGAGCGGCGTCGGCGTCGTCGGCACGAAGACGCTGACCATGTCGTCCTCCTGGTCCTTGATCTTCTCGCGCACCTCACCCTTGGTGGCGCTAACGACGAAAACCAGCGACCACATGCCGAGGCGCGGGAACTCGATCAGCCCGACCGCCTCGAACGTGCGCGCCTTCTTCGATATCACCGTCTCGACGATCTGCTTCAAGCCGCGATAGAGATTGCGGATCAACGGCATGCGGTCGAGAAGACCCTCGCCGACGGCAACCAGCCGGCGGCCGACCAGGTTGGCGGTCAGGAACCCGAGGAGCGCGATGAAGATCAGCGCCACCACCAGGCCGAAGCCGGGGACCTCAAACGGCAGGTAGCGGTCAAGCCGGTAGGGGAAAGGGATGAACGGCTCGACCAGGCCGTCGATCCATTGGACGAACGACCAGGTGATGTAGACGGTCAGGAACAGCGGCGCGCCGACGACCAGCCCGGTCAGAAACGAGTTGCGCAGGCGATGCATGAAGCTCGCCCGCCGCGAAGTGTGGGACTGCCCCGCCGCCGGGGGTTCAATACCGGTCGAACTCATGGCCGCGCTCCCGCGATGGCCTCCGCCAAGCCGCTTCTCGCCCGCGCCCGGATCATGCCAGAGTCGGTCCGCCGGCGCGACCGCCGCTCATTCGACAGTAACCGACTTGGCGAGGTTGCGCGGCTGATCGACGTCGGTGCCGAGCGCCACCGCCGCGTGGTAGGCGAGGAGTTGGACCGGGATGGCGTAGACCAGCGGGGTCACCGTCGCTGGCATCTCGGGCAGGATCAGCGTCTCGGCGGCCTCGACCGCCGCCGCCTCGCGACCCTTGGCGTCGGTGATCAGGATGATGCGGCCGCCGCGAGCGGCGACCTCGTGCATGTTGGAGACGGTCTTCTCGAAAATGGGGTCGAACGGGGCAATGACCACCACCGGCATCTCCTCGTCGATGAGCGCGATCGGCCCGTGCTTGAGCTCGCCGGCGGCGAAGCCTTCGGCGTGGATGTAGGAGACTTCCTTGAGCTTGAGCGCCCCCTCGAGCGCCAGCGGGTAGCTGGTGCCGCGACCCAGGTAGAGGACGTTGCGGACGTGGGCGAGCGTGCGGGCAAGCCCCTCGATCGACGGCTCCAGCCTCAGCGCTTCGCTCATCAGGCGCGGCACTTCGCTCAACCCTTGCACCAGCCGCTGCTCGTCGGCGTCGGTGAGCTCGCCGCGGGCCCTGCCGGCGGCGATGGCGAGCGAGGCGAGAACCGCCAGCTGCGAGGTGAACGCCTTGGTCGAGGCAACGCCGATCTCCGGACCGGCGAGTATCGGCAGGACGAAATCGGCCTCGCGGGCGATGGTCGACTGCTGGACGTTGACGATGGCGGCGACCTTCTGGCCCTGGGCCTTGGCGTACCTCAGCGAGGCAAGCGTGTCGGCGGTCTCGCCGGACTGGGAGACGACGATCGACAGGCCGTTCGGCGTCAGCGGCTGCTCGCGGTAGCGGAACTCGGAAGCGATATCGATGTCGACCGGCAGGCGGGCGAGCCGCTCGAACCAGTACTTGCCGACCAGGCCGGCGTAGAAGGCGGTGCCGCAGGCGGTGATCGACAGGCGGTCGAGCGCGGCGAAGTCGGCGGTGAAGTCCTCGGGCATGACGGCGCGGCCGTTGGCGAAATCGAGATAGTGGGCGAGCGTGTGGCCGACGACCTCCGGCTGCTCGTGGATCTCCTTGGCCATGAAGTGGCGGTGGTTGCCGCGGTCGACGAGCAGGCTCGAGGCGACGGTGCGCACCCGCGGCCGCTCGACGATGGCGCCGGTGTCGTCGTGGATCGTGGCGCCGGCGCGGGTGACAACCGCCCAGTCGCCGTCGTCAAGATAGGTGATGCTGTCGGTGAACGACGCCAGAGCGATGGCGTCGGAGCCGAAGAACATCTCGCCGTGGCCGTGGCCGATGGCGAGCGGGCTGCCGCGGCGGGCGCCAATCATCAGGTCGTCCTCGCCCTCGAAGAGGGCAACGATTGCAAACGCCCCCTTGAGGCGGCCGAGCGTCGCCTGGACGGCGTCGGCCGGCGTGCGGCCGTCGTGGAGGTGCTTGGTGATCAGGTGGGCGATGACCTCGGTGTCGGTGTCGGTCTCGAACTTGGCCCCGGACGACTTGAGTTCCGCCCTCAGCTCCTGGAAATTCTCGATGATGCCGTTGTGGACGACCGCCAGGCGAGCGGTGGCGTGCGGGTGGGCGTTCCTCTCGGTCGGGGCGCCGTGGGTCGCCCAGCGGGTGTGGCCGATGCCGGATCGGCCGGAGAGCGGGGCGCGAGCGAGCCGCTCCTCGAGGTTCCTGAGCTTGCCCTCGGCGCGGCGGCGGGTGAGATGGCCGTCTTCCAGCGTCGCCACGCCGGCCGAATCGTAGCCGCGGTATTCCAGCCGCTTCAACGCCTCCACCAGCAGCGGCGCGACCGGCGACTGGCCGAGAATCCCGACAATCCCGCACATTGCAGCACCTCTGATACGGGCCGACCACCACCCTTAGCCCCCTGCCAGGCGGCGGGAAAGTCAAGACCGGTGACAGGGTGAAAGGCGCCCGTGGCGGCGCCTTGGGCAAAGCGCCCGGCCGACCGTCGACCGGCCCGGTAAAGCTAGCGCGACTTTCTTTCCCCGGGGTTTCCGTTCACGCCCTTCAGCTCGCGGTAGCGTCGCGCCCAGCCCGGTTTGTCCATCTGACGGCCGCGGGCGATGGCGAGCGCCTCGGCGGGTACGTTGTGGGTGATCACGCTGCCGGCGGCGACATAGGCGCCGGCGCCGATGATGACCGGCGCGACGAGCACGCTGTTCGAGCCGGTCGATGCATCGGATCCGATCTCCGTGTGGTGCTTGGCGAAGCCGTCGTAGTTGGCGGTGATCGTGCCGGCGCCGACGTTGGCGCGGGCCCCGACATGGGCGTCGCCGATGTAGGCCAGATGATTGGCCTTGGCGCCATCGTCGATGGTGGCGTTCTTGACCTCGACGAAATCGCCGATGTGGACGTTCGGCCCGATCTTGGTGCCGGGCCGCAGGCGCGCGAACGGGCCTATGATCGCGCCCGACGCGATCCTCGCCCCCTCGATGTGGCAGTTGGCCCGGATGGTGACTCCGTCGGCGATGGTGACGCCGGGGCCGAAGAACACGTTGGGCTCGATGATGACGTCGCGACCGACCTTGGTGTCGTGACTGAACCAGACGGTCGACGGCGCGATCAGCGTGGCTCCCTCCCTCATCGCCGCCTCGCGCGCCTGCCGCTGAAAGATGCCCTCGACGTGGGCGAGCTGGCGGCGCGAATTGATGCCGGCAACCTCGTCGGCATCGACCTCGACGGCGACCACCTTGCGCCGCGCGGCGTTGGCGATCTCGACCGCGTCGGTTAGGTAGTACTCGCCCTTGGCGTTGTCGTTGCGGACCTTCTTCAGCGTCGGCAGGAGGATCGCGCCGCGAAACGCCAGGATGCTGCCGCTGCAGAATCCGATCGCCCTCTGCGCCGGCGTGGCGTCCTTCTCCTCGCGGATGGCGACGACTTGGCCTTCCTCGACGATCAGGCGGCCGTAACCGGTGGGGCTCGCCGGCCGAAACCCGACGAGCGCGATGTCGGCGCCGGCCGCCAGCGACCTCCGCACCCGGGCCAGCGTCTTCGCCGTCACCATCGGCGTATCGCCGTAGACAACGACCATGTCGTCGGCCCCCTTGGCGATCGCCGACTTCGCGGCGAGCACGGCGTGCGCCGTGCCGAGCGGCTCGCCCTGCCGGTGGAGGCTTGCCCAGGGCGCCGCCGCCGCGACGAACGCGGCAACCGTCTCCATCCGCGGGCCGATTACCACTGCCGTGGCCGCGGCGCCGCCGCCGGCGGCCGCCTTCAGCACATGGCCGAGCATTGGCAGCCCACCGACCTTGTGCAGCACCTTGGGCACGGCCGACTTCATGCGCGTGCCCTCGCCGGCCGCCAGAATGATCGCAAGGCAGGACCGCTTCGCCATCGTCGCCGTTTCCCCCGAAAAGCCGCTTCGGCCACCCGCCACCGGCCTGTGGCCGAAACATGGCGCGCGCGCCGGCCTATCTTGCCCGATTCGTCCTTGATTCGTCGGCTCAGCCGATGCGGCCGAGGACCGGGAATGTTTCGAGCAGCCAGTACGAGACGGTGGCGATGTGCCCGGTGATGAACAGCACGCCGGTCACCACCAGCAGCCCGCCCATCGTCCTCTCGACCGTGCCGAGATGGGCGCGGAAGCGACGCAGGAAGTGCATGAAGGACCCGGCAAAGAGGCCGGCGACCAGGAACGGTACGCCGAGGCCGAGCGAATAGGCGGTCAGCAGCCCCGCCCCGCGGGCCACCGTCGATTCAGTGCCGGCGACGCCGAGGATGGCGGCAAGCACCGGGCCGATGCACGGCGTCCAGCCGAAGGCAAACGCCAGACCGACCAGGTACGAGCCAAGCGGGCCGGCCGGGTGGTTGTGCACGTGAATGCGGACCTGGCGGTGGAGGAGATCGATCTTGTAGACGCCGAGAAAGTGCAGCCCCATGGCGATGATGACGAGTCCGCCGACCACCGACAGCACGTCGACGTGCGAACGGACGAGCTGGCCGACGGCTGAGGCGGCCGCGCCCAGCGAAACGAAGACGGTGGTGAAGCCGAGAACGAAGGCGAGCGCCGAGAGCACCACTGTCCGCCTGGCGACCGTCTCGTCGGCGTCTCCGGTCAGCTGATCGAGGCTGACGCCGGCGAGATAGCAAAGATAAGCCGGCACCAGCGGCAAGACGCACGGCGACAGGAACGAAACCAGGCCGGCGAGCGCCGCGCCGCCGTGGCTTACGTCGATGGCCATGAGGTGACGAGCGTCCTTCCGCGGTCCGGTTCCGGCAGTGGTTATAGGCCGCAACGGCCGGTTACCCAGTCACCTTTGCGCGAGAAGACGATGCGGCCGCCTCAGGCGGACGCCCGATAGTCGCCGAGCGGCTCGATCGTTGCGGCCAAGCCGCCGTCGGCGCCGTGAGCCGCCATCCGGGCAAGCAGGAACTCCTTGGGCATGGCGTGGGCGAAGAGGAACCCCTGGCCGATGTCGCAGCCGACGCGCCGGATGGTGGCGAGATCCTCCTTGGTCTCGATTCCCTCGGCAACGGCGAGGCTGCCGAAGCGGTGCGCCAGATCGACCACCGTCCCGCACAGCGCGGCGTTGGTCGGATCGAAGCTGCAATTGGTGACGAAGCTTCGATCGAGCTTCAGTTCGGCGAACGGCAGTTCCTTGAGCCGCGCCAGCGAAGAATAGCCGCTGCCGAAATCGTCGATCGCCAGCGCGACCTGATAGATGCGAAGTTGGGTTGCGATCTCGTGGACGGTGGGAATGTCGCGGATGACCTGATCTTCCGTTATCTCGATGATGATACCCGGCCAATCGCCGTGGCCGGGTTGGAACTCGCGGACGATGGCCGGAATCGGCAGACTCAGCAGCGCATCGACCGGAACGTTCATCGCCAGGCGCAGCGGACGTCCGGCGGCCATGAACTCGGCCGTCGCGCGCAGAACCGAGCGCAGCGCGTGCTCGGCGAGGTCGATCAGATCGGCCGGGGCGGCGCCCGGAATGAAGCTGCCGGGGGGCACGATGCCGAATTCCGGATGCCGCACCCGTGCCAGTGCCTCGGCTCCGACCAGGCGTCCGCGGCGAAGATCTAGTTTGGGCTGGTACCAAAACTCGAGCCAATCCTTTTCGAGCGCTTCGCGAAGGTCGATCCGCGGTGAGGCGCCGCTTGCTTCCGGCGCCGCGGTCGCGACCGCGGCCCTGGATAGGATTGTCATCCCCGCGGTCAGGCGTTCCTCCTCGACGATCCGCTCGACCGCTTGGATACGAAACGGCTTGGCCAGCGGCGGCCGCATGCGTAGTCCGTGCCGCTCGCCGACGCGTCTGACGTCTTCGAGCAGAACCGAGTTGCTCCCGCTCATCACTTGAACGACGCCGGTGAAGCCGCGCATCGCCAGGCCGCGGATGGCGTCGATGGCGTCCGAGTCGCCAAGCGAGATGTCGAGGAAGATGAGGCCCGGCAAACGCTGACCGAGAAACTCAAGCATCGAGGGAACGTCGCGGAACTGCTCTACCGACAGGCCAAGGCCCCTCAACGCCAGCGCGATGAAGCGGCCTACCGCCGGCTCGTCGTCGACGATGAAGCACAGCGGCAACGGCTCTTCGGGCCGCGGATTGGCGTCGGTCTTCTCCACTGGGCCGCTCATGGCGCTGACGAAGCAATCGGAACGCGCGAGTTTGCGACAACGACCTTAATTAGAGGTTGCAGCAATCGTCAGAGATTTCGCGGCTAAGCGGAGTCCTTTGTGCACCCCTGCGCACCTGGACGGCCATCGTGACCGATGGCGCGCCGAAACCGAGCGGCGGACGGCGGCATCGGTTAACAAGGCGTTAACCAAGCGCTGCCTAGGTAGTGGCGAAACTAAGGGGTCGCCGATGGTGATGCACGCTGCTTCGGCGGTGAGACCCGCAGACGACTCGTTGTTGCCTTCGGCCGGCGATATCGCCGCCAACATGTCGTTCCTCGCCACCGCCGCGGCCACGCCCCGCGAACGACGCCTCGCCTGGGGCGTCGTCGTCGTCTCCGTGCTGCTGTTCGTTGCCGCCGTGCCCTACGTCAAGGTCCGGCTGGTCGAAGTTCCGGCGTTCATTCCCTCCTTCGAGTCGGCGCTGATCATCACCAGTCTGATCACCGCGATCATCCTCTTCGGTCAGTTCGTGCGCCTGGGCTCGCTGGCCGTGCTCGCAGTCGCCGCCGGCTACCTCTTCGACGCGCTCATCACGGTGGCGCATTTCGTTTCGTTTCCGGGCGTGCTGGCGCCGGGCGGCCTCATCGGCGGCGGCCCCCAGACCACGGCATGGCTTTATGTTCTTTGGCACGCCGGCTTCCCGCTGTTCGTCATCGCCTACGCGCTGCTGCCCAAAGCCGACGCGCAACGCCGGCCTTCGGCGCCGCCGGCTGTCGCCGCTGCGGCCATCGCTTTCGTCGTCGTCCTGGTCCTGGCCGCGACGGTCGTGGCGACCGCCGGCAACGATCATCTGCCGCCGATCATGGCGGGCAGCCTCAAGACACCCGGCTCGGTGTTCATCCTCGGCGTCCCTTGGGCGCTGACGGTGATCGCGCTTCTGACGTTGTGGCGGACCGGCATTCGTTCCAGTCTCGACGTGTGGATCTCCCTGGTCATGGTTGCCTGGACCTTCGATATCGCCCTCAGCGCGCTGCTCAACGCCGGTCGCTACGACGTCGGGTTCTTCGTTGGCCGTCTGTACGGCCTGGCGGCGGCGAGCTTCGTTCTCGCCGTCATTCTGATCGAGACCAGCGGGCTCCACAGCCGGCTCGCCACCACCGCGGCTCGTCTCAAGGAGCAGGTGCGCGACAGCTTGGCGCGGCAGGAACGCACCGAGGCGCAGCTCCGTCAGGCGCAGAAGATGGAGGCGATCGGCAACCTGACCGGCGGCATGGCGCATGACTTCAACAACCTGCTTGCCGTCATCATCGGCAACCTCGACATCCTTTGCGGGCGCAAGAAGGACGACCCCGATGTCCAGGAGCTGGCAGGCGAAGCGCTCGACGCGGCCACCCACGGCGCCGACCTGACGCGCCGGCTGCTCGCCTTCGCGCGCCGCCAGCCACTCAAACCGCAGCGCGTTGTGCTCAACGATCTCATCACCGATCTGACCAAGCTGCTCGGCCGGACCCTTGGCGAGGACATCGAAATCTCGCTCGATCTGGCGCCAGGGGTGTGGCCGGTCACCGTCGATCCCGCCCAGCTCGAAGCGGCGCTGACCAATCTCGCCACCAACGCCCGCGACGCGATGCCGAACGGCGGCAGCCTGATCATCGTCACCGGCAACCGCAACCTCGACGCCGACTACGCCGCCCAGCACCCGGAGGTGGTCGCCGGCGACTACGCCGCCATCGAGGTCAGCGATACCGGCGAGGGCATGACGGCCGAGACCGCGGCGCGCATCTTCGAGCCGTTCTTCACCACCAAGGAAACGGGCAAGGGCACCGGGCTCGGCCTCAGCATGGTCTACGGCTTCATCAAGCAATCGGGCGGCCACATCAACGTCTACAGCGAACAGGGCATCGGCACGACTTTCCGGCTGTACCTGCCGCGGGTCGCCGCGACGGTCGCCGAGGGGGTTCAGCCGGCCGCGACCCAGGACAGCCGCGGAAAGGGCGAGACAGT
>JBBDMC010000156.1:0-16729 GCA_040878485.1 Bauldia sp. | reverse complement strand
GGGCCCTCGACCTCGATGGTTACCCCCGCGGTCGTGTTGACGACAAAGCCGGCGAGGTCGAGCGCCCGCGCATGGCGGAAGACGAATGGACGGAAGCCCACACCCTGGACGGCGCCGCGGATTTCGAGCCGCATGCGTCCGCGCGCTCCTGTCGACCGGCGGGCGGCTCTGGCCATTTCAGGTCTCGACCTCGACGCCGCCCAGCACCACGTCGGCAGCGCGCGGGTGGTGGATGTCGTCGGAGGTGGCGGCGTCGATGACGGCGCCTTCGGCGATGGTTCCCGCCGCCGCCCGCTCGAAGTGCTCGGCGAAATGATCCGGCGTCACGTGGCTGAGGGCGCCGAGCCAGACTGTGACGGCGGTGACACGGCGGGCGCGCTCGCTTTCCGCGGTCCTCACGATCTCGCGCAGCAGGTCGGCGATCAGGGCGTGCTCGTGCATCGTCTCAGGTGACCTCGGCGCCAATCTCTTCAAGTACGCGGGCAACCACGTCGTCGACCGCTTCTGCGACCGCTGGCGACAAGCCGGCGCCGAGATCGAAGCGCGCCGCCTCGACGGCGAAAACGATGCAGCGTTCAGGCAGTTGTCCGAGCGTCCGCGCAAGCTCGACCGATTCGACGAGACCGAGGGCGTGGGACGACATGGCGAACATCGGCCGCGGCAGCGGAAACGCGGCGTCGAGCCTGTGGATCGTCCCCGCAGCGGCGCCCGAACGGCCGGCGTCGACGATGATCACGTCATCGGCCCCGCCGAAAAGGTCGATCAGCTTCGCCGCCTCTCCGTCAGTCTCCACCACTCTGAACCCGACCGGCGGCCGTTCGTTCAGCCGTCCCGCGACGATCCGCCCGACCGCGTCGTCGCCGCGGTCTGGGTGGCCGATGCCGATGACTAAGGCCGGACCCGGGGGCTGCGCCCGGGACACGAAGCCAGGGCTAAGAGCCAAAGCCCTCTCCCCACCGGGGCGAGGGGGCGGGAACTCGCGAGCGATCTTGCTCTTGGTCACGTGAGCCTTCCGGTGGCCATTGTACCTCTCAGCCGCGATCAATCCTGAGATCGAGAAAATGGGTGGCGCACGAGATGCATGGGTCGTAGTTCCGCACAGTCTGCTCGCAGCGGTGGCGGAGTTCCTCGTCCGGCAGGTCGAGCCAGCCGTTGATCAGCACCTTCAAATCCTCCTCGACGCTCGCCTGGTTCTGCGAGGTCGGCGGAACGATCTGGGCTTCAAGGATCGTCCCCTCGTCGTCGATGCGGTAGCGGTGATAGAGCAGCCCGCGCGGCGCTTCGGTAGCGGCGTAGCCGACGCCGGCCCGCACCGCGACCGGTACCGAAGGCCGGTCCGGCTCCCGGTAGCTTTCGATGATGCGCAGCGCCTCGTCGCAGGCGTAGAGCACCTCGACGGCGCGCACGACAATGCTCTGGTAGGGGTTGCGGCAAACGGGCGCGATGCCGGCGGCGTGCGCCGCCTCGCGGGCGAGCGGCGTCAGCTTGTCGAAGTTGAGCGCGAAGCGGGCGAGCGGCCCGACCAGATAGGCGCCGCGCTCGCGGATGCGGGCCTGGAGGGCGTTCGAATGGGCGACGTGAATCTCCTCGAAATGGGCGTCGTATTGATTGGCGGCGATGTCGAGCCCGCGGTTCGAGACGATGCGGCCCTCGTTCATCGGGTATTCGTCCGCGTGGCTGAGCGAGACCAACTCGTAGTCGCGTTGGCGGTCGGGAAAATCGAGGGTCGCAGTCCAGCGCACGGTGGCGAGGGCCATGTCGCGGGCGCGCTTGATGTCATCGGCCATGGCGGCGAGGTCGCGTCGGCGCGGCGCCTTGTAGAAGCCGCCGACCTTGACGTTGATCGGGTGGACCTCGCGCCCGCCGGTCAGCGTCATCAGCGCGTTGCCGGCCTTCTTCAGCTTGAGGCCGCGCTCAACGATGTCGGGATGGTCGCGGGCGAGGTCGATGGCGCCCTCGTAGCCGAGGAAATCGGGCGCATGCAGCAGGTAGATATGCAGGGTATGGCTCTCGATCCATTCGCCGCAGTAGATCAGCCGCCTGAGCTCGCGCAGCGGACCGTCGACGGTGACTCCGAGGGCATCCTCCATGGCGTGGACGGCGCTCATCTGGTAGGCGACCGGACAGATGCCGCAGATGCGCGCCGTGATGTCCGGCGCCTCGCTGAAGGCGCGGCCGCGCAGGAACGCCTCGAAGAAGCGCGGCGGCTCGAAGATGCGCAGCTGGGCCTCCTTCACCTGGCCGTCGCGGATGGTGACGGTCAGCGCCCCCTCGCCCTCGACACGGGCGAGGTAGTCGACCTTTATGGTCTTACGCGCCATGGCGCTCGGCCTCCTCGCGGAAGGCATCGGCGTTGGCGTTGAAGGTCGAGTAGATTCGCATGATGTCGCGCTCGGCCATGCCGAGGGCGCGTAGCTGGCGGCTGAGCGAGGCCGCGTTCGGAGTGTCCGCAGGTCCAAAACAGCCGTAGCAGCCTCGGTTGTAGCTCGGACACAGCGCTCCACACCCGGCGTGCGTTACCGGACCGAGGCACGGGGTGCCGTGGGCGACCATGACGCAGACGTTGCCCTTGAGCTTGCACTCGATGCAGACGCTGTGGGCCGGCGTCACCGGCTTACGTCCTGAAAGATAAGCGGAAATCACCTCGACCAGCTGGCGCTTGTCGATCGGGCAGCCGCGCAGCTCGAAGTCGACCGGCACGTGGGCGGCGATCGGGGTCGAGGTGGCGAGGGTCGAGATGTACTCCGGTCGGGCATAAACAATCGCTGTGAAATCAGTGACATCGGCGAAGTTTCTGAGGGCCTGGATGCCGCCGGCGGTGGCGCAGGCGCCGATGGTGATGAGGACCTTCGACTGGCGGCGGACTTCATTGATCCGCTCGGCATCGTGGGCGGTGGTGACCGAGCCCTCGACCAGCGAGACGTCGTAGGGACCCTTGACCTCGGCCCGCGTCGCCTCGAGGAAATACGCGATCTCGACGGCGCCGGCGATCGCCAACAGCTCATCCTCGCAATCGAGGAGGGAAAGCTGGCAGCCGTCGCACGAGGCGAATTTCCAGACGGCGAGCTTCGGTCTCTTTGCCCGGGCCATATCAGATCTCCCTGACGGCGAGTAGACGGCCGAGACGGGCGTAGGTGGCAACCGGGCCGTCGCGGCAGACGAAGTCTCCGCCGAACTGGCAGTGGCCGCAATGACCGATGGCACACTTCATGTTGCGTTCCATCGACAAGTAGATGGCGTCGGCCGCCACCCCAGTCTTGGCGAGCTCGATGGCGGCGTAGCGCATCATGATCTCCGGCCCGCACACGAACGCCACCGTATGGGCCGGATCGTAGGCGGCGCGAGGGATGAGGCTGGTGACCACCCCGACGTTGCCGCGCCAATCCGATCCGGCGTGATCGACGGTGACCTCGACCTCGAGGTCGAGTCGGGTTCGCCAGCGCTCCAGCTCGCGGCGGAAGAGGATGCCGTCGGGGCTGCGGGCGCCCAACAGGAGCACGATGCGGCCATAATGATGACGCTCGGCGAGCAGGCGGTAAAGCGATGGGCGGAGCGGTGCGAGGCCGAGGCCGCCGGCAACCACCACCACGTCGCTTCCGGCGGCGTCCGCAACTGGCCAGCCGCGGCCGAAGGGCCCGCGCACGCCAATGCTGTCGCCGGGCTTGAGGCGGGCGAGGGCGCCGGAGACCTTGCCGACATCGCGGACGGTATGGATCAGAGTCTCAGGCTCGGTCGGATCGCCGCTGATCGAGATCGCCACCTCGCCGACGCCGAAAGCGTAGAGCATGTTGAACTGTCCTGGCGTGAAGGCAAAACCGCCCGGCCCCGGGTCGATGGCAAGGGTCCACACGTCGGCGAGCTCACGCCGGACGCGGGTGACGCGTCGAACTTCCGGGACCATCGGGTCGGCCGACGCGTTCACGACACCTTCGGCGCTCAAGCCGGCTTCCCGTAGACGTCGAGGATCTGCATGCGGGTCGCCTGCAGGCGCTGGACGAGAAGCGGCACGAAGCGCAGCATCATCTCGTAGCCGAAGTCGTGATCCGAATCGCACTTTGTTCTCAGGCACTTGGCGTCGAGCCCGATCGCCCGCACCAGCTCCAGGGCGCGCGCGTCGAAGTTCCAGCGGTAGGGCGGCAACAGCCAAGAGACGCCGATGACCTCGCCCTCGCCGCCGGTGAGGAAGGTGATCGGCCGGCGCCCGGGGGCGGCGATCTCGAGGGCGACCCGGCCGTGGCGGACGAGGAAGAACTCGTCAGCCGGATCGCCAGTGTGAAAGAGGTAGGTGCCGGCCTTAAAGACAACGTTGCGGGCGCAGCCGGCGATCAGGTCGATGTCGTCGTCCTTGAGGCCGGCGAAGAAGCGATGCTCCCTGACGTAGCGGTCGAGTCCGTCGATCATGTGCCTCCCCCTGCCATGGGCTCAGCCCGGATGGCGCGCACCTCCTCGGTGATGTCGATGCCGACCGGGCACCAGGTGATACAGCGACCGCAGCCGACGCAGCCGGAAGTGTCGAACTGGTCCCACCAGGTGGCGAGCTTGTGGGTCATCCACTGCCGGTAGCGCGACCTGGGCGAGGCCCGCACGCTGCCACCATGGACGTAGGAGAAGTCCAAGGTGAAGCAGGAGTCCCAGCGACGGGTATGGCCGGCAGCTTCGCCAACGAGGTCACTGTCGTCCTCGACCGAGGTGCAAAAGCAGGTGGGGCAGACCATGGTGCAGTTGCCGCAGGTGAGGCAGCGGCCGGCGACATCGTCCCAACGCGGGTGCTCGAGATTGGCGACGAGCAGGTCGTGCAGGCCGTCGGTCGCCATCGTCCGGCCCATGTGGGAGCGGGCGTTGTCGGTCGCCGCTGCGGCCGCCAGAAGGTGGAGCGCCTCGGCCGGGCGGTGCGGCAGGCCGGCGAGAACCTCGCCGCCCATCTCAGACCCGGTCTCGACCACATAGACGAACCTATCGCCGTCGGAGATTTCGGTGAGCGACAGGTCGAAACCTTTCTCGGCGCGCGGGCCGGTGTTCATGGAGACGCAGAAACAGGTGCCACCGGCCTCGCCGCAGTTGACCGCGACGATGAAGGCACCCTCACGCCGGGCCCGGTAATGCGGGTCGACATAGCGGCCTTCGAGCAGAACCCGATCCTGGATGGCGATGGCGTGGATCTCACAGGACCGCACGCCGATGAAGGCAAGGCGCTGGACCGGTTCGGCTTCCTCTCTGATCGCGAGGTCGTCGCCGTCGCGCTCGGCGCGCCACAGCTTCAGACGCGGCGGATGGAGGTACTTCTTCCACGACTGCGGGCCGACGACATAGCCAAAGAGCGCATCGTCGCCGCGACGCTTGAGCCGGTAGCGGCCGCCGTCCTGCTCGTCGGTCCAGCCGGCCGGGAGATCGGCGACGCTTTCGATGTCGTCGTAGACGATCGCCTGGTCGCGAACCGTTGGTCCGAGGACACGGTAGCCGCGCGCGTGCAGGGCCGCGATCAGAGCCTGCAGGCCCTGGCGATCCAACAGAACCGGTCCGGCGGACTCCCTCATCGTCTCCCTGCCGGCGCTGCGCCTTGATGTTCTGGGCAGTATGAGCCGGAATTGCTTCCGCGTCCTGCGCGATCAACGCGGCCTTCACCGCCCGGCGGCGCGGCGTCCGGCGCCACGCTTGGCCGCCTCGGCCTTGGCGACATGCTGCTTGACCGCGATGAACGAGTCCGGGGTGACCGAGATCGAATCGATCCCATGGTCGACCAGGAATTCGGCGAATTCGGGATGGTTGCTCGGCGCCTGGCCACACAGCCCGACCTTGGCGAAGGCCTTGTGCGCCTCCTGGAGCACGTTGCCGATCATCCATTCGACCGCCGGGTCCGTCTCGTCGAACAGGCCGGCAAGCTCGCCGGAATCGCGATCGACGCCGAGGGTGAGCTGGGTCAGGTCGTTCGAGCCGATAGAGAAGCCGTCGAACAGTTCGGCGAATTCCTTGGCGAGGATGACGTTCGACGGGATCTCGCACATGACGTAAACCTCGAGACCGTCTTGGCCGCGCTTGAGACCGTTCCTAGCCATCACGTCGAGCACCTGGCTCGCCTCGTGGGTCGAGCGGCAGAACGGGATCATGACGACAACGTTCTTGAAGCCCATCTCCGTCCGCAGCCGGCGGATCGCCTTGCACTCGAGGGCGAAGCCCGCCTGATAACGCGGCGAATAGTAGCGCGAGGCGCCGCGGAAGCCGATCATCGGGTTCTCTTCCTTGGGCTCGAACTCGGCACCGCCGATCAGGTTGGCGTACTCGTTGGTCTTGAAGTCGCTCATCCGCACGATCACCGGCTTCGGATAGAACGGCGCGGCGATGCGGGCGAGGCCACGCGTCAGGCGGTCGACGAAGTACTCGGTGCGGTCGGCATAGCCAGCGGTCAACTGGGCGATCTCACGTTTGGCGGCCTCGTCCTTCAAGGTGTCGAAGTGGACGAGGGCCATCGGGTGGACGCGGATGTGGTTGCTGACCACGAACTCCATCCGGGCAAGGCCGACGCCGTCGGCCGGAATGCGCCACCAGCGGAACGCGGCGGCCGGATTGCCTAGGTTGAGCATGACCTTGGTGCGGGTCTCGGGAATGTTGGAAAGATCAAGCTCCTCGACCTCGAACTTGGCGGTACCCTCGTAGATGAACCCCTGGTCGCCTTCGGCGCACGAAACCGTGACCTCTTGCTCGCTGTGGAGTAGATGGGTGGCGTTGCCGGTGCCGACGATCGCCGGCAGTCCAAGCTCGCGGCTGACGATGGCGGCGTGCGAGGTACGGCCGCCGTGGTCGGTCACGATGGCGGCGGCGCGCTTCATGATCGGCACCCAGTCGGGATCGGTGGTGCCGGTCACCAGGATCGATCCGTCGACGAACTTGTCGATCTCGGCGACGGTCTCGATTAGGCACACCCGCCCGGCCACCACCAATTCGCCGACCGAGAGGCCGGTCACCAGTGTCTTGCCCTTGTCGAGGATGCGATAACGCTTGAACAGACTGGCGGAGCGGCGCGACTGGACGGTTTCCGGACGCGCCTGGACGATGAAGATCTCGCTGGTCTCGCCGTCCTTGGCCCACTCCATGTCCATCGGACAGCGGTAGTGCGCTTCGATGGCGATGGCCCAGCGGGCGAGCGTCAGAATCTCCGGATCGGTGAGCACGAAGGCGGCGCGCTCGGCCTTCGAGGTCGGCACGTTGCGGGTGGGCTTGTCGCTCCCGGACCCGTAGACCATCTTGATCGCTTTCTCGCCCAGCTTCTTTTCGATGATCGGCGTCAGCGACGCGTCGGCAACGAGGGGCTTGAAGACCTGGTACTCGTCCGGATCGACGGCGCCCTGGACGACGTTCTCGCCGAGCCCGAAGGCGGCGTCGATAAGGACGACCTTGTCGAAGCCGGTCTCGGTGTCGATGGAAAACATCACGCCGGAGCCGCCGACGTCGGAACGCACCATGCGCTGGACGCCGACCGACAAGGCGACCTTCATGTGGTCGAAGCCCTTGACCGTGCGGTAGGTGATGGCGCGGTCGGTGAAAAGGGAGGCATAGCAGCGGCGGCACGCATCGAGGACGGCGGCGTCGCCCCGGACGTTGAGATAGGTTTCTTGCTGGCCGGCGAAGCTGGCGTCAGGGAGGTCCTCGGCGGTGGCGCTCGAGCGAACCGCAACGTCGGCGTCGTCGCGGCCGGACCGGCGGCAGAGCTCGCGATAGGCAGCAGTGATCGCGGCGGCGGTCTGGCTCGGCCACTCGCCCTTCTGGAACAGGCTGCGGATCAGCCGGCCGGCATCGGCGAGCGGCGTCTTGCCGGCGGCGAGATCGGCGAGCGTCGAGCCAACGATGTCCTTGAGGTTGTTGTGCTCGACGAAGCGCCAATAGGCCTCGGCGGTCGTCGCGAACCCGGGCGGGATGCGCACGCCGCGAGGCTCGAGACTGCGGACCATTTCGCCGAGCGAGGCGTTCTTGCCGCCGACGCGAGCCACGTCCTCGCGGCGGAGTTCCTCAAACCATGCGACATGAGCTTTATCGTTGGCCATCGCTTGCTCCCTTGGGTGGGCGATCTGGAGACCGTCTCGTGCGGGCAGAGTGATCCCGTGGCGCCTCGGGTTCCTTGATCCGGGTCAAAACGGCCGGCGCCAGCGTCGTTTCGGAACAGCGCTCCCCTACTCGGCGGGCAGGGCGACCGATTCCGGGGTCCGGCCGCCCCTCGGGCGATCGACGTCGCGACGTTCGAACTGCAGACGATAGAAGCGGGCATAGTGCTTGCCGAGGGCGAGCAGGGTGTCGTGGCATCCCTCCTCAACGATCCTGCCATCGACCAAGACCGCGATCTTGTCGGCACCAAGCACGGTCGACAGGCGATGAGCGATGACGATCGTGGTGCGGCCGCGGATCAAGTGCTCGAGGCCAAGCTGAATCTGATGCTCGGATTCAGAATCGAGCGACGAGGTAGCCTCGTCGAGGAGGATGATGGCCGCGTCGCGAAGAATCGCGCGGGCAATGGCGATGCGTTGGCGTTGACCACCGGAGAGCGGCGCCGACTCGTCAGACAGTACGGTTTCGTAGCCGTTCTCCATTGCCATGATGAAATCGTGCGCCATGGCGGCCCGTGCCGCTTGCTCGACCTCGGCGTCGGTGGCGTCGGGGCGGCCAAAACGGATGTTCTGGCGGACGGTGTCGGTGAACAGCACGGTGCTCTGGCTGACCAAGGCGATCTGGTCGTGCAGGGAGGACAGCTTAACCGTGGCGATGTCCTGACCGTCGATCAGGATGCGGCCGCCCTCGAGGTTATAGAAGCGTTCGATGAGCGATATCATCGTGCTCTTGCCCGATCCCGACGGGCCGACGAGGGCGGTGGTCTTGCCGCCCGCGGCGGTGAAGTCGAGACCGCGGAACACTGGCGTCTCGCCGGCATAGCCGAAATGGATGTGCTCGAAGACGATCTCGCCCGACGATACCGAGAGGTCGGGTCCGTCGGCGTTGAGCTCCATGGTCGGCTTGGTGTCGAGCAACTCGAACATCAGGCGAACGCCGACGAGGCCGGCCTCGAGTGGAATCTGCATGTAACCCAAACGCCTGGCCGGCTCAAAGGCGAGAGCCATCGCCGCCAGGAACGACAGAAACGCTCCGGGCTGCATGTCCAAGTAGATCGTCTGGTAGCCGGCGAATAACACCACCCCGCCGATCGCCAGGCCGCCGAAGACCTCCATCAGGGGGCTACTGCGCGCCCGCAGGCGAACGATCTTGTCGGAGCGGAGGCGGACCTGATCGATCGAGGCCGCCATCCGCTCACGGATCGCCGCTTCCATGTTGAAGGCCTTGATGACGCGAATGCCGTGGGCGGTCTGCTGCATACCGGAGATGACCGCGCTCAGTGAGGCGAACTGGGCGCGGGCGACGATGCGCGCGCGCTTCACCAGCGCGACGATGCCGGAGATGGTGATCGGCCCGATAACCAGGATGATCAGCGACATCAATGGGCTCTGGACGATCATCACGGTGATGAGGGCGATAAGGGTGAGGAGGTCACGCGCCGTGCTGGTGAAGACGGTGGTAAGAACGTCGCGGGCGGCAGCGGCGTTATGAGAGATACGGGTGACCAAGTCGCTGGAGGGCGTCCGGCTGTAGAAGTCGACGCCGAGGTTGAGGAGATGGTCGAACATGCGCCGCTGGGCGCGGGCGACGACCGCGTTGCCGACGCGTCCGATGGTCAAGGTCGAGAAATAGAGAGTGAAGCCGCGCACCAGGCCGTTGACGACGATGACGCCGCTCAACAGAAACAACATGTCCGCCCGGCGCTCGAGGAACACCTCGTTGATGACGTCCTTGATGATCCAGACGTGGACCGCGGCGGTGGCGGCGATGCCAATCCCGAGAACCATGATGAGGATGTAGCTTTTCGTCAGGCCGGCACCGTTGTCGCGAAACAGCCGCTTGATGAGCGCGATCGAGCCCGCGTCGGCGATCGTCGGAATCTTCATAGGGCGTCCGCGCGGCGGTCGTGGTCGGTCAGCCACATGAGCCGACATATAAGCCGAAGCCCGGCGCCAATGCGATGGTTTTTCTGCGGAATCAGGCCGGCAGGGCGGTTTCCACCAGCCGCACCCAATAGGAACAGCCGATCGGGATGATGTCGTCGTTGAAGTCGTAAGACGGGTTGTGGAGCCCGGCGCCGTCGCCGTTGCCGATGAAGATGAAGGATCCCGGCCGCTGCTCCAGCATGTAGGAGAAGTCTTCGCCGCCCATGACCGGCGGCGCATCGGCGGCGACATTGGCGGCGCCGACGACCGAACCGGCGACACCGACGGCGAAGGCGGTCGCCGCCGCGTGGTTGCGGGTGACCGGGTAGCCGCGCTGGTAGTTGAACCGCGCCGTGGCGCCATATACGGCGGCGACGGACTCGACAATCGCTTTCATCCGCGCCTCGACCAGGTCGCGAACCGGCGCCTTCAGCGAGCGCGCCGTGCCGCCGAGCTTCGCCGTCTCGGCGATGACGTTGTCGGCTTGGCCGACGTGGAAGGTGGTCACCGAGACGACCGCCGATTCCAGCGGGTCGACCGCCCGCGAGACCACGGTCTGCAGCGCCTGGACGATGGCGGAGCCGACAACCACCGGATCGATGGTGGCATGCGGCCGCGCCGCATGGCCGCCGATGCCGGTGATCTCGATGGTGAACCGGTCGGCGGAGGCCATGATGGCGCCGGGACGCGTCGCCAGCTTGCCGACGGCGAGCCCCGGCATGTTGTGCATGCCGTACACTTCGTCGATCGCCCAACGCTCCATCAGCCCGTCGTCGATCATCGCCTTGGCGCCGGCGCCGCCCTCCTCGGCCGGTTGGAAGATCACCGCCACGGTGCCGGAGAAGTTGCGAGTCTCGGCGAGATAGCGGGCGGCGCCGAGGAGCATGGCGCTGTGGCCGTCGTGGCCGCAGGCGTGCATCCGCCCGTCGTGCGTCGAGGCATAGGGCTTGCCGGTCGCCTCGTGGATCGGCAACGCATCCATGTCGGCCCTGAGGCCGATCACCTTGCCGGCGCCGGCGTCGCGGCCGCGGATGATGCCGACGACTCCGGTCCGGCCGACCCCGGTCGTCACCTCGTCGAGGCCGAAATCGCTGAGCTTCTCCGCCACCGTGGCCGCCGTCCGATGGACGTCGTAGAGCAACTCCGGGTGCTGATGGATGTCGCGCCGCCACGCCGCGATATCGGCGTGGAAATCGGCGAAGCGATTGACGACAGGCATCTGGTGAGACTCCCTCGGGAGGCCGTGCACTATAGCGGTTTGCGCCGTGCAGTGAGAGGCCGTCGGCGTCAGCCATTCCGGCCCCGCGAGACCCGAGCCAGCCGAATGTCGGAAGCTCATCGCGACTGCTATCCTGCGGCCAACGGCATCGGAGGCAAGAATGGTGCGGCTCATTGATCGTTTCGTGAAAGACAGTCCCCCAAATGTACTGACCCCGAGCCGGGAAAATTTCATTCCGGATTGCATCGAGGGCTGCTCTGCGGTGGCGCTTGCCGCGAACGAAGACGAGCGTGGCTGGCTGGTGGAACTACTGACGACTCGCGACCACCCGACATGGCCGATCGTTCACACCTATCAGGTCTTCGCGCGCGCCGGCTCGCTCAGGGGCTGGGTGTATCACGACCGGCAATTCGACCGGCTCGCCTTCACCGCTGGGCACTTCCGAGTGGTTTTGCATGACCTGCGGGAAGAATCGCCGACTTTTGGAAAGACCAACACCGTCATGGCCGGTGAGGATCGAATGGCGCTGCTAACGATCGCGCCCTTTGTCGCGCACTGCGTCGAGAATGTCGGAGACGCCACGGCCTGTTTCGTGAACATGCCGACCAGAGCCTATGACCCCGGAGATCCGGATAAGTTCCGTCTGCCGGTGTCGGCGGGGCTGATCCCTTACCCGGGCAGGTGAGGGCTCCCGACCGTTTGCGGGGAGGCAGATGACAGCGGTTCACTTCTCCGTGGTGATCGCGACATACGATCGTGGAGACCTGATACTGCCCACGATCCGCTCGGTGCTGGGCCAGACCTACCCTGCCAGCGAGATTCTGGTGGTGGGAGACGGATGCACCGATGGAACGGGCGAGATCCTGGCGGCAAACTTCGGCGAGCGTGTCACCTGGCACAACCTCGGCGCCAATGGTGGCAGTCAATCGTTCGCGAACAACGAAGGCATCCGGCGCGCAAGCGGCACCCACATCGCCTATCTCGGCCATGACGACATCTGGTCGCCCGATCATCTGGCTGCATTGGCCGATACACTAACGGCGACGGGCGCCGATGTTGCGGTCAGCGGGGCGCTCTATCATACGCCCCCGGGCTGCGACCTTTGGTACCTCACCGGCATCTTCGACACGCCGTCGGCTCCGGCGCGCGAATTCTTCCCGCCGTCGTCGATCGCCCACCGGAGCGACTTGACGGACGAGATTGGGCATTGGGCGGACCCATCAACGATCAGCCGCACGGTTGACTGGGACCTGCAGCATCGCGCGGTCACGGCTGGCTGTCGCTTCGCCTCATCCGGTCGGGTGACGGTTCACAAATTCGCGGCCGGACACCGGTATCTCGCCTACCGGTTTCCGTCGGCGCGGGAGCAGACCGAGATGCTCGACAAGCTCGCTGACTCGGCTTTCGAACGTCTGCTGCTCGCCCGAGTCCTCGATCGGGTCGCTCACGGCGGGATCGTTCTGCCGATGGCCAATCCGGAAGCAAGCAAGTTCGCTCCCGGCCTGCTTTTCCGGATAAGCCGGGCCGGCAAGGGGCTGCGGTTGCCGCAGCCGGTCAGCGTGACCCGTTCGATGCAGCTTGAACTCGACGACACGCCCGGCGTTCTCGATTGGCATGGCGTCGAGCGCGATTTGCGACACGGGCGGTTCCGTTGGTCGGGACGCAATCCCAATCCGGTTTGGCTGGTCAACGCGCGGATCGCCCGGCCATTCTGGCTTCGTGTTCCGATCGTCGCCGTCGCCGATCAGTCAGTGATGGCTTCCTTGACGCTGCTGGTGAACGATCGACCCGTCCGGCCCGATGTCACGGAGACACCCGACGGTGGCTTCATTCTCGCCGTGGCGGTCGATGATCCGATGCCGGTCGCCGGCGTCAAGCTCACGTTCCAGACGTGGGTGCCCGGATCACCGGCGGGCTCGGTGAGGGACCGTCGGTTTGCACTAGGGCCGATCGAGATCGTCCTGGACGACCCGTTCGCCCGGGTCCTCAGGGGGCGGTCTTGAGGCCGCCGGCCCGGTCGATGAACGCGACGATGGTCTCCAGCCCCTCGCCGGTGCGCATGTTGGTGAAGACGAACGGGCGGTCGCCGCGCATCCGGCGGGCGTCGCGATCCATCACCTCAAGTGAGGCGCCGACCATGGCGGCAAGGTCGATCTTGTTGATGATCAACAGGTCGGAGCGGGTGATTCCGGGACCGCCCTTGCGCGGGATCTTGTCGCCGGCGGCGACGTCGATGACGTAGATGGTGAGGTCGGCGAGTTCGGGAGAGAAGGTGGCGGCGAGGTTGTCGCCACCCGACTCAATCAGCACCAAGTTGAGGTCGGGAAAGCGCGCGGCCAGATCGGCGACCGCGGCAAGGTTGATCGAGGCGTCCTCGCGGATGGCGGTGTGGGGGCAGCCGCCGGTCTCGACGCCGACGATCCGCTCGGCCGGCAAGGCGCCGGAGCGGGTGAGGAACTCGGCGTCTTCCCGGGTGTAGATGTCGTTGGTGATGGCGGCAACGGACAGGCGGCCGCCGAGGCGCTTGCAGAGGGCGTCCATCAGCGCGGTCTTGCCGGAACCGACCGGGCCGCCGACGCCGACGCGAAGTGGGCCGTTCGGGGATGTCATGAGCGGAACAACCTGGTGTACTGGGTTTCGTGTTTCATCGAAGCGATGTCGGCGCTGTACGCCGCACCGCCGAGATCGTCGAGCGATGCCGTCGCCGCGGTCGCCGCAACCTCGGCGACGATCGGCGACAGGGCGGCGATGACGCGCTGGCCGTCGCTCTGACCGAGCGGGATGGCACGCAGGCCGGCGGAGACCAGGTTGGCGGCGAAGGCGTTGAGCATCGCGGCGAGGGTCGCCGTCAAGGGGATGTCGTGGGCGGCCGCGGCAAGCGCGACGGCGACCGGATAAGCCACCGGGCCGTCTGCCGAAAGCCTTGCGGCGAGGGCTTCGAGGCGATCGTTCGGCCAGGCGTCGCGGACCGCTGAGAGAAAGGCTCGACCCTGGGCCGTGGTCTCGATGTGGCGTTCCTTCGAGGGTGGCAGGGCGGCCGCCAACTCGGCGATTGCCGAGAGGGCGGACTCGTCGGCGCCGATGGCGGCGCGCCAAGCATGGGCGAAGATAATCGCGTCGCTGCGCCCGGCTCCGTGGACGAGGATGCCGGTGGTCCAAGCGTCGAGGGACGCGGCGTCGTGAACGGTGCCCTCGGCGATCGCCCACTCTAGGCCGTGGCTGTAGCTGAAGGCACCGACCGGGAACGACGGCGAGAGCCAGGCGAGCAGCATCAGCAGCGCGGCGGGGGAGAGATGCTCGTCTGGGCGCGGGGCCGGGAAAAGGGGGATGGAGCGGTCCGGAGAGGGCGGAGCCCCCTCACCCTTTTTACCTAGGCTCGCCTTCGGCTCGCCAAGGCTCAAAGCCCTCTCCCCACCGAAGTCGGATGTATCCGACTTCGGCGATATTGACTGCCGAACACGGGTAAACCCGTGTTCGGTGGGGAGAGGGGGCGAGTTCTCCGGCGACGTAACGCCTCGCCAGGGGGAAGTGGTGTCACGAGCCACGGCCCGTCTCGTCATCGAGGCGGTCGTCGTGGTCGAGCGCCGGGTTCAGGTGGCGATGGTGATGGCCGTGGGCATAGGCGCCGGCCTCCGGATCGAACGGGGCTTCGACCGGCGTCACCGTGGCGCCGAGGCCGGCGACCATCTCCTCGATGACGTGATCGCGGCGGATGCGAAGGCTGATCGGAAGAAGCTGGGTCGGCAGGTGGCGGTTGCCGAGGTGCCAGGCGACGCGCATCAGCTCGGACGGGCCGGCGGCGGTGATCTCGGCAAGGAATTCCGGCGCGGCGGTGACCCTGACGACGCGGCCGTCGTCGAGGGCGAGGCCGTCGCCGTCGCGGAGCGGAACTGCCTCGGCAAGGTCGAGTAGAAACTCAAGCCCGCCGCTGCCGGTCATGGCAATGCGCCGGCGGTGCCGCTGGTCATAGTCGAGGACGACGACGTCGGCGGCGGCATTGGACCATCGGCCGGCCGACAGAACGCGGGTCGCGCGGATCATGGGTCGCTCGTCTGGCCATTCTCCATGGCCCACGATAACACCTGCGGTCACGGCAAGTGAGCCATGGGACGATGCGCGCCATTCTTTTCGACAAGGACGGCACCCTCTTCGACTTCGAGGCGACGTGGCTGCCGGTCCTCGAGCGCCTGGCGCTGGAGGCGGCCGGCGGCGACCCGGCGGCGGCCAACTCCCTGCTCGAAGCCGGGGGTCTCGACCGGTCGACCGGCAGGGTGCGGTCCGGGTCGGTGATCGGCGCGGATACCACCGCCGCAATCACCCGCTTGTGGCACCCCGGCCTTTCGGGCGCCGCCTTCGACGACAGGGTCTCCCGTATGGACGCCGCGTTTCGCGATCACGGAGCGCGCCACTCTGTCACCCTCCCGGGAATCCTCGCGACGCTGGCGGGGCTCGCCGAGACCGGCTACGTCATGGGCGTTGCCACCAATGACGCCACCCAAGCGGCTCTAGCGGCGCTGGCGGCGACCGGCATCGACCGCTACGTGAGACACGTCTTCGGCTGCGATTCCGTCGCTCGGCCAAAACCGGCTCCCGACATGGTCGAAGCGTTCGCCAAGGCCATCGGGGTGCCCATTGCCGAGATCGTCGTGGTCGGGGACAACCGCCACGATCTCGAGATGGCGCGGACCGCCGGCGCCGTGGCAATCGGCGTCACCTCCGGCAACAGCGCCGCCGGCGACCTCGCCCCGCACGCCGATGCGGTGCTGGCGAGCGTCCGCGACCTTCCCGGCTGGCTGGCTAGAATTTCGGACGCACGCTGACGACGTCGCGGGCGACGATCTCCTCGAAGCGCCCCTCGATCGAGAGCCGCACCACATCCGGGCCGAAGGCGACGTGATGCGCTGCCTTCTGATGCGCCTGATGGTGGGCGTCGCTCTCCCAGCCCTCGACGATGAGGATGAGGTCGGGATCGTCCGTGGTCGGATGGAGTTCGTAGAAAAGGCAGCCATCCTCTTTCTGCGTCTTGGCGACCACGGGCCGCGCGATCTTCATTAGTTCGTCGCGCTTGCCCGGCTTCACCTTCAGCCAGCCGATCACATATTTCATCAGTCGGGTCCCCCTTTGGCCGTTCGGGAGTGACGTCAGAACAGGAAATAGCGCTGCGCCATCGGCAGTACCGTCGCCGGCTCGCAGGTTAGCAGCTCGCCGTCGGCGCGGACCTCGTAGGTCTCCGGATCGACCTCGATCCTGGGCGTCGCCGAATTGTGGATCATCGACTCTTTCGAGATGCCGTTGCGGGTGTTGTGGACGGCGAGCAGGGTCCGGTCGAGGCCGAGGCTCTCGGCGAGACCGAGCTCGAGCGCGGCGCGGCTGACAAAGGTCACGGACGACTGCGCCATCGCCTTGCCGAAAGCGCCGAACATCGGCCGGTAGTGGACCGGCTGCGGCGTCGGGATCGAGGCGTTGGGGTCGCCCATCGGGGCGGCGGCGA
>JBBDMC010000155.1:0-17287 GCA_040878485.1 Bauldia sp. | reverse complement strand
CCCCCCCCCTCGCCGCCCGATCCACCTGGTCGACCGGCCGGGTCCCCCAAGCTGCCTGGGCCCTGCTTTTGCTTGCGCCGGCGCTGCTCCTGCTCGCGGCCCTCTTTGTTTACCCGCTGGTGCTGTCGTTAACGAGCGCGGTTACCGACCGGGCCGGTATCCTCAGCGGCGACAATTTCGCCCGTGTCATCGAGCTCTATCTTGGTGACATCGTCTTTTCCGGCGCCGTCACGTGCTTCACGGTCGCGATGACCGATGTCCTAGCGGTGATTATCGCCGGCTATCTGACGCTTGGCCGCAACACCACGGCGGTTGCCTGGCTTCGCTGGCTCTACCGCTGGCCACTGTTCATTCCCTTTGTCGTCGCCGCCCAGATGATGCGCAGCTTCCTCGCCAAGAACGGGCTGATGAACAACAGCCTGGTCGCGATTGGCCTACTCGAGCCGACCAGCACCATCGGCTTCCTCGATTGGCGCGGCGTCATTATTACCTTCATCTGGAAGCAGCTTCCGTTCGTCACCCTCATCGTCGCTGGGGCCATGGCGTCCCTCGACCGCAGCATGATGGAAGCGGCCCGCAATCTCGGCGCCGGACGGCTTCGCGTCCTGGTCGAGATCGTCCTACCGCAGGTGCGCGGCGCCCTGGTCGTCGCCTCGGTCCTCACCTTCGTGACCCTGATGTCCGTCTTGTCGGTGCCGATGATGATCAATGCCGGCAGCCCGACCATGATCACGGTCGACATGGCCTACCGCATCACCTCGCTGTCGGACTACGGCGCCGCCAACGCGCTGGGCGTCATATCGTATCTGATGACCGCCGCGGTCGCCTGGCTCTACCTGCGTCGGGGCATCCGGCGCGACCGCGAGGCGCGCTGATGCGGGTGGGCGCTCTCGCCTGGATTCCCGGCGCAATCGTGCTTGGCCTGTTCGCCTTCGTCATCTTCGGACCGGTCGCCAACCTTGTCCTTTGGGCCTTCGCCGAGCGTTGGTTCTGGCCCAACAAGCTGCCGTCGCAATACGGGTTCGAGTTCTGGGGGCGGGTCTTCTCCGAGCGCGGCCGCGCCTGGGATTCGCTCGGCACCAGCGTCTTTATCGCCCTGCTGACCGTTGCCATGTCGCTGGCGATCTCGGTTCCCGCCGGCTACTCCCTGGCACGACTACGCGTGCCGTGGCGCGCTGCCATGATGCTGGCCTTCCTGCTGCCGCAGGCCTTTCCCAATCTGCCCGTCTACATCAACATCGCCCGCATCTTCTATTGGTCAGGCCTCAACGGCACCGTCCTCGGCGTCGTTCTCGTCCACTCGCTGCACGGTCTGGTGCTGTCGGTGTGGATCGCGGCGGCGGCCTTTGCCGCGGTCGATTCCTCTCTGGAAGAGGCGGCGCGCAACATGGGTGCCGGCCCGGTCAGGACCTTCTTCACCGTCGCCCTGCCGCTCGCCGCGCCCGGCATCATGGCCAGCGCCGTTTTCGTCTTCCTCGAGTCGCTTGACGAATTCACCGGAACCTATTTCGTCGGCGTTCCCGACGTCATGACCATGCCGCTCCTGATGTTCAACGCCAGCATGGGCGGCAACTATCAGATCGCCGCCATCACGGCGCTGATTCTCCTCGTCCCCTCGGTCGGCTTCATGCTGGTTATCGAGCGCTTCCTCAAGGCCGACGTGGTCGCCAAGATCGGCACCTGACGGGCGCCGTTCAGTATCGCGGTGACCTCACTGCCTTGCCCGCCTCGTCGCCCGGGTCGAGGGTCGCCATCGGAAGCCCATGGGATCGGCTCCGGCTTGGACAAAACGGCGCGGACCCTAGTGCGGCACCGCACAAATCACAAGCTGCACCTGCCCCGAAGCCCGCCACTAAGAATGCGTTAAAGCCCGGCGGCTAGGATCGGCTTCGTATTTCAGCACATGCGCGGGCCGCGATGGCGTCCTTCTGGCAGCACATCCGCAGCGGAGACTGGCTGACGGCGGAGCGACGGCGCGTCTATCCGCTGATCGTGCTCGCGCTGGCGGTCATCGTCAGCCTTTTCTGGGTCGCCACCTCCGACCGGCTGATCGACCGGGTCGGCAGCCCGATCGGCACCGACTTCTCCAACGTCTACGCCGCCGGAACGCAGGTACGGGCGGGCGAACTCGCCGCTGTCTACGATCCGGCGCGCCAGCATCAGGCCGAGATTGCGCTCTTCGACGGCCGCTTCGTCCCGTTCTACGGTTGGCACTATCCGCCGATGTTCCTGTTCGTCGCCGCGGTGCTGGCGCTGCTTCCCTATGGCTGGGCGCTGCTGGTCTACATGGCGGTGACTTTCGCCGCCTACCTCGCCACCCTCCGCGCCATCCTGCCGCGGCCCCAGACGCTTCTTGTCGCGGCGGCGTTCCCGGCCGTCTTCGTCAATCTCGGCCACGGCCAGAACGGCTTTCTGACTGCCGCCTTGATCGGCGGCGCCCTGCTGCTCCTCGACCGCCGGCCGGCCGTCGCCGGCATCCTCATCGGGCTGCTCGCCTACAAGCCGCAATTCGGCGTGCTCATCCCGCTCGTCCTCATCGCCAGCGCGCGTTGGCGGACCTTCGCCGCCGCTACCGCCACCGTGATCGTCGAATGCGGGCTAGCCCTCACCGTCTTCGGGCGCGAGGTTTGGGTCGCCTTCGCCGGATCGGCGCATTTCACCCGCACGGTGGTGCTGGAGGAAGGCCAGACCGGCTGGCACAAGATCCAGAGCCTGTTCTCGGCGGTGCGCATATGGGGCGGCACGCTCGATCTGGCTTATGGCGCCCAGCTGGGGCTCGGCGTCGGGCTCGCCGCTACCCTCGTCTGGCTTTGGCGGAGCGACGCCCGCTTCGACCTCAAGGCCGCGGCGCTGGTAACCGCAAGCCTGCTCGCGACGCCCTACATGCTCGACTACGACCTCGTCGCACTCGCCGTCGCCGGGGCGTTTTTCGTCCGCCACGGACTCGCCAACGGCTTCCGCGACTTCGAGATCACCGCCCTCGCCTTCGCCTGGCTGGCGCCGCTGGTGGCTCGCACCGTTGCCGGCGCCACCGGCGTACCGCTCGGCCTCCTCGCCATGCTGCTGCTCTACGCGCTGACGCTGCGCCGGGCGGCCGCCGACCTCGCCGAAGCCCAAGGGAGAGAACGCCTTGTCGAAGCCTGAGCGCATCCGCGACGAGATCGACGACCTCTTCCCGCATCACTCGTGGGTCGCCAACCACTCCATCGCGGTCCTGCTGCCCTGCCACAACGAGGCGATCGCCATCGCCGCCGTCATCCGCGACTTCCGCGCCGCGCTGCCCAAGGCGCGCATCTATGTCTACGACAACAATTCGACCGACGGCACGCTCGCCGAGGCAGCCAAGGCCGGCGCCATCGTCCGCGCCGAGCCGTATCAGGGCAAGGGCAACGTCGTGCGCCGCATGCTCGCCGACATCGACGCCGACATCTACGTTCTCGCCGATGGCGACGGCACCTACGATCCGACCGCCGCCGGCGGACTGATCGAGGCCCTGGTCAAGGAGAATCTCGACATGATCGTCGGCGCCCGCGTCGGCGGCGGCGAGGAGGCCTACCGGCGCGGCCACCGCGCCGGTAACCGCTTCTTCAACCGCGTGGTGGCGGACCTCTTCGGCCCCGGTTTCACCGACATTCTTTCCGGGTACCGCGTTCTGTCGCGGCGCTTCGCCAAATCCTTCCCGGTCACCGCGAGCGGCTTCGAGATCGAGACCGAACTGTCGGTCCACGCCCTCGACCTCAAGATCGCCACCCGTGAGGTGCCGCTGCCCTACGGCAATCGGGCCGAGGGATCGCACAGCAAGCTGCGCACCTTCCGCGACGGCTGGCGCATTCTCATGACCATCGTCAGGCTGACCAAGGAGCTGCAGCCGTTGCGCTTCTTCGGCGCCATCGCGGCGGCGCTGGCTCTCTTCGCCTTCGGGCTCGGCCTGCCGCTGCTGCACACCTATATCGAGACCGGCCTGGTGCCCCGCATGCCGACGGCGATCCTCGCCGCCGCGACTATGCAGCTCGCCTTCCTCAGCCTCGCCTGCGGCCTGATCCTCGATTCACTCGCCCGCGCCCGGCGCGAGGCCAAGCGCATGCGCTACCTCGATCTGCAATCGGTCGCCGACAAAGGCTGACGCGACTCACACCCGCCGCGACGTGACCGCCAGCGAAGGCGTGCCCTTCAGCGTCTGGAAGACGACGCAGTAGCGTTCGGTGAGCTTCACCAGCGTCGCCATCTGCTCCTCGTTCAAGGCACCGTCGACCTCGATCTGAAGCCGGATGGCGCTGAAGCCGACCGGCGCTTCCTTCGACACCCCGAGCGTGCCGCGAAAGTCAAGATCGCCTTCGGCGTGGAGGCGGGCATCGCGTACTTCAAAGCCGAGCGAGGTGGCGACCGCGTTGAGCGTGACCCCAGCGCAGGCGACCAGCGCCTGCAGCAGCATGTCGCCGGAGCAGACGCCCATCGCCGCGCCACCGGTCGCCGGGTGGAGGCCCGCCTTGACCAGCGCCTGGCCGGTCTCGACCGAGCAGGTGACGCCGTCGCTGATGGCGCCGCGGGCGTGGAGCGTGACGACCGCTGCCGCCGGGTCGTCGCGATAGCGCTGCTTGAGCGGCGCCTGCGCGGCCTTGAGCTCGGATCCGTCCATGGGCTTACCTCCGCAGTCTAGCCGACCTTGGGCTGGGCTTCGGAGAGCGCCTTCAGCCGTCCGAGGCCTTCCTCGAAATCGGGACCGACCATGCCATCCATCCATAGGCCGAAATAGCGGGCGAGCGGGTTGGCGCCGAGATCGGGGGTCGGACGGCAGAATTGGATCGACTTGCCGGTCACGAGCGCCCCCTTCGGGGGCGTTTTTCTTACGGATCGCGATCCGCGCGCATGCACCATGCGTCCCCCCTTGCCCTTTTCCCTGTGCGTGTCACAACAGACAACGGAACTTGTTGGAACAGACAACGGAACTTGTTGGAGGGGAGAAGATCAATGTCTAAGCAGGCAAATCTGAGTGGGGGAGCAGGAGCGAGACGGTCCCTCATTCGAGTGGGCGGCGCGTTCGCGGTCGGCGCCTTGATCTTGGCCGGCACGATCACCCCACCCCTGGCGCTGGAAATCAAAAACGGTGACTCAAGGAATGGCCGCTTGTGAGGATTGGTGCAGGGCCCACAACAACCCAGGTGTAAACCTGAATGCATGTTACAAGAATTGCCAAAAGTATTGGTTCTGCAACGGCAGTGATGCGGCCCGGTTTAAAGCTGAGTGCATGGCAAGCAGGGCCACAATCACGACAAACCCACAGACCCTAGGGCCCGCAAGAACAAACCCGACGGGTACGCTTACGTCCCCCTGAGGCGTACGCTTTATCGTTGCTCAGATTCTCCAGGATCGAATTGGACCGGCAAGCGGCGCCGTCCTATGCCCTGTTCAGGCTTGACGGACGCCCTGACCATGCCCCCAGTCTATACGCTCTATTCGATGCAGGATTCCGGCAACTGCTACAAGCCGCGCCTGCTCATGCA
Source organism: Bauldia sp. (assembly GCA_040878485.1). Classification (GTDB taxonomy): domain Bacteria; phylum Pseudomonadota; class Alphaproteobacteria; order Rhizobiales; family Kaistiaceae; genus JBBDMC01. The sequence goes on along the minus strand of JBBDMC010000155.1, from coordinate 11,786 downwards.
CCAGCTCGGCCTCAGCTTCCGTTTGGTCGACACCGACAGCCGCGATGGCTCGACCCGCAAGCCTGAATTCCTGGCGATCAACCCCAACGGCAAGGTCCCGGCACTGGTCCTGCCCGACGGGCGCACGCTGTCGGAATCGAATGCCATGCTCCTCCATCTCGCCGAGGGCACACCGTTCCTGCCGGCCGATTCCCATGACCGCGCCGTCTGCTACCAATGGCTGTTCTTCGAGCAGTACAGCCACGAGCCCTATATCGCGGTCGCACGGTCGTGGTTGCACGTCTACCCCGACCGCCGCGGAAAAGCGACGCCCGAACAGATCGCGCTGTGGCGTGAGAAGGGCAACCACGCTCTTGCCGTCATGGAGCAGCGCCTCGCCGGCCGCGAGTGGCTGGCGGCAACGGCCTATTCCGTCGCCGACATCGCTCTCTACGCCTACACCCACGTCGCCGGTGAGGGCGGCTTCGATCTCAGGGCGTATCCCGCCATCCGCGCCTGGCTGGCCCGCGTTGCCGCCGAACCACGTCACGTCGACATCGACTGGCGGCCGTAGGGCGTGCTTCGCCACAATTCCACCAACACAACTGTCCGGCAACGCCTCAATCCCGTCCGACCTCTGCCGTGTTGCGCCACCATGGTCCGGCTGCGAAAGGACGAGAATGATGAGAATGCGGAACCGCCGCCCTTACCCGTCGGCAATCCAACCCGACCAGTCCGCCGCCGGCTTCGTCGTCTGGATCGTGGTCTACGCCACGTTCATGCTGGCGCTGTTCGCGCTCCGCGGCGGCGTCGGCGCGATGTCGATTCACTAGCCCCGGCCTACCCCGGGCCGGGCGCCGCCTCGGCGAGCGCTTTCAGCCGTCCGAGGCCGGCCTCGAAGTCCGGCCCGACCACGCCGTCGATCAACAGACCGAGATAGCGGGAAAGCGGGTCGGACGCGAGGTCGGTGCGGAAGCCCCAGGTAACCGTCGTCGTCGCCCCCTCGCCATCGAGGCCGAGCCAAGCGCTCGCCGCCCCCGCCGGGCCGAAGGCGACCTCCATCTCGACCACGGCGTCCGGCTCGATCCGTGTCACCGTTTGGCGGCCCGATCCGATGTTCGGCAGCGCGCTTTTCCATTCGATCGTCTGGCCGACGCCTTCGATCGGCCCGGTGAAGGTTACCTCGATCTCCGGATCGCTCGCGAACCACGGCGACCACTCGGGAATGCGCCTGAGGTCGGCGACCAGCGGGAAGACGGCGGCCGGCGGCGCGGCGATTTCCACCCTCCGCGTGACGGTCACCTGCCCGGGCAAGAGGTAGGCGACCGCGACGATGACCAGCACCGCCGCGAGGAGCCCGATCGCCCCCCGTCTGACCCATGGCATGAGCGGCCTCTCCCCGCCCGGCGACCCTGGTCACCGACTGCCCGCGCGTTCCAGGCGGTCTCTTGCCACACGGCGGGCCGCGCCGCCAAGAAAAAGGAGGCGCCGAGGCGCCTCCGAGTTTTCCGTTCCGTCGGGCTTCTCATCCGACTGGATGAGTTGGTTTCGGGATTTCCCCGAGTAGGGATTACTTCTGAATGCAGGTGTCGGCGTTGTCTTTGGTGCACTCGTCAAGGCCGGTGAACACCGGATCAGCGACCGGCTTGCCGGCGATGAGGTCGATCATTACCTTGGGAGCCAGGTAGCCCATCTCGAACGGCCGCTGGCCGACGAGCGCCGTGACCAGGCCCTCCTTGGCGATCGCCACCTCGTCGCCGATGGTGTCGGCAGCGGCGATGACCAGATCGTTGCTGGCGATGCGGGCCGCCAGCGGCTTGGTCAGGTCGCGATAGGCCTGCGGTGCGCCGAACAGCGCCCAGCCGCCCTCATGCACGAACGCGTCGAGCTTGGGGTTGGCGGCCAGAACGTCAGCCATTGCCTGGACGGCCTTCACCGGGTCGTCATTGGTGAAGACCGGGCAGCCCGCGACTTCGGTCCATCCGCCTTCGCCCTTCATCGCCGCCAGGTCCTTCTGGCCGGTCAGCACGTCGCGTGTACCCTGCGCACGCCGCAGGATGTTGTCGGCTCCCGGGTTGCCCTCGATCAAGCAGACCGTGCCGCCGTTTGGCTTGGCTTTCTTCACGTAGTCCGCCAGACGGACACCCATCGTGTAGTTGTCGGTGCCGAGATAGGTCGCGCGCAGCGCCGAGTCCTCCGCCTTCAGGTCGGCGTCGATCGTCATGATCGGGATCTTCGGATTGGCCGTCCTCAGGGCGTTAGCGACCAGCGCCGCGTTCGACGGCGAGATGGCCATTGCCGCGGTGTCCGGCTTGGCGAGCAGGTCGTTGATGATCTGCACTTCGCCCGCCTCATCGGAGGTCGAGGCCGGGCCGGTGTAGAAGCACGTGTACTCGGCGCTGGCGTTTTCCTTGTTCCACTTCTCGCAGCCCTGGTGCATGGCCTCGAAGAAGGCGTTGTCAAGACCCTTGACGACGATCGCCAGGACTTTCTTCTGGGCCATCGCCGGCCCCGCGGCGACCGCAAGAGCGGCGGCAGCGGCAATCAGTAGCAATGATTTCCTCATTCCTTCCTCCCAGTTACAGGGCGGGGACGATGCCGTAACCCGCCCGCCAAAATCAACCCGGATACCAGACCGTACGCCGCTCGTCTTGCGACCGTTCGTAAGCCCAGGCCGAGTCGATAAGTCGTTCCAAATCGTATTTCGGTTGCCAGGCCAGAAGGTACTTGGCCTTGGAGTTGTCCATCCAGTTCGAATGGTATTGGCTCGGAATGTCGATTGAATCAAGGCCGCGCGTCTTCTTCAGATAGCCGGCGACCTCACCGTAGTCGACGGGCCGATCCATGCAGACATTGAACAGCTGGCGCTCGGCGCGCGGATTGTCGATCGCGGCGAGGATAGCGTCGGTGAGATCATCGACATGGACGAAATTGCGCTTGAGCGGGCGACCGTCGGCATCGCGCAGCAGCGGCACCGTACCGTCCCGGCGGTAACGCTGCGCGTCGGCGGCCGGCACCATGGTCTTCCAATCCGGTCCGCCAAACACGTCGTCGCCGAAGGAAAGCGTATATTTGAAATCGTCCTTTTCCATGATCCACGGCGCGCGCAGGCAGCAGCCGTTGGTGTCGTACTGGATGCCGAACTGCTCGAGCACGACCTCCTCCAGGACCTTGGAGAGGGCGTAGCAGCCCGGATAGGCCATGTGCGGGGTCGCCTCGGTGATCGGCCCGTCTTGGCGGTAGTGGAAATGGCCGACCCCGGCGTCGCCGCCGATGAGGATGAACTGGCGGGCGGTCGGGCTGCTGCGAAACTCCTCGAGCAGCCAGAAGAGTCCTTTCACGGTGACGTCGATGACGTCCTCCGGCGTTTCCTTGCAGGTGGCCAGATGCACGATGTGAGTGACACCGGCAACCGCGCCGGCGGCCACGTCGCGATCGGCGATTGACCCCCGTGCGACTTCGATCCGGTCGGTCTGCTCAAGCATCCGGTTGTGGCAAAGCGCGCGGATGCGAGCCTCGGGATGCTGCGGGTCTGACAGAAGGCGCGCAATGAAATGGCGCCCGACCTTGCCGGTCGCGCCCGTCACCAGGATCAGCATCCGTCTCCTCCCAAAGACCGGGGATAGGTACTATTGGCGGCGACCGTGGGTCAATGACTATTTGTCGTACGAAAAGAGAACCGCTTGATGATTGGGCGTTTTTCCGGTCGTTCCCGTCGGGATTCGTCCGACGTTCGATTGACGGCGGCGCGGCAGATAAGTTAATTCATTAACCGCTTTGCGGCGAGGTCCCTTGGAACCCGCGTCTCGCCGAGGCGCCAAAACCGGGTGTCGTAACGCCACTCCGGCCACGGGAGGCAAGCCGGGATGGCGATTCTCACGCTGACCAATATCTCAAAGCACTTTGGCGCCATTCACGCCGTCAACGACGTCAACCTCGAGCTCAACGCCGGACAGATCGTCGGCCTGATGGGCGACAACGGCGCCGGCAAAAGCACCTTGGTCAAGGTCATCGCCGGCAACTACCCGCCGACCCAGGGCACCATGAGAATGGACGGCCACGACCTCCACCTGCACCGGCCAATCGAGGCGCGGCAGCACGGCATCGAGATCGTCTATCAGGACCTGGCGCTGTGCGACAACCTGACCGCGGCCGCCAACGTCTTTCTCAGTCGCGAAATGCTCAAGGGGCTCGGCCCGTTCAGGATTATCGACTACGCGGCCATGTACAAGCGCGCCGGCGAACTCTTCAAGGTTCTGAAGTCGGAGACCCGGCCCCGCGACCTCGTCAGGCAGATGTCGGGCGGCCAACGACAAGCGGTCGCGATCGCCCGCACCATGCTGTCGGAGGCCAAGATCGTTCTCATGGACGAGCCGACGGCGGCCATCTCGGTCCGCCAGGTTGCCGAGGTGCTCAATCTCATGCGCGAGCTCCGCGACCACGGAATCGCAGTCATCTTCATCAGTCACCGCATGCCGGATATCTTCGCGGTATCGGACCGGATCGTCGTCATGCGGCGCGGCGCCAAGGTCGCCGACAAGAACATCGTGGAGAGTTCGCCCGAAGAAGTGACCGGCCTCATCACCGGTGCGATCGAGCGGGCATGAGCCGGGACCAGCGGGGGCGATCGGCAGATGGCAGCAACCCTTGAAGAGGCGATCGGACGCCAGCAACACGGCTGGGTGAGCTGGGTTGTATCCCGCCAGGCATTCTGGGTGTTCGTCGCGCTGCTGCTCGCTTGCGCTTACCTGTCGATCGCCACCGACACCTTCGCCACGCCCAACAATCTGTACAACGTCACCCGCAATTTCACTTTCACCGCGATCATTGCGCTCGGCATGACGATCGTGATCATCACCGGTGGCATCGACCTTTCGGTCGGCTCGGTGTTGGTCCTGTGCAGCATGACCATCGGCGTGGTCATGCACGCCGATTTCAACATCTATGTCGGCATCGGCGCGGCGCTGGCCGTCGCGGTGATCGTCGGCGGCTTCAACGGCGTGCTCGTGGCCTACGTCGGCATGCCCCCGTTCGTCGTCACCCTCGGCATGTTGTCGATCGCCCGCAGCCTGGCGATGGTAGAGTCGAACAACACGGTCGTCTTCCAGTTCGGCCCCGATCAGGACAAGCTCCTGGCGTTCGGCGGCGGCTCGACGTTCGGCATCGCCAACCCGGTGATGTATATGATCGTCCTGGCGCTCGTCACCGGCTACGTCCTGCGCTGGACAAGGTTCGGCCGCTACGTTTTCGCCATCGGCGGCAACGAGCAGGCGGCAATGCTGACAGGCGTGCCGGTCCGCCGGATCAAGGTCACCGTCTACATCATCTCCTCGCTGTCGGCCGGCGTCGCCGGGATCATCCAAACCGGGTGGCTCGGCGCCATCACCACCAATCTCGGCGCTGGCCTGGAGTTGCAGGTTATCGCGGCGGCGGTGATTGGCGGCGCCAGTCTGATGGGTGGCAACGGCACCGCCTTCGGCGCCCTGATCGGAGCGGCGTTGATCGAGGTCATTCGCAACAGCCTGACCCTTCTTGGCATCAACGCATTCTGGCAGGGCACTGTCATCGGCAGCGCCATCTTGTTGGCGGTGCTGTTTAACCGGTTTCGGGGGTTCCGGCAGAGCGAGTAGGCATTCGAGGCGCCGCCTCGGCCGCCCGGCCCCTTCACCGCGACCGGTTTTGCCGTCACAGTCCGACCAAGGAGGCCGGCGTGACCCAGTTCGCCAACATCACCGAGGGGCTGCGCTTTCGCGTCGTGCTCAAACCGGGCGTCGCGCTCGGGCCCGGCAAGGCGGATCTCCTCGCCGCCATCGACGAGACCGCCTCGCTCACCGCCGCGGCGCGACGCTCCGGCATGAGCTACAAGCGCGGCTGGACCCTGGTCCAGGAGATGAACGCCGCCTTCGCCAGGCCCCTCGTCGAGACCGAGAAGGGCGGCTCCGGCGGTGGCGGTGGCGCCCGTCTTACCCGCCTCGGCCGCTTGATCCTCAAGCGCTACCGTCAGATGGAGACCGACGCCGAGCGCGCCATCGGCGCCGGCATCGCCGACTTGCGCCGTCACCTCAAGCCGGCGAAACGGCGCCGCCGCAAGGCGGCGCCGCCGGCGCCGGATTGATTTTTCCTCGCCATTCGTGCTCACATGCGCCTCGATATATCCAGATAGACATATCGAGGTGCGCCATGACCTCCCGCCGCATGATCCTCGCCGTTTCGCTGGTGCTCGCCGCCGCTTTTGCGCCGGCGGCTGCGCTCGCCGACGACGTGCCGACGATCGCTGCCGCGGCCGACCTTCAATTCGCCCTGACTGACATGGCGGCGGCCTTCCACGCCGCCGATGGCCGCGCGGTCAAGCTGACCTTCGGCTCGTCGGGCAACTTTTTTCGCCAGATCCGGGAAGGCGCGCCGTTCCAGATCTACCTCTCGGCCGACGAGCAGTTCGTCATCGATCTGGCCGCTCTTGGACTGACCTTGGACGAAGGCGACCTCTACGCCATCGGCCGCATCGTGCTGTTCGTCCCCGACGGATCCCCTTTGCAGCCGGACGGCGAGCTGAATGGGCTGAAGACGGCGCTCGCCGAAGGACTGGTGACGAAATTCGCCATCGCCAACCCGGAGCACGCGCCCTACGGGCGGCGGGCGGAAGAGGCGCTGCGTCACGCCGGCCTGTGGGCGGCGATCGAAGGCAAGCTCGTGCTCGGCGAGAACGTGGCGCAAGCGGCACAGTTCGCGACAAGCGGCGGCGCCCAGGGCGGCATCATCGCCTATTCGCTGGCGCTGTCGCCGGCCGTTTCCAGTTCCGGCAGCTACGCCCTCATCCCCGACGCATGGCATCAGCCCCTCCGCCAGCGCATGGTCCTCCTCAAGGGCGCCGGCGATACCGCGCGGGCTTTCTATGCGTTCCTCGCCAGCCAGCGCGCGCGCAAGATCATGCGTGGTTACGGCTTTGTCCTGCCCGGCGAGACGAGCTGAGGTACACGCGTGGACTGGCAGGCCCTCTGGCTGTCGCTGCACCTCGCCTCGCTGACCGTCCTCCTCTTGCTGCCGCTTGCTGTCCTGCTTGGCCGCTGGTTGGCGGTGACCCGCATCTCGGGCCTATCGCTCATCGAGGCGACACTGGCGCTGCCTCTGGTCCTGCCACCGACGGTCGTCGGCTTCTATCTGCTGGTCGCCTTCAGCCCGCGCTCGTGGTTCGGCGACCTGTGGCGGCAGGTCTTCGGAGGAACGCTCGCCTTCTCTTTCGAAGGCCTCCTGATCGCATCGGTGCTCATAAACATTCCCTACGCCGTCCAGCCGGCGCAGCGCGCCTTCGAGGCGATTGGCAACGAGCTTCGCGAGGCGGCGGCAAGCTGCGGCATGTCGTGGTGGCGCGCGCTGTTCCGGATCGAATTGCCGCTTGCCTGGCCGGGCATCCTCACCGGCATGGTCCTCGCCTTCGCCCATACCCTCGGCGAGTTCGGCGTCGTGCTCATGGTCGGCGGCAACATCCCCGGCGAGACCAGGACCATCGCAATCTCGATCTACGATCGCGTCCAAGCGTTCGACGACGCGGCGGCCGGGCGCATGGCGGCGGTGCTGTTGCTGATCTCGCTGCTCGTGATCGCGGCGACACTTTTGCTTTCGCAGCGTATAGGGAAGCGCCGTGGCTGATCCCGCCGCCGCCGACGGCGGCCTGCATGTCCGGCTGACGCAGGATGCGCCGATGTCGCTCGCGGTCGCGTTTTCCGCCGCGCCGGGGACCGTGGTGGCGCTGGTTGGACCGTCGGGCAGCGGCAAGACCAGCACGTTGCGCGCCATTGCCGGTTTCATGCGGCCCGCTGCCGGGTACGTCTCGTGCGGCGGCGAGGTATGGCTCGATACGACGGCCGGCATCGACGTCGGCGCCCGCCGCCGCCGCGCCGGCTTTGTTGTCCAGGCATACGCGCTGTTCCCGCACCTCAGCGCCGTCGAGAACGTGATGGCGGGGCTTATCGACCGGCCTGCGGCGGCGCGGCGCGAGGAAGCCCACGCTCTCCTCGCCCGCGTCCACTTGAGCGGCATCGACGATCGCAAGCCCAGCGAACTGTCGGGCGGCCAGCAGCAGCGCATCGCGGTCGCCCGGGCGCTTGCCCGCCAGCCGCGCGTCCTTCTGCTAGACGAACCGTTTTCCGCCGTCGACCAGCCAACCCGGCAACGCCTGCAGGCCGAGATGGTCGAACTGCGCGGCGAATTGCCGATGCCGGTCGTGCTCGTCACCCACAACGTCGACGAAGTCGCTCGCCTTGCCGATTCGCTGGTCCTGCTTGCCGACGGCAAGACGGTCGCCAGCGGCACCGTGAACGAAGTCTTCGGCCGCTTCGACCTCAGACCCCACACGGGCCACTTCGAGACCAGCATGGTTCTCCACGCGCCGATCGGCGCCCATGACCCGAGCACCGGGACGACGTTCTTGGACCACCCGGCGGGACGGCTGTCGGTGGGGCTGATGGCGGCGGCGCCCGGGTCGATGGCGCGGATTCGCGTCCGCGCCCGCGACGTGGCGCTCGCCGTCGGCGAACCCGGTCGGCTATCGATCCGCAACCGGCTGAGAGCGACGGTCAGCGAGATCGCCGAAGGCGAAGGTCAAGCCGTCGACGTCCGCCTCGACGTCGGCGGCGAGACGCTGATCGCCAGCATCACCCGCGAGGCCGTGCGCGCCCTGGACCTCAAGGTCGGCCAGCCGGTCGTCGCGCTCATCAAATCGATGGCTCTCGACCGGCCCGGCGACTTCGGCTGAGGATCAGCTGCAGCCGGCGAGCTTCCGCTTGCCGGCCACGACCGTCACTTTGACGTTGGCGGTTCCCGACCGGATCATGCCCAGCCGTTCCGCCGCGGCCTTGGTCACGTCGATAACCCGACCGCGCACGAACGGGCCGCGGTCGTTGACGCGCACCACCACCGACCGCCCGTTGGCGAGGTTCTCGACCTTGACCTTGGTCCCGAACGGCAGGGTGCGATGGGCCGCGGCCATGGCGTTGGCGTCCATCTTCTCACCGCTCGCCGTCCGCGTTCCCATCTTGTACCAGGAGGCCTTGCCGCACTCACCGGCGACCGCCTCGCCGAAATGGAGGCCGGCCGCCGCTGCAATCACAATCAACGCAAACCCGAATCCAGAAACCCAGACCTTTGACAATCCCACTGTGACTCACCGTGTTGTCTGACGTGCCGCATCATTCGCGTGTTTCCTCCTGGGTCGTTGACGGCGCGGCTTCTTGCGGCCGGCGCGGGGGGCGACCTGCGCCACCAAATGCGGCATCAATACGACCCGTTCATCACCTTTCCTCACGCTTGGTAAACCAAGGTGAGAGGGATCAGAGCCGTTCGATGAGGGCGGTGGCGGCGGCCGGCGCCCGCACCTTGTCGCCGGCGATCATGAAGACGAAGACGTCGCGCTTCTTCTTGGGCGCGTGCTTGGTGCCGAAGCGCGGCAGGTCATCGGGCTCGCCGCCGGCGGCCCAGGTCTTGGACCGTGTCGCCCAGCCGTCGAGCCCCTCGGCGGTGTAGCGGGTAGCGACGTCCTCCGCCGACCGCTGCAGCCGGGCATAGACGAAATCGGCGGTGACGTCGGCGATCGCCGGATATTCCTCGGAATCGGCGTAGACGATGGCGGCGTTGTGGTTGCGGCAAAGGTCGACGAACGCGGCGTTGAGGTAGCTCTTCGAGCGCACCTCGACCGCGTGGCGGAGGGCCAGTCCCCCCGCCTCCTTCGGAAGCAGCTTGAGGAACGCGCCGAGATCGTCGGCGTCAAACTTCTTGAACGGCGCCAACTGCCAGAGCACCGGTCCGAGCTTCGCCCCGAGCTCGGTCACGCCCGAGCCGAAGAACCAATCTAGCGCCTCGCCGGCCTCGGCGAGCTTCTTCTTGTTGACGACGGCGCGGTGGCCCTTGACCGAAAAGACGAAGCCGTCCGGCGTTTCGTCGCGCCACTTGGCGAAGCTCGTCGCCGACTGCGTTCGGTAGAAGGTGCCGTTGATCTCGATCGCGGTCAGCTTCGACGCCGCGTAGGCGAGCTCTTCCGCCTGCTTCAGCCCCTCCGGGTAGAACGTTCCGCGCCAGGGCGCGTAGGTCCAGCCGCCGACGCCGACGCGGATCATCGCGCCGGTTACATCTTCTTCATCGGCGGCTGGGTGGTGCCGATATTGAGCTGGGGCTGGCCCGCCGTCACCGGCAGGCCTTTCTTCGGCTTGTTCTTGTCGGCCTTGGGCTTGCGTTTTTCCCTGCCCGGCCGATCGCGTCCCTTGGCCATGATGTCCTCCAATCTGCACCGGCGGTCCTCGCCGCCGACCGAATACTACCGGCAAGCGCGCCGGCTGTGAATTGTCACCGTTCCAGATCGCCGGCCATGCGGGCGAGCGCCGTCACCGTCTTCCAGTTGCGCGTCGTGCCGGGCCTCTTGAGCGGCAGCTTGAGCTTCGAGCGGCCGATGCCAACGGCGTAGTGGACGTAGAGGTCGACGCCGACGAGCTTCAGCCGCTCCGGCCCGTCGATGGGTCGCTCCAGCACCGCGCGCTCCTCCTTCGACGGCGGCGCCGGCAGGAAGACCACCACCACCTTGCCGGGTTCGGCCGCGGCCTCGCCCGGAAACGGGTTCTTGGCGACGATCGCTTTCAGCTCGGCGGCAGTGCGGTTGATCACCGGCACGTCGAATGCGAAGCGCCCGGCGATCGCCGTCTCGATCTTGGCCGTGAGCCCCGCCCGTTCGGCCCTTGCAGCGGAGAACACCACGTTGCCGCTCTGAACGTAGGTCGCGACGTTGCCGAAGCCGAGCGACTCGTAGAGCGCCCTCAGCTCAGCCATGGCGATGATCCTGTTACCGCCGACGTTGACGGCGCGGAGCAGCGAGACGATGGCGGTCATGGGTCACCAGGGTGGCCGGAACCGGGGCCGAGCGCAACGGCATCGCCAGCCGCGCCCTTGTGTGCCGGCGGGCGAGCTTTGCGGGCGCCTCCCGGTCCGCCTGGGTTCCGCGGCCCAAGCGAAGCGAGCGCCGCTCCTCTCCCCCGTGACGGTTCGGTCGCGACACGACCCCTCTTGGGGCGAGGATGCGGGCATTGTACGGGGGGCTCACGGGGCGGGGATGAGTTTTCTCCCGAGCGAACCGATCCCCGTTCCCCGGACGCGCTGCAGCGCGTTAGCGGTGCACCGCTGATCCGGGGCCTACGCGGTTGTCAGGGTGGGTCCCGGCGCTGCAGCGCACCACTTCGTGCTGCGCAGCGCCCGGGAAGACAATTTCGACCGTCATGGCCCGGGCTTGCCACCGACCCCTGTCGCCCCTCTCCCATGGGGAGAGGGCTTCGCGCCTTATGACCCCGGACTTGATCCGGGGGAATTAGGCGCGAAGGGTGAGGGGCTGAGCTTTATTCGGAGAGGTCACAACCCCTTACCCGGATCGACCCGCTAGCGCGGCTCGATCCGACCCCCGATCGAGTCGGGGACAAGCTCTCTCCCACCCAACGCGGGTTTACCCGCGTTTGGCAGTCAATATTGTCGAAGTCGGAAACATCCGACTTCGATGGGAGAGGGAGCAGGCGGCGTTCCGCCGGCAGCCGTTCGCTACCGCCGCTTCCCCCGCCCGACAGGGCTGCCGGGTCTACCGCCGATGGAGCGCGGCTTGGCGGGCGGCGGTTTCGGCATCGGCACCTCGCGATCGGTGCCCGGACCCATGTGATCCAGCGACGGCTTCGTCGGCCGCGGACCGCCGGCCGGGATTTCCGTCCGCCGGATGGTCATCTCGTCGAGGGTGTTCTTGCGCGGGGCCTTGCCGCTCGCCACGCTCCCGCCACCCCACCCCG
>JBBDMC010000154.1:0-17609 GCA_040878485.1 Bauldia sp. | reverse complement strand
AGCGGACAAATGATGGGCTACCAAAACCGGACAACTCCAAGTGCTATCGACACGCTCGGCGACCCGGCGGGCCGCAGCGTTTCAGGCTTCAACCGTCCCCGTCACCACCTCGCGCTCGATGTCGGCCAGCGGCTGGTCATAGAGCGTGGCCTCGAACGCCTTCAGCCGCTTGTAGATCGAGATCAGCTCGATGATCGTCGTCCATGAGTTGACCAGGTACTGGAAGGAGGACTCGACCCGCCCGAAAGCGCTGAGGATCTGCTGCATGACCCCCAGCGTGATCCCAGCAGCAACGATCGTGGGCGCCAGCGCAATGTACGGCACCAGGACGCCCGCCTGCAGGTAGCCGTAGCGGGCGACGTTAAAGTACAGATAGTTGAGGTAGAGGCGGAAATAGTTGCGGCGGACGGCGGTGTAGAGGGTAGCCAGCGTCGGCGGGTAGGCGCGGTCGGCGTAGTCCTCGCCGAAAACCAGCTCTTTCCGGTAGGCCGCTTCGACGCGCTGATTGCGGAACTCCAGTCCCGGCAGGCGGATGCCGGCGAGCGCCAGAAGCCCGGTTCCCAATACCGACCAAGTGATAGCGACGATAACCAGCGCCTGCGGGACCTCGCCGATGATCGGCAGTTCCTTCACGAACGTCGACAGACCCCACAGGATCGGCAGGAAGGCGATCAGCGTCATGACCGAATCGATCAGGCGGACGCCGAGGCCCTCCATCACGCTGGCGAAGCGCATGGTGTCTTCCTGCACCCGCTGGGCGGCGCCCTCGATGGTGCGCAGCCTCTGCCAGTTGACGACGTAGTGGTCGTTCATGGCGGTGCGCCAGCGGAAGATGTAGTGGCTGACGACGAAGCTGTTGAGGACCGCCACCGTGATCGCAACCATCGCTATGCCGAGGAACGTCGCGATCTGGGCGAAATAGGCCTCGACGGTCACCGTCCCGGGGGCGGAAAGCGCCTGCTGGAGCAGATCGTAGAAGCTGCGATACCAGGCGTTGATCATGACGTCGATCTGAACCTGGAACCACACCACGAAGAGGATGATGAGGGAGACCACCGCCGACCACCGGAACCACCGGTGCGGCGCTAGCCGGCTCCATGCCGCCGCGAAGATCGCTCCGCCGAGGATCATGTACTGGTAGAGCCAGATGTCGATCGCCCAGTTGCGGGCCGCCGCGAACGCCGCCTGCTCCGCTTCGCCGGGGCTCTCGGCAAGTGGCGCCGGATAGCCGTAGCCGAGGAGCCAGCCGAGGCTGAAAACCGATCCAAGCTCGCGGGCGAACAGGTACCAGAGCGCCATGCAGACTGCCGTCCAGCCGAGGGCGGAAAGGAAGAACAGCCTGGGGTTCGGGAAGAAAGAAGCGAACATGGCATCGTCTCCTTGATGCTCGCGATGGCCGCAATGGGCCGCGGCTCGGCGCTCAACGATGGGGGATGACCGCGGTCTCCGCAATCGCGACGTGACGAAAGCAAACTAGGCGCCGATGAGCGACCGCCCAGGATCGCGGGTGCGAGAACGAGCCGGCACAACGCTGGCTAGACCAGCTCCACCTGAACGACCCCCTTCACCGCCCGCAGCGCGCTGGCGACCTGGGGCGTGACCGGACGGCGGCCGGGCAGCCGCATCTCGACCTCGCGCCGGCTCTCGTCGAGCAACAGCACCAAGCTCGCCTCGCCCTCGCCCTTGCCAGTGAGGTGCTTCTCGATGCTGGCAAGCGGCGCGGCGTCGCGGACGAAGACCCTGATCTGCTTCAGCCCCGCCATCACGTCGTCGAGCGATTCGACCGACTGGATGCGGACGTTGATGCCTTCCGGCCGCTCCTCGGCCGAGACCAGAACGACGACCGAGCGGCCGGGCTCAAGCAGATCACGGTATTCTGTCAGCCCTTCGGAGAAGAGCACCGCCTCGTAGGATCCGGTCGGATCCGAGAGTTGAACGACCGCCATGCGGTTGCCGGACCGGATGCGGCGCTCCTGCCGGGCGGTCACCGTGCCGGCGAGCCGGCCGGCGGTCGCCCCGTTGTGGACCGACTGGGCGAACTCGGCCCAGGTCTGGACGCGCATCCGCAAAAGGACCGCCCGATACTCATCGAGCGGATGGGCGGACAGGTAGAAACCGACCGCCTCGTGCTCGCGGGCGAGCGTCTCGGCCGTGAGCCACGGTTCGACGACCGGCAAGAGAAGCGGCTGGCGATCCTCGATGGCGCCGAACATGTCGGCCTGGCCGACCGCGGCGCTCTCGTGAACGTGGCTCGCCATGCCGAGGATGCGGTCGGCACCGGCGGCCAGCCGTGCCCGGTCGGGCTCGAGTTCGTCGAGGGCGCCGGCGGCGATCAGGCTCTCGAGAACGCGTTTGTTGACGATCCTCGGGTTGATGCGTCGGCCGAAGTCGGCAAGGTCGCGGAACCGCCTGCCGCCGCGCGCCTCGACCAAGTGCTCAACCGCCTGGGCGCCGACACCCTTGAGGGCAGCCAGCGAATAGACGATGCGGCCGTCGACGACATCGAATTCGACCCCGGACCGGTTGACCGACGGCGCCTCGACGACGATGCCAAGCCGCATGGCCTCGCGCCGGAACTCGGCGATCTTGTCGGTGTTGCCGATCTCCAGCGTCAGCAGCGCCGCCATGAACTCGACCGGGTGGTTGGCCTTCATGTAGGCAGTCTGGTAGGCGACCAGGGCGTAGGCGGCGGCGTGACCCTTGGGGAAGCCGTACTCGGCGAACTTGGCCAACAGCTCGAAGATCGACTCGGCCCGATCGCGATCGACACCGTTGCCGACGGCGCCGGAGACGAAGCGGTCGCGTTGCGCCGCCATCTCGGAGCGGATCTTCTTGCCCATGGCGCGGCGCAGGAGGTCGGCTTCGGCAAGCGTGTAGCCCGCCAGCACCTGGGCGATCTGCATCACCTGTTCCTGATAGACGATGACGCCGAAGGTCTCCTTGAGGATCGGCTCGAGCCGCGGGTGGATATAGTCGGGCTGATCGCGGCCGTGTTTCCTCAGGCAGTAGGTCGGGATGTTGGCCATCGGACCCGGCCGATAAAGCGCCACCAGAGCAATGAGGTCGTCGAAGCGGTCGGGCCGCATGTCGACCAGGGCGCGGCGCATGCCACCCGACTCAAGCTGGAAGATCCCGACCGTATCGCCGCGCTTCAGGGGTTCGTAACTATTTGACTCGTCTAGTGGAATCCGCGAGAGGTCGATGTCGATGCCACGCCGGTGGAGGAGCCTGACCGCAAGATCGAGGACGGTCAGCGTCTTCAGCCCCAGGAAATCGAACTTCACCAGGCCCGCTTGCTCGACCCACTTCATATTGAACTGGCTGACCTTCATGCCGGAGCGCGGGTCGCGGTAGAGGGGCACGAGCTGGTCGAGAGGGCGGTCGCCGATGACGATGCCGGCGGCGTGGGTCGAGGCGTGGCGGTAGAGCCCCTCGAGCTTCTGGGCGATGATGAGCAACCGATCGACCAGCGGGTCGGCCTCACGCTCGGCCTGAAGCCGCGGCTCGTCGGCGACGGCGCGCTCGAGGCTGATCGGATTGGTCGGGTTCTGCGGCACCATCTTGGCCAGGCGATCGACCTGGCCGTAGGGCATCTGGAGCACGCGGCCGACGTCGCGCAGAACGGCGCGCGCCTGCAACGTCCCGAAGGTGATGATCTGGGCGACCTGGTCGGCGCCGTACTTGTCCTGGACGTAGCGAATGACCTCGTCGCGGCGGTTCTGGCAGAAATCGATATCGAAGTCGGGCATCGACACGCGTTCGGGGTTGAGGAAGCGCTCGAAGAGAAGCGAGAAGCGCAGCGGATCGAGGTCGGTGATGGTGAGGGCCCAGGCGACCACCGAGCCGGCGCCGGAGCCCCGCCCCGGCCCGACGGGAATGCCTTTCTTCTTGGCCCACTGGATGAAATCAGCGACGATCAGAAAGTAGCCCGGGTACTTCATGTCGACGATGACCCCAAGCTCGTACTCGAGTCGCTTGAGGTAGTCGGCCTCGCTGCAGCCGGGCGCCAGACCATGGTCGACGAGGCGCTTCCTCAGCCCCGCCTCGGCCGCCTGGCGAAGCATCCTCGCCTCGGTCTGTTCGGCCGCCTGCGGATCGGCACCAGCGTCGGCGAAACGCGGCAGAATGGGCTTCCGCGTGCGCGGCCACCACGTCGAACGCAGGGCGATTTCGACAGAATTGTCAGCCGCTTCCGGAAGGTCGGCGAACAGAGCCACCATCTCGGCGCGGCTTTTGAAGGAGTGCTCCGGCGTCAGCCGGCGTCGCTTGTCGTCGGCGATGACGGAGCCTTCGGCGATGGCGATCAGGGCGTCGTGGGCCTCGTAGTCGTCGCGCGCCGGGAAAAACGCCTCGTTGGTGGCGACCAGCGGCAGCGACCGCCGATAGGCGAGATCGACCAGCGCCGGCTCCGCCGCCTGCTCGGCCGTCGTGCCGTGGCGCTGGAGCTCGACATACAGGCGGTCGCCGAAGAGGCGGGCAAGGCGATCGAGGCGCGCCGCGCCAAGCTCGGTCTGCCCAGCGGCGATGGCGCGGTCGACCGGGCCGCCGGGACCGCCGGTGAGCCCTATCAGCCCCTCCGACAAGCGACCGAGGTGATCGATGGCGACGTGCGGCCGGACCCCGGCCTCGGTTTCCATGAAGGAGTCCGAGACCAGCCTGACCAGGTTCCAGTAGCCGGCCTCGCCGGCGGCGATGAGGACGATGTCGGCCAGCTCGTTCTGGCGCCCCGCACCCGGCCGCGCCTCGCCGCCGGAACCGTCGGCAAAATCGATCGCGACCTGGCAGCCGACGATCGGCTGGATGCCCTTCTCGACCATCAGGGTCGAGAATTCGAGAGCGCCGAAGAGGTTGCCGGTGTCGGCGATGCCGAGGGCGGGCATGGCGTCGGCAACGGCAAGCTCGGCCAGCCGCTTCAAGGGCAGCGCGCCCTCAAGCAGCGAATAGGCGGTGTGGACCCTGAGGTGGACGAAGCCCACCTCGCGCGCGAGCCGACTCATGCGGCAATCCCTCTGGCGGCGGGAGTGTCGGCAATCGGAGGTCGGCTGTCCACGCGGGCCGCACCGCGATCCACGGCCGCGTTGTCGCGCCCGTCCGCAGCGTCGTTAGGCGATCGCGCGAAGCGCCTCCGACCAGACGGCGACCATGGCAATGAACGCGCCGATGGCGATGAGCGCCGCGGTGTCGCGGATCAGGGTACGCATCGGACATTTGCCCTTCTCTAGCTATGGGCTGGTACGATGTTCATGTTTTGTTCTCAGTGTCAATGGGCGGGGCAGTGCGTCAGTTTGAAATCTAACTGTCACCTATCACAAATATTGCCGCGCCTCGGACCACGCCCCGGGGATCGCGCGCCATAGCTCGCGATTGAAAGCAAAGTTCACCGGCGAGGGATGGGCAGATTTCAGGATCGCCAGCCCAAGTGGGGTTAGGAAAGGGTTCGCTCGAGCGGCCTTGTTTCCGACAAGCACAATGACCTTCACGTCCGTTAGCAAGTCCAGCAGTCCGGATACAAACGCCCCGCTTCAGCTCGGCTCCGGTTATCGTCCGTGTTCCATTCCAACCCGGCACGACGTTCCACAGACATGTTTGGTCACGTGGAATGCCGGCGGCGTTCATGAAATTGAATGTGTTCTCAGCGGTTTTGTCGTCGTTGTTGCGGCTGATGAAGCCGGAAGCATCCGCTTGCGGTCCAGGCTTCTCCAACAGAAAAAGCGCCCGAGCACCAGTGCCACCGTCCCAAGGGTCGAAGTCCGGAACGTCGCCATACCCTTGCTCTCTCAGAGACTTCGCGAACGCAGCAAGGGGAAGAATGTGCGGTGCAGATAGTTCCGTCTTGCGACGCGCAATTTCTTGCTGATCGCCTAGGAGCCGAGGTCGGTCGATCCTGTTTTTCAAGCCGCCCACGTCAGCCTCTTTCTGTACATCCCGCGCTTGCCCGGCTTCGCTTCGCGAGCGTCGATCAGCGATATCTTCCATGTCCCAAAGCCGGTCGGCAATGCCAGTGGCCATCTCCAACGGGATAGGGCCGTTGAGCCAAACGAGGTGCCAGCGCTATGCTGGACGAAGCACCAGATGAAGCTTCGTCCCTGTAGCCTCGGCATAGCGGCGAAGCGTCGAAAGCGAGGGCGAGACGCCGCCGCCTTCGAGGCGGGCGATAGCGGACTGCGTCGTGCCAATCCTCTTGGCGAGTTCAGCCTGCGAGAGCTTTGCCTTCGCTCGGGCGCGGATCAGAGCCTCGACAATCGCGAATTCCTCGTCCGCCTTCTCGTACTCCTTGCGGAATTTCGGATCGCCTATCCAGCCCTTTTTGAGTTCGGAAATCTTGGTCACAGTTTCACCTGCTTCATACGTTCACGGGCGGTGTTCAGGGCTTTGAGCGGCGTTTTCCGCGACTTCTTGACGAAGACGTGGAGAATGACGACTCGACGTCCACTCGCAGTTACATAGAAACCGCGGGCAATTCCCTCGGCGCTCTTGGCCCGCATCTCCCAAAGCTTGCCCTCAACGTGCTTGACATGCGGTTCGCGCATTTTCTCAAGGCCGACCGCCTCAATAGCCTCGGCGAGGCGGATCAGCCTGGCTCGGAGCGATGGCGAAAGGGCCTCGATCTCGGCATCAACGACCGCGCTGAGGGTTTCGACCGTCCATCGCACATGCGCTATATTGCTTCAAGCCCATTCACCCCCCTACCCTGCCGCCTCGCCGCGGTCGCGGATGATCTTCTGGCGAGTGGCGCCCTTTGGCCAGTCGAGCTCGACCACCTTGCCCTCCCTGAGCGTGATGCGCCGGTCCATGCGGGCGGCAAGATTGTGGTTGTGGGTGACGATGAGGGCCGCGAGTTTTGACGCCCGCACCAGCCGGATCAGCCCGTCGAGGACGTGGCTCGCCGTGTGCGGGTCGAGGTTGCCGGTCGGCTCGTCGGCCAACAGCAGCCCCGGGGCGTTGGCGACCGCCCGCGCGATCGCTACCCGCTGCTGCTCGCCACCGGACAGCTCACCCGGTCGGTGTGTCGCCCGCTCCTTGACCCGCATGTAGGAGAGCAGCTGCAGCGAGCGACGGATCGCTTCCTTGCGCTCGATGCCGCGGATGAGCTGCGGCATCATCAGGTTTTCGAGAGCGCTGAACTCGGGCAGCAGGTGATGGAACTGGTAGACAAAGCCGATCTGTATGCGCCGGATCGCGGTGCGCTCGGCGTCCGACAGCTTGCCGGTCGGGCGACCGGCGATGACCACTTCGCCGCCGTCCGGCCGCTCGAGCAGGCCGGCGATGTGGAGGAGCGTCGACTTGCCGGCCCCCGAAGGCGCCACCAGCGCCACCATCTCACCGGGATAGAGGGCAAGCTCGGCGCCGTCGAGGACGACGAGCCTGCTCTCGCCGCTGCCGTAGTGGCGACTCACCGACACCAGGCGGAGGACCGCCCGCCGCGGGCGTTTCTCCACGTTGGCGGCCGGCGCGCTCATTCGTAACGCAGCACCTCGACCGGATCGAGGCGCGCCGCCCTCCAGGCCGGGTAGAGCGTCGCCAGGAACGACAGGCCGAGCGCCATGACGATCACCGAGATCGTCTCGCCGGGGTCCATGTCGGCCGGCAGTTGGCTAAGGAAATAGAGCTCCGGCGAGAACACCTCGGTGCGCGTCAGGGTCGAGATGAACTGGCGGATCGGCTCGATGTTGAGGTTGACGACGACGCCGAGGACGAAGCCAGCAAGCGTGCCGACGGTTCCGATGGCGGCGCCGGTGATGAAGAACACCCGCATGATGGCGCCGCGCGTCGCCCCCATGGTCCTGAGGATGGCGATGTCCTTGCCCTTGTCCTTCACCAGCATGGTGAGGCCCGAGACGATGTTGAGCGCCGCCACGACAACGATCAGCGCCAAAATCAGGAACATGACGTTGCGCTCGACCTCGAGCGCGGAGAAGAAAGTGACGTTGCGCTCGCGCCAGTCGGTGAGCAGGACCTGCCGCGCGGCCGCCGCTTCGATCGCCGGCCGCAGCAGCCCGATTGCATCGGCGTTGTCGAGGTAGATCTCGATCGCGCTCGCCTGGTCGTCCAGGTTGAAATAGATCTGGGCCTCGGCGAAGGACAGGATGACGAAAGTCGAATCGTACTCCGACATGCCGATCTCGAATATCGCCACCACCGGGTAGGCCTTGATGCGCGGGGTGACGCCGAGCGGCGTGACGTTGCCGCGCGGCTGCACCAGGGTGAGGTTGGCGCCGACGGTTAGGCCGAGTTCGGTGGCCAGCCGCGTGCCGACGGCCACGCCCCCAGACTGATCGAAGGCGTCAAGCGTCCCGAGCCGGACGTTGTTGAAGACGCTGGGGACCCGCGGCAGATCGGCTTCGCGCACGCCGCGCACCAGCACGCCACTCGACGCTGATGGGCCGGTTGCCAGCGCCTGCCCCTCGACCAGTGGGATGGCGGAGCGGACGCCCGGCACGGCCGCGATCCGTTCGGCGACCGGGCCGTAGTCGGTGAGCCTGGTGTCCATTGCCTGCAGGATCAAGTGGCCGTTGAGGCCAAGAATCTTGTCGATCAGCTCGGCGCGGAAGCCGTTCATCACCGCCATGACGATGACCAGCGTGGCGACGCCGAGGGTGATGCCAAGGAACGAGAAGCCGGCTATCACCGAGATGAACGCCTCGCGCCGGCGCGAGCGCAGATAGCGGCCGGCGATCATCCATTCGAAGCGGGCGAAGGGTCTGGTGCCGACCGGGGTCGCCATGGCTCACGGTTTCCTTTCGCCGGCGAGGCGGTTCATCACCGCATCGAGGCCAAGCGTCTCGCGCGCCCCCGTCGCCCGGCGCTTGATCTCGACCTCGCCCTGCTCGATCCCGCGAGGCCCGACGATCACCTGCCACGGCAGCCCGATCAGGTCCATGGTGGCGAACTTGGCCCCGGCACGCTGGTCGAGATCGTCGTAGAGCACGGAGATTCCGGCTTTCGTGAGGCTGTCGTGGAGGCCGCCGGCGGCGGCGTCGACGGCCGGGTCGCCGACCTTAAGGTTGATCAGGCCGACCGCGAACGGGGCGACGCTGTCCGGCCAGACGATCCCGGCGTCGTCGTGGCTCGCCTCGATGATCGCGCCGACCAGCCGCGAAACCCCGATGCCATAGGAACCGCCGTGGATCGGTCGCTCGACGCCGTTGGGTCCGAGCACCGTCGTCTTCATCGGTAGCGAGTACTTGGTGCCGAAGTTGAAAATCTGGCCGACCTCGATGCCGCGCGTCGCCACCTGCCGTCCGGCCGGCACCTCGCGCTCGAAGCGCTCCACCTCGTGAACGTCCTCGGTCGCGGCGTAGTACGAGGTCCACGGCTCGATCAGCGGCCTCAGATCCCTGTCGTAGTCGACGTCCTCGCCCGGCACCTTGAGCTGCAGGATGTTGGCGTCGCAGTAGACGCCCGATTCGCCGGTCTCCGCCAGCACCAGAAACTCATGGCTGAGTTGGCCGCCGATCGGGCCGGTCTCGGCCCGCATCGGGATGGCGGTAAGCCCCATGCGGGAAAACGTCCTCAGATAAGCGACGAACATCCTGTTGTAGGAGCGCCGGGCGCCCTCGTCGTCGACATCGAACGAGTAGGCGTCCTTCATCAGGAATTCGCGTCCGCGCATGACGCCGAACCGCGGCCTTACCTCGTCGCGGAACTTCCACTGGATGTGATAGAGGTTGAGCGGCAGGGCGCGGTAGGAGCTGACGTAGGTGCGAAAGATGTCGGTCACCATCTCCTCGTTGGTCGGACCGAACAGCATGTCGCGGCCGTGGCGGTCGCCGATGCGCAGCATTTCCTTGCCGTAGTCGTCGTAGCGTCCACTCTCGCGCCACAGGTCCGCCGGCTGAATGGTCGGCATGAGAATCTCGATCGCGCCGGCGCGATCCTGCTCTTCACGCACGATGCGCTCGATGTTGGCCATCACTCGTTTCCCGAGTGGCAGCCACGAGTAGATGCCGGCCGCCTGTTGTCGGATCAGGCCGGCGCGCAACATCAGCCGGTGCGAGACGATCTCGGCCTCCTTCGGAGTCTCGCGCAGGATCGGCAAGAAATAGCGGGACAGGTGCATCCAGAGACATGCTCCAGGTCGGCTTTTGTCGGGCGCCGCAGTCAATCGGCACGGCCCGCGAAACTCAAGCCCTTGGATCGAGCCCGACGCCACTGTTGGGCGGCCGGAGATCGACCTCGCCGCCAAACCATTTGCTGCGGGATGGGCGATTCGTGCAAAATTTTTGGGCCGGCCTGCACAAAATGATGACAAGCCCTCCGAGTTTCGCTAGGGTCGTCGGTTAACAGGGGACGGGTGGCCGAATGGTCAAAACGGCCCCGAAAAGAAAGGCATCGCGGTCTAAGTCTTGGGAGGAAGATCCCCTCAGGCGCGCCTGTCAGCCGCAGCCGCGGGGTTAAGAACAATGAGGCTCAAGAGCCTGTTGGGCCCCAGGCCCCGCACGAGGGGTTAAGACGCGGAACTCGGTGAGCAAGGCCCTTTCCGGCCTTGCTTTTTTGTGTGCCGGGGCGCGGATCCGGCCCTCACCGCCCGAATCGGGACCATTCCGCCAGCGTGCGAACGTCCAGGCCGTAGACGTCGGTGGCGAGCCAGAACAGGCCGACCACCGCGGCAGCAACGATCGACGTCGCGATGACCTTGCCGACCAGCCTCGGCCGCGCCGGAGCACCGGGCATCGATCCCGGCACAACCTCGCCCTCTTCCTCCTGCGCGCGTACACCCCAAGGTAGCACCGCGAACAGGACCACCCACCAGACGACGAAGTAGATCGCGGCGAGACTGACGAGACTCATGACGACTGGGTCAGGGCGGGCACGCTTTGACCCTTTGCTCGACCGATCGGCGCCGAGCCCATCGCTTAGGCCTCCTCCAGTTCAATCAGCGTGCCGAGGAAGTCCTTGGGATGGATGAAGACGACCGGCTTGCCGTGCGCACCGATCTTCGGCTCGCCGCCGCCAAGCACCCGCGCGCCTTTGTCGACAAGACCGCGGCTCGCCGCCTTGATGTCGGCAACCTCGTGGCAGATGTGATGGACGCCGCCGAAGGGATTGCGGTCGAGAAAAGCCTGGATCGGCGAACGCGGGCCGAGCGGCGTGATCAGCTCCACCTTGGTGTTCGGCAGCTCGACGAACACCGTGGCCACGCCGTGCTCCGGCTGGACGACCGGCTCCGATACGGCCGCCCCGAGGGTGCCGCGGTAGGGCGCCGCCGCCGCGGCGAGGTCCGGCACAGCGATCGCCACGTGATTGAGCCGACCGATCATGTCCCTGCTCATACGACCGCGATGAACACGGTGCAAACCGGCTTCTTGCCCCACGCCTCGCGGATCGCGGCGCGGACGCTGCGGGCGATCGCCTCGCGCACCGCCTCGGGATCGCGCCGGCGCCGACGTGGAATCGACTCAAGCGTCCCGAGAACGGCGTCGACGGCGGCCGCGTGGAGCGGCCGTCCGCTCGCGTCGGCACGCGGCAGGCCGACGAGTTCGACCTCCGGTTCGATCGCCACCTCGCCGCTGCCGTCGAGGACGATCGACACGACAACGTGGCCCGAGAACGCCAGCCGACGGCGCTCGGTCACCCCGACATCGTTCAAGCTGCCAATCAGCCGACCGTCCTTGTAGAGACGGCCGGCGCCGACCTCCTCGACCTGGCCGACCGGATCGGGCGCCAGGCGGATCATCGTTCCGTCCTCGATCGTGAGCACGGTCGCCACCCCCATTTCGCGGGCGAGATCGGCGTGCGCGGCAAGGTGCATCGGCTGGCCGTGGACCGGAATGGCGATGCGCGGTCTCACCCAGGCGTACATCTGGCGCATCTCGTCGCGACGCGGATGCCCGGAAACACGGACGAGCTGGTCGCGGTCGGTGATGACCCGAACCCCGCTGGCCACCAGTTGGTTGACGATGGCCTGAATGGCGAGTTCGTTGCCGGGGATTTCCCGCGCCGAAAACACCAGCGTGTCGCCGGCCGCGAGCTCGATCGCCGGGTGGTCGGCGCTCGCCACCCGCGATAATGCGGCGCGCGGCTCGCCCTGGCTACCGGTCAACAGCAGGACCACCTTGTCGCGCGGCAGGTGATGAAACGCGTCCTCGTCGAGAAACGGCGGTGCGCCGTCGAGTAGGCCGAGTTCGAGGGCGACGTCGATCGCCCGCCGCATGGCGCGGCCGACGACGACCACGTCGCGACCGGCCGCGGCGGCCGCCAGCGCCACCGACTTGATCCGCCCGATGTTCGAGGCGAACGTCGTGAAGCCGACACGGCGCTTGGCGTGGGCGATGATGTCGGCGAGCTCCCGCGCCACATCGGCCTCGCTCGGGCTCGTTCCTTCGCGCAGCGCGTTGGTCGAATCCGAGACCAGCGCCAGCACGCCCTCCTCGCCGATCGCCCTCAGGCGCGCTTCGTCGGTCGGCAGCCCGACCGCCGGCGTCGCATCGATCTTCCAGTCGCCGCTATGGACGACGGTGCCGAGCGGCGTGCGGATGGCAAGCGCGTGCGATTCTGGGATCGAGTGGGCGACGTTGATGTATTCGACATCGAACGGGCCGACCTTGATGCGCTCTCCGGCCGACACCAGGGTGATCGGCACCACGCTTGCGCCCGGCTCGCTGGCGAGCTTGGCGGCAAGCAGGTTGGCGGTGAAAGCGGAGGCGTAGACCGGAACCTTGAGCCGTGGCCACAGGTCGATCAGCGCCCCGAAGTGATCCTCGTGAGCGTGGGTGATGACGATGCCGGCGAGGCTGGCGCGTCTCGCCTCCAGATAGGAGATGTCGGGAAAGATGAGATCGACTCCGGGCAGGTCGACATGAGGAAAGGCAACGCCGAAGTCGACCGCCATCCAGGTGCGGCGGTTGGGCGGCCCGAAGCCGTAGAGCCCCAGGTTCATGCCGATCTCGCCGACGCCGCCAAGCGGCAGGAAGACCAATTCGTCGCGCCCGTCAGCCATCGTGCGGCTCTCTCACCGGGCTCCCGGCCGCCGTCAGAAAGACGTCGCCGGCGCTCACCCACTCGCGCCGACCATCGGCGCGGGTCACGATCAGCCGCCCCGCCGCGTCGAGGGTCTCGAACCGCCCGTCGATGACGCGCTCGCCAAGATCGGCGCGGATCGGCTGGCCGATTCCGGTGCATCGGGCGAGCCAGGCCGACCGGGTCGCGGCGAAGCCCGCGCCCCGGCTCCAGGTTTCGATCTCTGCGGCGAGGCGGCTCGCAAGCGCCACCACCAGCGCCTCCACGTCGACAAGAATACCGCGGCTGCGCAAGTCGCTTGCCGGATGGCCGTTCGCCGGATCGGGGTGACTGACACAGTTGACGCCGATGCCGACCACGACCGCCAGGCCACCGGTCGGCCGCCTCTCGCCCTCGACCAGGATGCCGGCGGTCTTGAAGCCGTCGAGCAAAAGATCGTTCGGCCACTTGAGCTCGAGGCGCTCGGCGACCGCCGGCCCGGCGAGATCGATGACCGCCTGATGGAGGGCGACCGCGGCGACGAACGACAGGGTCGGAGCAACCTCGGCGGGTGCCGGATCGATGAGCAGCAGCGAGGCGGCGAGGTTGCCCTCGGCGGTGGACCACGGGCGGCCGCGCCGGCCGCGCCCCTGCGACTGCTGGCGCGCCGTGATCCACAGGCCGCCGGCCTCGCCCTGCCGCGCCGCCTTGAGCGCCTCGCCGTTGGTCGATGCGAGCGTGGCGTAGGCGCGGCGCCGATAGCCCGGGGGAAGCTGCGGCGCCATCGCCTCAGAAGAAGGTCTTGGCGGCGAGGTCGGCGGCGGCGCCGATCGGACCGGCGACGAAGACGAACAACAGGACGAAGCCGCCGCTGATGCCGAGGACGACGCGCAACTCGGTCGGCATCGCCTGAAAGCCACCGGCGGGCTCGTCGAAGTACATGACCTTGACGATCCTGAGGTAGTAGTAAGCCCCGACGACGCTGGCGAGAACGCCAAGGACCGCCAGCGGATAGAGCCCCGCCTCGATCGCCGCCAGGAACACGTAGAACTTGGCGAAGAAGCCGGCGAGCGGCGGGATGCCGGCGAGCGAGAAGAGAAGCATGCCGAGCATGAACGCCATGATCGGGTTGGTCCGCGACAGGCCGGCGAGGTCGGCAATCTCCTCGACCATCTCGTCGCCGCGCCGCATGGCAAGGATGCAGGCGAAGGCGCCAAGCGTCATCGCCAGGTAGATCAGCATGTAGAGGATGACGCCCTGGACGCCGGCCTGCGTGCCGGCCGCCAGGCCAACCAGGGCGTAGCCCATGTGGCCGATCGAGGAATAGGCCATCAGCCGCTTGATGTTCGATTGGCCGATCGCGGCAAAGGCCCCGAGCCCCATCGAGGCAATGGCGATGAAGGTGACGATCTGCTGCCAGTCGCCGGCGACCTCGGCAAACGGGCCCACCATGACGCGAACGAAGAGCGCCATCGCCGCCACCTTGGGCGCGGCGGCGAAGAAGGCGGTGACCGGCGTCGGCGCGCCTTCGTAGACGTCGGGCGTCCACATGTGGAAGGGCACAGCCGATACCTTGAAGGCAAACCCGGCGATGAGGAAGACGAGGCCGAAGACGAGGCCGAGCGAAGCCGTTTCGCCGGCAAGCGCGGCGGCGATACCGGCAAACGACGTCTGGCCGGTGAAACCGTAAATCAGCGACGCACCGTAGAGCAACATGCCGGACGACAGCGCGCCAAGGACGAAATACTTCAGCCCGGCCTCGGTCGAACGGGCCGAGTCGCGGTTGATGGCGGCGACCACATAGAGCGACAGCGACTGCAACTCGAGGCCGAGGTAGACGGCGATCAAGTCGTTCGCCGAGATCATCATCAGCATGCCGAGGGTGGCGATGACGATGAGCACCGGATACTCGAAGCGCTCGAACTTCTGGGCCCGGGCGTAGCCGACCGACATGACGATCGCGACGCCGGAGCCGATCAGCGTCAGGACCTTCATCAGCCGAGCGAAGGGATCGACGACGAAGGCGCCGCTGAAGGTGACACCGGCGCCGGGCAGCGCGATCACCGCCGCGGCAGCGATGACGATCAGCGCCACCGACGCGTTGGTCACCAGCCCCGTTGATCGCCGGCCGGTGAGCACCCCGACCATCAGCAGCGCCAGTGCGCCAAGCGCCAGCACGATCTCGGGAAGCGCCGGAACGAGGGAGAAATCGGCTGGCATCCCGCCCTTCCCTATGGCCGAGCGGCAGCGAGCTGACCGGCGGCCGACAACGCCTCCTGGTAGTTGCCGATCAGCTGGTCGACCGCCGCCGCGGTGACGTTCATGACCGGCGCCGGGTAGAAACCGAAGAAGACGGCCAGCGCCACCAGCGGCACGAAGATCGCCACCTCGCGGGCCGAAAGATCGAGCACCGATCTCAGGCTCTCTTTCTCGATCGCGCCGAAGATCACCCGGCGGTAGAGCCAGAGCGCGTAGGCTGCCGACAGGATGACGCCGGTCGTGGCCAGGAACGCCACCCAGGTGTTGACCTGGAAGGCGCCGATCAGCGTCAAGAACTCGCCGACAAAGCCGGTGGTGCCCGGCAGACCGACATTGGCGAGGGTGAACAGCATGAATACCCCGGCGTAGAGCGGCATGCGATGGACGAGGCCGCCGTAGGCGGCGATCTCACGGGTGTGCATGCGGTCGTAGATCACGCCGACGCAGAGGAACAGGGCGGCCGATACGATGCCGTGCGATAGCATCTGGAAGATGCCGCCCTGGATTCCTTGCGCGTTGGCGGCGAACAGCCCCATCGTCACGAAGCCCATGTGGGCAACGGAGGAATAGGCGATCAGCTTCTTGATGTCCTCCTGCATCAGCGCCACCAACGAGGTGTAGACGATGGCGAACACCGAGAGGGTGAAGACGAACGGCGCCAGCTCGGCCGAGGCGAGCGGGAACATCGGCAGCGAGAAGCGGAGGAAGCCGTAGCCACCCATCTTCAGCAGAATCGCCGCCAGGATCACCGAGCCGGCGGTCGGCGCCTCGACATGGGCGTCAGGCAGCCACGTGTGCACCGGCCACATCGGCAGCTTCACCGCGAACGAAGCGAAGAAGGCGATCCACAGCCAGGTCTGCATCGAGGCCGGGAACTGATGATCGAGCAACGTCGGGATGTCGGAGGTCCCCACCTCCCGGTACATCGCCATGATGCCAAGCAGCATCAGGACGGAGCCGGTGAGGGTGAAGAGGAAGAACTTGAAGCTGGCATAGACCCGCCGCGGCCCGCCCCAGATGCCGATGATCAGGAACATCGGAATCAGCCCGCCCTCGAAGAAGACATAAAAAAGCACCAGATCGAGGGCCGCGAAGACGCCGATCATCAGCGTCTCCAGCGCCAGGAAGGCGACCATGTAGGCCTTGAAGTGGGTGTCGACGGTGAGCCGGCTCGCCAGGATGCACAGCGGCATCAGGAAGGTGGTCAAGATGACGAACAGCATCGAGATGCCGTCGACGCCCATCTTGTACGAGATTCTGCCGCCGAGCCACGCCCGCTCTTCAATCATCTGGAAGCCGGGATCGGTCGGATTGAAGTTGATCCAGATCAGCAGCGACAGCACGAAGGTCACCGCCGTCGTCCACAGCGCGACGTGGTAGATGTTGCGCTGCGCAATCTGATCGTCGCCGCGGATGACCAGCACCAGGAGCGCGCCGACGCTCGGCAGGAAGGTCACCGTCGAGAGGATCGGCCAATCGAGCATCGTCGATCCTCTAGCTCGCGAACATCAGCCAGGTGATCAGCGCGGCGACGCCGATCAGCATGGCGAAGGCGTAGTGGTAGAGGTAGCCGGACTGCAGGCGGACCACCCGCGCCGTCACGTCGAGCACCCGCGCCGAGACCCCGTCCGGGCCGAAGCCGTCGATCAGCCAGCCGTCGCCCTTCTGCCACAGGAAGCGGCCGAGCCACTTGGCGGAACGGACGAAGACGACATCGTAGAGCTCGTCGAAGTACCACTTGTTGAGCAGGAAGCGGTAGAGCCAGTCGTTGCGCTGGGCGAGGCGGCGCGGCACCTCGGGTGCGTAGAGATAGAACCACACCGCGATCGCAGCGCCGATCGCCATCATCGCCGTCGGCGCGAGCCCGACCCAGAACGGCGCCTGGTGCATCGCCTCGAGGACGGGCGCCTTCTCCCCGGCGATGAGCGCGCCCCGCCAGAATTCGTCGTCGGCCCCGCCGATGAACGGGCTGCCGAAGATCGAGCCGGCGAAGAGCGAGCCCGCGGCCAGAACGTAGAGCGGCACCATCATCACCGGCGGCGATTCGTGGATGTGCTTCATCACTTCGGCCGGCGCCCGCGAGCGGCCGTGGAAGGTCATGAAGATCAGCCGCCACGAGTAGAAGGCGGTCATCAGCGCGGCGGCGACCGTCAGCCAGAAGGCGTAGGCGGAAAGCGGATTGGCGCCGGCGTAGGCGGCCTCGACGATGGCGTCCTTGGAGAAGTAGCCGGCGGTCAGCGGGAAGCCGGTGAGCGCCAGGGTGCCGATCACCATCACCCAGTAGGTCAGCGGGATATGGGTCCTCAGGCCCCCCATCTTGCGCATGTCTTGCTCGTCGGCGAGCGCGTGGATGACCGAGCCGGCGCCGAGGAACAAGAGCGCCTTGAAGAAGGCGTGGGTGAACAGGTGGA
>JBBDMC010000153.1:0-17789 GCA_040878485.1 Bauldia sp. | reverse complement strand
GATCGACCCGCTCGCGCGGCTCGATCCGACCTCTCCCATCGAAGTCGGATGTTTCCGACTTCGACGACTTTGACTGCCAAACGCGGGTAAACCCGCGTTTGGTGGGAGAGGTGGCTCGCCCTGTCGGGCTCGCTGCGCTCTCCCCCGGATTGCGGGCGAGCGGGTCGTCGGCGAGCGCCAGGTCCATCTGCTCGAGGCGGCGGATCTCGTCGCGCAGGCGCGCCGCCTCCTCGAACTCGAGGTTGGCGGCGGCGTCGCGCATGCGTTTCTCCAGGTCGGCGAGCGTCGCCTTGAAATTGTGGCCGATCAGCGCCCCCTCCTCGGCCAACCCGGTCGGCACGATGACGTGGTCGCGCTCGTAGACCGACGCCATGATGTCGCCGATCGATTTTCTGACGCTCTCCGGGGTGATGCCGTTGGCGGTGTTGTATTCCGTCTGCTTCTCGCGCCGGCGATCGGTCTCGGCGATCGCCCGCTCCATCGAGCCGGTCATCTGGTCGGCGTAGAGGATGACCTTGCCGTCGATGTTGCGCGCCGCCCGGCCGATGGTCTGGACGAGCGAGGTCGCCGAGCGCAGGAAGCCTTCCTTGTCGGCGTCGAGAATGGCGACCAGCGCGCACTCCGGAATGTCGAGGCCCTCGCGCAAGAGGTTGATGCCGACCAGAACGTCGAAGGCGCCGAGGCGCAGGTCGCGGATGATCTCGATGCGCTCCAGCGTCTCGACATCGGAGTGCATGTAGCGCACGCGCACACCCTGCTCGTGGAGGTATTCGGTGAGGTCCTCGGCCATGCGCTTGGTGAGCACGGTGACCAGCGCCCGGTAGCCGGCTTGGGCAACCTCGCGCACCTCCCCTACCAGGTCGTCGACCTGGGTCTTGGCCGGCCGCACCTCGACCGGTGGGTCGATGAGGCCCGTCGGGCGGATGACCTGCTCGGCGAAGACGCCGCCGGTGCGGTTGAGCTCCCACTGCCCCGGCGTCGCCGAGACGTAGGTGGTCTGCGGCCGCATCAGGTCCCACTCCTCGAAGCGCAGCGGACGGTTGTCCATGCAGGAGGGCAGGCGGAAACCGTACTCGGCGAGCGTCGCCTTGCGGCGGAAGTCGCCGCGGTACATGCCGCCGAGCTGGGGGATGGTGACATGGCTCTCGTCGACGAAGACCAGGGCGTCGTCGGGCAGGTACTCGAACAGCGTCGGCGGCGGCTCGCCCGGCTTGCGGCCGGTCAGGTAGCGCGAATAGTTCTCGATGCCGGCGCACGAGCCGGTCGCCTCGATCATCTCCAAGTCGAAGCGGCAGCGCTGCTCCAGCCGCTGGGCCTCGAGCAGGCGGCCGGCGGCGGTCAGCTCGTCGAGGCGGAGCTTCAATTCGACGCGGATGCCCTTGACCGCCTGGGCGAGCGTCGGCCGCGGCGTCACGTAGTGCGAGTTGGCGTAGACCTTGACCGACTTGAGGTCGGCCGACTTCTGCCCGGTCAGCGGATCGAACTCGACAATCGATTCGATCTCGTCGCCGAAGAGCGCGATGCGCCAGGCGCGGTCCTCGAGGTGGGCGGGAAACAGGTCGACGGTGTCGCCGCGCACGCGGAAGGTCCCGCGGCGGAAATCGGAGTCGGCGCGCTTGTAGTGCAGCGCCACCAGGTCGGCCATCAACTGGCGCTGGTCGATGCGCTCGCCGACGGCAAGGGCGAAGGTCATCGCCGTGTAGGTCTCGACCGAGCCGATGCCGTAGATGCACGACACCGAGGCGACGATGATGACGTCGTCGCGTTCCAAGAGCGACCGCGTCGCCGAGTGGCGCATGCGATCGATCTGCTCGTTGATCGAGGATTCCTTCTCGATGTAGGTGTCGGTGCGCGGGACGTACGCCTCCGGCTGGTAATAGTCGTAGTAGGAGACGAAATACTCGACCGCGTTGTCGGGGAAGAAGCTCTTGAACTCGCCGTAGAGCTGGGCGGCGAGCGTCTTGTTGGGGGCGAGCACCAGCGCCGGGCGCTGCGACGCCTCGATGACCTTCGCCATGGTGTAGGTCTTGCCGGAGCCGGTGACGCCGAGCAGCACCTGGTCGCGCTCGCCCGCGTTGACCCCGGCGACAAGCTCGGCGATGGCGGTCGGCTGGTCGCCCTTGGGCGACAGCTCGGAGACGATCCTGAGCGGCACGCCGCCCTCGGATTTCTCCGGCCGCCGCGGCCGATGCGGCGCCCACGTCTTGGCGCGGAACTCGGGCCGCCCGCCCTCGATCAGCGCTGACAGTGCCTCGACCGTGGCGGTGACGGCATTCTGCGGCAGCCCGCCGACGTCCTCCAGGTTGACGTCGAGGCCGGGCACCGGGCTGAGGCCGACGGCGGCGCGCTCCTCGGCCGAGCCGCGCCCGCCCATCGACGTGCCGCGCGCGGTACGAAGCTTCGCCTGCGGCGCTTCGCCGAATCCTGGACGCTTGGGAGATCGCATGGCGCGAATATGGGGGATCGACACAGCAAAGGCGAGAGGCGCACGGCCGGGTCCGCCGACGACGACCAGATCGATGGGATCGGCGCCGCCACCCCTTGTCGGGCCGCCCCGCCCTGTGCACTGTTCCGCAAAAGCAGGTCAGGCAGGGAGGCCGCCTTGATTGTCGTAACCGGGGTCGTGCAGATCGCGCCGGAGGGCATGGATAGGGCCCGCCGGCAACTCAGACCGTTGATCGAGGCGACGCGTAAGGAACAGGGCTGCCTTTCCTACGCCTTCGGCGAGGACGTCCTCGAGCCGGGCGTCATCCGCGTCTCCGAGCGGTGGCTGAACTGGCAGGCGCTGGAAGCCCACCAGCAGTCGGCTCACGTCGCCATCTGGCGCGCGGCGCTGAAGGAGATCGGGGTCGTCCACCGCGACGTCGTCGCCTACGAGGCCGGACAGGGGCGCTCGCTTTAACGTCGCCGCGGGACCCAGCAGAGGATCGGTGTGTCCCGGGCGCGAGCGCCCGGGACACAAACGAACGGTTGGCGCTACTGCGCCGGCGGGCCGCTCCACGTCGGCAGCGCGTTGATCTTCAGCTGGCGGCGCTCGTCCGCCGACTTCTTGTAGTCGCTGAGGAACGGCGCCGACTCGAAGGAGCCGTACTCCGGGTTGGCGATGAAGATCCAATCGTGGCCGACGTGCGCGATGTTGGCTTCAAGCGACTTCATGCGGTCGGCCTCGGGCAGGCCGTAGTCGTCGGAAAAATCGCCGTAGTTGTCGCCCAGCAGCAGGAGCACGCGATAGTCCTTGGCGACGAAAGCCCGTCTGATCCCCTTCTTGGAGGACCAGTCTTCCTTCTCCTTGGCCATCAGAAAGGTGTCGACATTGCCGCCCATGGCGAATCCGAGCGCCTCCATGTTCTTGCGCGTCGCCTCCTCCTGATCGTTGGTGCGGTTGGTGATGTAGAACACCTTCACCCCTTTCGAATCGGCGTATTTGGTGAAATCGACCGCGCCGGGCACCGCCCGCGCCTCGGCCGCCGCCACCCACGGACCCCAGGTCTTGCTCGAGTAGTCCTGGCCGACTTTAATCAGCCATGACTCATAGGCGCCGTTGTCGATCGCCGTTTCATCGGCGTCGAGGATCACCGCCGGTGGCAGGTCCTGGTAGGCGCCGGTCTGCTCGGTCGCCGCCGTCCAGCTCTTGTCGGCCAGCGCCTCGTCGAGCCTGATCTTGGCGAGTTGGAACATGGCCAGCGTGTTGGCCCGGAACTCGACGGAATTCGTCACCCACAGGGTGGCGTTGAGGAGGTCGTTCTGCGGCACCGGATCGGCGGCGAGCGCGCCGGTGGCGAGCGGCAGGCCGATCACGGTCGCGGCCGCCAGCGAAAGCAATGGACGAGTCTTGCGCATCATGGAATGTCCCTCTGTTTGCCCAACGGTTGATTTGACCAGCCGGCGCCGAATGCGTCGCCGGCCGCTGTCGACCCCGCCCGCTGAAAGGTCTGGTCCGATCGGGCCGCGGCCCGCGGGTCAGGTAGGATCGGTCGAGCCTAGCGCAATCGGGCGACGGGATCACGACAAAGCTGAGGTCAGCTTTGCGGCTCCGGCGGCGGATCGTTCGCCGCCTTCTCCTCCCAGACGAGGAAATCGGGGTCTGACAGGACCGCCTCGGCGTAGGCCATGCAGATCGGCATCAAGTGCGGCATGTAGGTGCGGAAGCGGGTGGCGATCGGCGCGTACACGGCGTCGGCGATCGTGTAGTGGCCGAAGAGGTAGGGCCCGCCGGACTTCTTGCCCCAGGTCTCGCGGCAATGGGTCCACATCGCCTCGATGCGGGCGAGGTCGGCGGCGACGCCCTCGCCGCGCAGGCCCTCCCCCGGGCGGCGGTCGAGGAGCGCCATCGGCAGGTGGTCGCGCAGCGGCCGGAAGCCGGAATGCATCTCCGCCGAAATCGAACGGGCGTGCGCCCGCGCCACCGGGTCTTCGGGCCACAGCCGCGCCCGCGGAAACAGTTCGGCCAGGTACTCGGCGATGGCGAGGGAGTCCCAGACCTTGATCTCCGTGCCGCCGCGCCGGTGGACGAGCAGCGGCACCTTGCCGGTCGGCGACAGGGCCACGAGCTTCGCCTTTTCGGCCGGAACCCGGTAGCGGAGCAGCGTCTCCTCGAACGGCACGCCGACTTTCTTGAGCGGCAGCCAGCCGCGCAGCGACCACGACGACACCGTGCGGTAGCCGATGATGATGTGGAAGGCGCCAGGATTCGCGTTCATTTCGCTTCCGGTGGCGGCTGAGCTAGACTTGTTCGCGATACTCTCGTGTACCAGAAGTTTCGGTACGCGGCGCCAACAATGTTCTGGTGGCTATGTCGCGGGGTCGGGGCGTCCCGGTTGATTGCGTTTTGGTGGTTGCCGGGCTGAAAGGCGCCGGCAAGACAACATTGTTGAACCGCCTGGCGCGCGGGCCAATTCCCCCGGCGCTGTCGAACCTCGTTCCGCCGACCGTCGGTCAATGGCCGCAAGTCGCTGCGCGCGACGCCGAGAGCTGGCTTCGCCACATGGCAGAGTCAAGGCGGGCTCGCCGCCGCCCCCTGCAAATATCGCTGCACTACGACCTGACACGCGTTTCCGAGTTTGGCGCGCAAGACCCGGCGCTGGACATCCTCAGGCTGGCGAAGCGGATTGTGGTCATCAACGTCCGCCCTTCGGCGGAGCGGCTGATCGCCCAATACCGCAGACGGGAGAGCCAGAAGATCGTCCGGCTGGCAGCCCGCGCCGCCGCCTCTGCCGACGCGCAAAGCGCCTCCGACGTCGTGGCCTCGTTATCGAGGCGGGACTGGCATATTTCAGCGTACCGGTTTCCCGGCCATGTCG
Organism: Bauldia sp.; assembly: GCA_040878485.1. Classification (GTDB taxonomy): domain Bacteria; phylum Pseudomonadota; class Alphaproteobacteria; order Rhizobiales; family Kaistiaceae; genus JBBDMC01. The sequence continues at coordinate 12,489 of JBBDMC010000153.1, read as the reverse complement.
ATGAGGTACACGACCGCTGGAGCAGGATCGTCGCGGAAGTCGCCGCGGACGCCGATCTTAGTATCATCGATGTTAGGCTGGACTGACCCTCGGGGTCGCGTCAGTGTCCCTCGAAGCTGACCAGCGTGTGGACCTTCACGTCCCTGCCGGCGATGCGTTTGGCGCCGCCGAGATCGGGCAGATCGATGACGAAGGCGGCGGCGACGATCTCGCCGCCCGAGCGGCGGATGAGCGCGATCGCGGCCTCGGCGGTTCCGCCGGTGGCGATCAGATCGTCGACCAACAGCACCCGATCGCCCGGCCGAATCGCGTCGGCGTGGATCTCGATCGTGTCGACGCCGTATTCGAGGCTGTAGTCCTGGCCGATCGTCCGCGCCGGCAGCTTGCCCTTCTTGCGGATCGGCACGAAGCCGCGGCCGAGCTCGTGGGCGACGGCGCCGCCGAGGATGAATCCGCGCGCCTCGATGCCGGCGACGTGATCGATGCCGGCGGTGAGGAACGGCCACACCAGCCCGTCGATCGCGGCCCTGAGACCCACCGGATCGGCGATCAGCGTGGTGATATCGCGGAACAGGATCCCCGGCTTCGGGTAGTCGGGGATCGTCCGGATCAGCGATCGGATGTCGACGGCGCCGCCGGTCATCGGGTTCCCTGCCCTCCCCGCCCTCATCGGCGAATTGATAGCCGAAAGCCCCGCCAGCGTCGCCCTGCTTCTTCGCCGGGCCGGCGTCCCGCCCAAGCGCCGAGGACGGTCCGCCACCGGATCAGCCTCCGCCTCAGCCGTCGTCGAACTCGTAGCCGAAGGTCCGGACATCGTCGCGGTACGCCTTGGCGATGAACTGGCGACTGTCGTCGTCGTAAAAAACCCGGTAGTCGGTGCGATCGCGCGACACGTTGCGCATCGGCAAGGAATGCGCCTCGCCGAAGATCGCTTGGCTCACCTCGGCGAACTCGCTCGCCAGCGACTCGTACCGCAGCACCCGATCGACCATTCGGGTGCCGTCGGCGGCACAGAGAAACTGGACCTGCGGATCGATGTGCCGTGCCTCGACGACGCCCCGCCGCCTGCCGATCACTTCGCCGAGAAAGGCGCGAAACGGCACGCCGCGCGGCCGATAGGCGAACTTGTACTCCGAGACCGCGCGCGCCCACGGATTGCGGACGACGCCGAACTTGAAATAGGACGCGAACGTCTCCGGCCTCACGTGGCCGAGGCCGACGTACTCGCTGGCGTAGAGATGAGCGAGGCGGGGCGGCCCCCTGGTTGGGTCTCGGTTGGGCTGGAGGAGCAGCGGCGCGCGCTCTTCCCAAACCAGGTTCAGCTTGCCGAGGAAGACCATCTCGATGCTCTGCCCCGCGGTCTTGGGGACGTGAACAAGGATGGTTCGGTATGCATGGCAGAGCATGGCACCAGAGCATCAGAGACCGCGACCGGCTGTCGAGGTCCGCGCGGCTCTACACGATCGGCGGTCGCAGTGGCAAGTTTGCCTCTCGCCCCGCGCCTTAGCGAGCCCCGCCTGGCAGCGGCAGAAATTCGGCCCGCCGCACGGTGAGGCCCTGCTCCACGTCAGCGAACCGCCCCAATCTCAAATGCTCTAGGGCGCCCATCATATAGGCTCGGCCCCTTTGTTCCGGTGACATCGGCCGGACGCGCGGCATGGTTTGCGAGGCCAGAAAACCCTTCCACGGCGACGACGAGAGGAAGCGTTCCAGTTCGCTGCGGACCGGGTGATCGGTCCTGGAGGCAGGCCACTGCCAAGGTTTGACCGGCCCGGCGAAATGCACGATCGCCGGCTCAAACACTTGGCGAATTGGGGTGGAGAATTCGCTCAGCATCATGTTGAAGCTGGGTGAGAGCTCCAGCCAATCGCCATCGAGGACGTAGTTGAAGACCGTCTGATCCTGGAAGCGAAGCGGCACGGGACGCCTCTGGGCGACCTCCAGCAGTCTGGCCTGCAGGTTTGTCGCCGCGAACCGGGCATGATCGAGGAGGAGCACCCCTGCGTTGAAGTATTTGCGGCCGCCTTTGCGCAGGACCGCCCTCGCCTCCGGCGTCATCCCGTGATGAGCCAGGCTTCTCACCGCGGCCACTGCGTGTCCTGCCAGATCGAGGTCGAACAGAGCGAAAACCTTGCTGTTTTGCGGGTAGGTGTCGACGTCGAGGTAGAGACTGCGGCGATATCCGCCGCCGAGCAGACTGGGCAGAAAGAACCGGTAGTAAGTGGCCTCGCTCCGGTAGCCGTGGCCGGCAAGGCCGGATAATCCCGCGGGATCGAATCCCCGCGGCTGGAACCGCACGCCGAAATTCAGGGCGATGGCAACGTCGTGCTTGGATTCGCTGAACAGGAAAACGTCGGTGTCTTGACGATAGTTGAGTGAACTCAACCGATCGCAAAGGAAGACGGCCGCGGGAAACAGCCGGTAGTCACTCATTACGGCGATGGCATTGCGCCCGGTCATGACGATGTTCGTCCGCCATGCTGCGGATAGCTACGTCCGAGCGACAAGCATCAGGACCTTTCCGGAGTCAACGAGCTGCCGTTGGGGCCGCATCTCAGCAAACGCGGGCCATGCCGCAGGTTTCAACACCGCTCTACATGACTCCTCGCCCCCCGCGAAAGGGTCTACGCCGGTGTGCGCATCCGGCAACACCGGCACTTCGGCGTTTACAAGATAAGGCCAGACGCCGCCGGCAGACGATTGCGGGGTGCGGGCGGCCCCACCATTAGAGAGTCTCACTGGGAAATGGATGCACCGTATGCGGATTTCCCACCGCTACCGATTCATTTTCTTCGCCAATTCAAAAACCGGCTCGGAGAGCGTGCGGGCGTGGCTCAACCCCTTCAGCGACATTCGCGGAGTGTCATCGGCGAAAGCCGCGCCCGCAGACCCCTTCTCCGCCCACATGCGACCCAATCACGCGGCCTGGGCCAAATACGGGGCATGCTCACTGGATGCCTACGCCACCGACGACAATGGCACGCTCCTCGTCGACGATGTATTCCGGCTGGAAGACATAGGGGCCACGCCTCGGCGACTTCGCGAGCGCGGCATCCCGATTCCACCTGATGCACCGATCCCCTGGAAAAAGCGCCCAGCGCAGGCCACCGACCTCGCAGCGTTCTATACAACGCCGGAACTGATCGAATTGATCCGCGAGCGCTACGCCAAGGAGATCGCCCGATTCGGGTACGAATACCGGGGATTGCGTTGACACTGATGGGCGACGCCCGCCCAGGCCTTTTTCCTGGTCAGGTACATGAAATCGGCGAACGCGACCAGGACGACAAGGACAGCCGGGCGAGGCCGCCGCTATTATCGCGGTCCGAGGCGACGAAGGCCCCGGTCGGACGGCGCGCCGCGCACACCACGCCCCGGCATCGGCTGGCCCATCACCCGTTCAAACCGGCTCGCCGCCAGAATCCGACTGACGTCCTCGGCGCCGATGGCGGAGAAATCCAGCGTCTTGCCGATCGGGCCGAGAAACGCCTCATCCTTGGAGCTCGAGATCGAGCCGACGGCCATCCCGTCCACCAGCCCGAGGATGGCGAACCACAGCCACGTTTCGCCCCCCCGCGCGCGGCGCACCAGCGGCGCCAGCTGGATCGGCGTCAGTTGACCGGCCTCGATCCTTATCTGCATCCACAGGTACTTCTTGTAGACGTCGAAATCGCTTCCGCGCCGTTGAGTCCCGGCTTCGATCGCGCATCCGAGCGTCCTCAGTCCCATCTCACGCGCGATTCTCGTCTGAGTTTCGGAGACGTGCGGCGCGTTCGGCCAGCCGACGCGCTTCAGGTGCGGCGCGTAGAACAGCTTGAGGCCGCCGGAGTCCCACCGCATCTTCGCTTCGCAGAAGACCCGCGCGTTGAGCTTGAAGCCCGCCGGCTGTTCTGCCCGCATCGCGCGGAACCGGTCGACCAGCTTCTGGGCCATGCCGGGGTTGAGGATCGTATCGTCGTCCAGCACCAGGCAGTAGGGGGTCTGGCATTCCAGCGTCCGCGTGTAGGCGGCGTGCAGCGGGCGAACGTTGCGGATGATGACGACCGGGCGTGGAATGCCCTGCCCGCGAAGGCTGGCCAGCGCGTCCTCGGCGTCGACGCGGTCGGTGGTAACGAAGTATGGCGTCAGCTCGTCCACGGCTCCCACCGCCGATCCGCGCCTTCCGGGCAATCTGAAGTTGTCATCGTAGAGCCCCGCAACGAAGCGGTCCACCGGCCGAGTGGCGCCGGGCGAAGGAACGCTCGTTCGCTCGCCCTAGTGGGCAACGCTCGACCAGACTTTTCTCTTGGTCGCGTACATCAGCCCGGCGAACACCGCCAGATAGATGAAGACCTGGAAGCCGATCCGCTTGCGCTCGACAAGATGGGGGTCGGACGCCCACATCAGGAACGCGGCGACGTCGCGGCCGTACTGGTCGACGGTCTCCGGGCTACCGTCGCCGTAGGTGACCTGGCCGTCCGACAATGGCGGCGGCATCTTGAGCGACACCGCGCTCATGAAATAGGGGTTGTAGTAGGTGCCCTCCGGCACCACGAGCCCCTCCGGCGGATCGCGATAGCCGGTGAGCAGCCCGTGGACGTAGTCGACGCCGCCCTCCTGGTACTGGGCGAAGAAGTCGACCAGCCCCCACAGCACGCCGCGCGAGGCCCCGCGCGCCTTGGCGATCACCGACAGGTCGGGCGGCGTCGCGCCGCCGTTGGCGGCGGCGGCCGCCTGTGGGTTGGCGAACGGCGCCGGCAAGCGGTCGTAGGGCCTGCCCGGCCGCTCGAACATGTCGCCGTTCTCGTCCGGCCCGTCAGCCACCTGATAGCCGGCGGCAAGCGCCTTAACCTCTTCCTCGCCGAAGTGCGGACCGCCCTCTTCGCCGAGGCTGCGGAAGGCCAACAGGCTCATGGAGTGACAGATCGAGCAGACCTCCTTGTAGACCTGGTAGCCGCGCTGGAGCTGCGCCTCATCGAAGGTGCCGAAGAAGCCGGCGAACGACCAGCGCTGCTCATCGGGCTGCTCGATCGGGAAGTGGGTCGGCTGGGCGGGCTCGGCCTCCTGCGCCGCCGCCGAGTAGGCCGTCGCCAGGCCCAATCCGGCGACCACAGCCAACGCCAAGCGTCCCATCGGTCAGGCCCCCGCCTCTGCCGCGGCGCCGCTCTTGGCCAGCACCGCCTCGGTGATGCTGGTCGGCAGCGGCTTCGGCCGCTCGATGAGGCCGACGACCGGCAGGATGATCAGGAAGTGGAGGAAGTAGTACGTCGTCAGCAGGCGGGCGGCGATGAGGTAGCCACCCTCCGGCGGCTGCGAGCCGAGGTAGCCGAGACCGATCGTCACCAGCACGAAAATCCAGAAGAACTGCCGGTAGATCGGCCGGAAGGTGGCCGAGCGCACCCGCGAGGTATCGAGCCACGGCACGAACACCAGGACCGCGATCGACGCGAACAGGGCGATCACTCCGGTGAGCTTGTTGGGGATGGCCCTGAGGATCGCGTAGAACGGCAACAGGTACCATTCCGGCACGATGTGGGCCGGCGTCTGCAGCGGATTGGCCGGGATGTAGTTGTCCGGGTGACCGAGATAGTTGGGCAGGAAGAACGTCAGCCAGGCATAGAGGATGAGGAACACCGAGAGGCCGAAGAGGTCCTTGATCGTGGCGTGCGGGGTGAACCGGACGGTGTCCTCTTTCGACTTCACCCCGATGCCGAGCGGATTGTTCTGACCGACCACGTGCAGCGCCCAGATGTGCAGGATCACGACGCCGGCGATCATGAACGGCAGCAGGTAGTGGAGCGAGTAAAAGCGGGTCAGCGTCGGGCTGTCGACCGCAAACCCGCCCCACAGCCAGGTGGTGATCGCGTCGCCGACGATCGGGATCGCGGTGAACAGGCTGGTGATCACCGTCGCCGCCCAGAACGACATCTGCCCCCACGGCAGCACGTAGCCCATGAAGGCGGTCATGATCATCAGCAGCAAGATGATGACGCCGAGGATCCACAGCACCTCGCGCGGCTCCTTGTGGGAGCCGTAGTAGAGGCTGCGGAACATGTGGATGTACATGGCGAAGAAGAACATCGAGGCGCCGTTGGCGTGCAGGTAGCGCAGCAGCCAGCCGTAGTTGACGTCGCGCATGATGTGCTCGACCGACGCGAACGCCATCGACGCCTCGGGGATGTAGTGCATGGCGAGCACGACGCCGGTAGCGATCTGCGCGGCGAGCATGAAGGTCAGGATGGCGCCGAAGGTCCACCAGTAGTTGAGGTTGCGCGGCGTCGGGTAGACGACGAAGGAGCGATGAGCGAAGCCGATGATCGGCAGGCGGCTTTCCAGCCACCTGGCGAAGCGGCCTTTCGGCTGATAGGCGGTGTGCTCCATGCGATCGCCCGCCCCTTCAGCCGATCCGGATCACGCTGTCGGAGATGAACTCGTACTTGGGCACGGCGAGGTTCTCCGGTGCCGGCCCTTGGCGGATGCGCCCGGCGGTGTCGTAGACCGAGCCGTGGCACGGGCAGAACCAGCCGCCGTAGGCGCCCTGCTGGCCGAGCGGCACGCAGCCCAAGTGGGTGCAGACGCCGACCATGATCAGCCAGTTCTCGCGGTCCCCCGCGGCGCGGTTGACATCTTCCGCCGTGGCGTGTTCGGAGACGTTCGCGTTGCGCGCCGCGCGATCCTTGAGGTCGGAGAGCGGCGTGGCCTTCGCCTCGGCGATCTCCTTCTCGGTGCGGTTGCGGATGAACACCGGCCGGCCGCGCCACTTGACGGTCACCGACATGCCCGGCTCGAGCGACGAGACGTCGACCTCGGTGGTCGAGAGCGCGAGCGCCGCCGCGTCCGGGTTCATCTGGTCGATCAGCGGCCAGGCGGTCAACGCCGCGCCGACGGTCCCGACGGCACCGGTGGCGATGTAGATGAAATCTCGGCGGGTCGGTTCCGGATGGTCGGCCGTATCGGTCGCTGACAAGATCGTCCCCTGCTAACCCCCGCCACCCGCCGGAAGCGGTCGAATCCGCTGCGAGGCGCCCTGTTTAGCCATCGCCATTGGGAATTGTCCAGACTTCCCGGGGCCGATGCGCACATTGTCGCGGGGGGCCGTTTTGCGACCCCCGCGGCGCCCCTATTCCGCCGCGACCGGCGGCTGGTCGGTCGTGAGGAAGCCGCCCGACTGGCGGCTCCACAGCGACGCATAGAGCCCGCCCTTGCGGATCAGGTCGGCGTGCCTGCCCATTTCGACGATCTGGCCGCGATCGAGGACCACCAGCCGGTCCATCGCCGCGATGGTCGACAGGCGGTGGGCGATGGCGATCACGGTCTTGCCGGCCATCAGGCGATGGAAGCTTTCCTGGATCGCGGCTTCGACCTCGGAGTCGAGAGCCGACGTCGCCTCGTCGAGCACCAGGATCGGCGCGTCCTTGAGCAGCACGCGGGCAATCGCCACGCGCTGGCGCTGACCGCCGGAGAGCTTGGCGCCGCGCTCGCCGACGTGGGCGTCGAAGCCTTGGCGTCCCCAATGATCGGAGAGGCCGGGCACGAATTCCTCGGCGTGGGCCTGGCGGGCGGCGTCGCGCATCGCCTCGTCGCCCGCCTCGGGGCGGCCGTAGAGCAGGTTGTCGCGGATCGAGCGATGCAGGAGCGAGGTGTCCTGGGTGATCAGGCCGATCTGCTTGCGCAGCGAATCCTGCGACACCTGGGCGATATCCTGTCCGTCGATCACGATCCGCCCGCCCTCGACGTCATAGAAGCGTAAGAGCAGATTGGCGATGGTCGACTTGCCGGCGCCGGAACGGCCGACCAGACCGACCTTCTCGCCGGGAGCGATGGTCAGCGACAGGTTCTCGATGATCCCGCTCTTGCGGCCGTAGTGGAACGTGACGTTCTCGAAGCGGATTTCGCCGCGCGTGACCTTGAGCTCCATGGCGTCGGGCGCGTCGACCAGATCCTGCGGCCGGGCGATCGTCTCCATGCCCTCCTGAACCGCACCGACGTTGTCGAAGATGCCGATCGACGTCCACATGATCCACCCTGACATGGTGGCGATGCGGATGGCGAGGCCGCTGGCGATGGTCAGCGCCCCGAGCGACAGGGCGTCCTGGGCCCACAGCCACACCGCCAGCGCCGTCGTGCCGCCGATGAGCAAGCCGTTCATGACGACCACCGTGCTCGACATCTTGGTGATCAGGCGCGTCGAGCGCCGGAATTTCGCCGTGTGGTCCTCGACCGCGTCCCTGGCGTACTCGTCCTCGCGCGTGGTGTGGGCGAAGAGCTTGACCGTCTGGATGTTGGTGTAGCTGTCGACGATGCGCCCGGTGAGCATCGAACGCGCCTCGGAGACGATGACCGAACACTTGCGGATGCGCGGCACGAAATAGACCAGCACCAGAATGAACACCGCGATCCACGCCGCCAGCGGCACCGTCAGCCATGGGTCGATCTGGCCGAACAGGATCAGCGAGCTGATCGAGTAGATGGTGACGAACCACAGCGCGTCGCACACCTGGACCACCGACTCTCTGAGCGCCGGCCCGGTCTGGATGATCTTCGACGCGATGCGGCCGGCGAAATCGTTGGTGAAGAAGCCGACCGTCTGCCGCAGCACGTAGCGGTGGGTCTGCCAACGGACGAGGTTGGTGAACGACGGCGCCAGCGATTGCTGAACCAAGAGGTCGTGCAGAATGGTCGCCACCGGGCGGGCGATGACGACGACGACGGCCATCCAGGCGAACGTCCAGCCATAGTCGGCGAGCACGCGATCCGGCGTAGTGGCCTTCAGGAGATCGACGATCGAGCCGACGTAGCGGAAGATCGACACCTCGATCAGCGACACGAACAGACCAACGACCATGAGCACCAGCAGCACCGGCCACACCTGTCTGGTGTAGTGCCAATAGAAGCCGGCCAGCGTCGGCGGCGGCATCGCCGGATCGTGCGGCCGGAACGGGTCGATCAGATTTTCGAAGAAGCTGAGCATGGCAGGTGGCGCAAAGAAGGAGCGGCTCCCCCTTTGACGCTCATTGCGGGCGATCCGGCGCCTGTTCCGATGACGAGTGGTTGGTATTCGGCTTTCGACGGTTTGGCCACGGCATTCTTGTGCCAAATGCGCCATCGCGGGGCGCATCAACGGCCACTGTTGCAGAACCGCAACGGATCATTCCGCCGCCGTCTGTTCCAGCACGTCGTCGAGGCCGAGGAAGCCGCCCGACTGGCGGCGCCAGAGGGCGGCGTAGAGGCCGCCGCGCGCCAGCAGCTCCTGGTGCGTGCCGACCTCGATGATGCCGCCGTCGTCGACTACCACCAGGCGGTCGAGGACCGCGATGGTCGACAGGCGATGGGCGATGGCGATCACCGTGCGCCCCTGCATCAGGCCGTAGAGGCTCTCCTGGATCGCCGCCTCGACCTCCGAGTCGAGGGCGCTGGTCGCCTCGTCGAGGACCAGAATCGGGGCGTCCTTGAGCATCAGTCGGGCGATGGCGACCCGCTGGCGCTGGCCGCCGGACAACTTGACCCCGCGCTCGCCGACATGGGCGTCGTAGCCGGTGCGGCCGTTGTAGTCCTTGAGACCGACGATGAAGCCGTGCGCCTCGGCGCTGGTGGCGGCGGCGACGATCGCCTCCTCGCTCGCCTCCGGCCGGCCGTAGCGGATGTTGTCGCGGACCGAGCGGTGCAAGAGCGAGGTATCCTGGGTGACCATGCCGATGGCGGCGCGCAGGCTCTCCTGGGTGACATGGGCGATGTCCTGCCCGTCGATCAGGATGCGGCCGCCTTCGAGGTCATAGAAACGCAGAAGCAGGTTGACCAGGGTCGATTTGCCGGCTCCCGACCGCCCCACCAGTCCGACTTTTTCGCCCGGCCTGACCGTCAGGCTGAAGTCGTCGATGACCCCCGACTCGCGCCCGTAATGGAAGCGGACGCTCTCGAAGCGGATTTCGCCGCGGGTGACCTCGAGCGGCGCCGCGTCGGGCCGGTCGGTGATCAGGTTCGCCCGGCTGATGGTCTGCACCCCGTTCTGCACCAGGCCGATGTCCTCGAACAGGCCGGTGATGTTCCGGAGGATGAAGTTGGACATCTGGTTGAGGCGGATAACCAGCGAGGTGGCCATCGCGATACCGCCGACCGAGACTAGCCCCTGTGACCACAGCCACACCGACAGCCCGCCGACCGAGACGATCAGCGCCCCGTTGAGGCTCATCAGGGTGACCATCATGGTGGCGGTCCAGCTGGCGAAGGCGCGATAGGCGGCAATCTGCCGGCGGAAACCTTCCAGCGCGAACTTGTCCTCGCGGTCGGCGTGGGCGAACAGCTTGACCGACTGGATGTTGGTGTAGGAGTCGACGATGCGGCCGGAGAGCACCGAGTTGGCCTCCGCCTGCGCCGCCGAGCGCGCCTTGACCGGTGGCACCATCTTGTAGGCGGTGATCGCGTAGGCGACGCCCCACACCGCGACCGGCACGATCAGCAGCGGGTCGAGCCGCCCGAACAGGTAGACCATGCCGGTGACGTAGACGACGAAGGTCCACAGGCTGTCGATGCTGGTCACCACCGTGTCGCGAACCGCCGGCCCGGTCTGCAGCACCTTCTGGGCGATGCGCCCGGCGAAGTCGTTGTGAAAAAAGGTCAGGCTCTGGCGCAGCACGTAGCGATAGTTCTGCCAGCGCACCCGCGCCGTCAGACCGGGGACCAGCGCCAGGTTGTTGAAGGAGCGCGACAGGATAGCGACGGCCGGGCGCAAGAACAGCACGACGAGGCCCATGATCACGAGCTGCCATCCATGCTCGGCGAAGAACTTGTCGGACGGCGTCACGGTAGCCCAGTCGACCAGCCAGCCGAGGAAGACGAAAAGGCCCATCTCGATCAGCGCGCTGATCAGCGACAGGACGAGGACGACGAGGATCAGCCACTTCACCGGCCGGATGAAATGCAGGTAGAACGCCGCAACGGTGTCCGGCGGGCGGACCACCGGGTCGTCCGGCAGCGGATCGATCAGTCGTTCGTACCAGGCCATTCGGGTCCTTCGGCGAGGCGGGAATCGGGCGCCGCGCTCAACATGGGGCGGCCCGATGCAAACGCCAACACGACGATCTGCTTGAGCCCGACGCGCCGCTCTTCGCCCACACCATACCGCGCCCTGCCGCCGGGTTGGAAATCGCGACCAGGAACTCGCGGCGCGAACCGGGCGCAAGCCTTCCAATCTCTCGCGGACCCTACGCACGATGGAACGCTATGGTTTCGTCCGGCTGCATCGCGGCGCGCGCGGACGGATACGGCCGGAAGTGCCCTATGCCGCCATCGCTCTCACGCTGCCGCTGGGGCGTTGATCGGCCGCCGGCGGACCACAACATGGCGCGTAGCCCTGATCAGTCGCTTCACATACTATTCAGTCAACCAAATCCGGGGCACCGGAATCGAGGGAGGAGATCATGGCCAAGCTGGTGTGCGTTCTCTACGACGACCCGGTCGCCGGTTATCCGCAAAGCTACGCCCGCGACGGCATTTCGAAGCTGACGCGCTACCCCGGCGGCCAGACGCTGCCGACGCCGAAGGCGATCGACTTCACGCCGGGCGAACTCCTGGGCTCGGTTTCCGGCGAACTCGGCCTCAGGAAGTACCTTGAGGCCAACGGCCACACCCTGGTGGTGACCGCCGACAAGGATGGTGCCAAGTCGGTCTTCGACCGCGAGCTGCCCGACGCCGAAGTGGTGATCTCGCAGCCGTTCTGGCCGGCCTATCTCACCGCCGAGCGCATCGCCAGGGCGCCGAAGCTGAAGCTTGCCATCACCGCCGGCATCGGCTCCGACCACGTCGACCTCGCCGCCGCCATGAGCCGCGGCATTACCGTCGCCGAGGTCACCTACTGCAACTCGATCAGCGTCGCCGAGCACGTGGTGATGATGATCCTCGGCCTGGTGCGCAACTACATTCCGTCTTACCAGTGGGTGGTCAAGGGCGGCTGGAACATCGCCGATTGCGTCGCCCGTTCCTATGACGTCGAGGGTATGGCGGTCGGCACCGTCGGCGCCGGCCGCATCGGCTCCGCCGTGCTGCGCCGGCTGAAGCCCTTCGACATGAAGCTCCACTACACCGACCGCCACCGCCTGCCGGAGGCCGTCGAGAAGGAACTCGGCGCCACCTTCCACCAATCGCCCGCCGACATGGTGCCCCGCTGCGATGTGGTCACCATCAACGCGCCGCTCCACCCGGAGACCGAGAATCTCTTCGACGAAAAGATGATCGGCCGCATGAAGCGCGGCGCCTATCTGATCAACACCGCCCGCGGCAAGATCGCCAACCGCGACGCGGTCGCCGCGGCTCTCCGCAGCGGCCAGCTCGCCGGCTACGCCGGCGACGTGTGGTTCCCGCAGCCGGCGCCGAAGGATCACCCGTGGCGGACCATGCCCCACCACGGCATGACGCCGCACACGTCGGGCACCTCGCTGTCGGCGCAGGCGCGCTACGCCGCCGGCACCCGCGAGATTCTGGAATGCTGGTTCGACAGGCGGCCGATCCGCGAGG
>JBBDMC010000152.1:0-19289 GCA_040878485.1 Bauldia sp. | reverse complement strand
AAAGTGATCGACCTCGGTGAGCAGTATCTGCAGGGATCGTTCGTCAAGCCCGGCCGGCCGGTGCCTCCCACGCGGCGGATCGCCACCGCGCTCGTCCGCTGCGATCCGACCGGCGACGAGAAGGCCTGCGGCCTGCTGCAGATGTCGGTGACGGTGCCGCCAGAGGTGCTCTACGCGTCCTATTGGTACCGCTCCGGCACCAACCGAACCATGCGCGACCACCTCGCCCGCATCGCCAGCGAAGCCATGGAGCTTACCGGCAAGGACAACGCGGTCGTCCTCGACATCGGCTGCAACGACGGGACGCTGCTGCGCTGCTACCCGCCGGAGTTCAGGCGGATCGGGATCGACGCCTCGGACGTCGCCAGGTGCGCCGGCGGCGGACTCGAGATCGTCAACGATTTCTTCCCGTCGGCGGCGCTCGACGCCCGCATCGGCGAGACCCGATGCGACGTGATCACATCGATCGCCATGTTCTACGACCTCGAGGACCCGGCGCGATTCTGCCGAGCCGTCAAGTCGATGCTCGCCGCCGACGGGATCTGGATCTTCGAGATGTCGTACATGCCGGCGATGCTCGATCTCAATGCTTACGACACCATCTGCCACGAGCATCTGGAGTACTACAGCTTCGCAGTGGTCGAGCGGCTGACCGGGGCCGCCGGGCTCAAGATCGTCAAAGTGGCGTTCAACCAGAGCAACGGTGGCAGCATCCGCTGCTACGCCACCCATGACGGTTGCTTCAAGTACGCTGGCCTGGCCGCGCAGGACGCGATCGATGACGTGCGCCGCCGCGAGTTCGAACGGGAGCTCGACACCGACAAACCCTACCGCCACTTCCAGGACCGCATCGAAGGCCACCGGCGGGAACTGAGCGCGCTGCTCAAGGAGCTGAAACGCGGCGGCAAGACCATCCACCTCTACGGCGCCTCGACCAAGGGCAACACCATCCTGCAGTGGTGCGGCATCGATCACACGGTCATCCCGTACGCGGCGGACCGCAATCCGGACAAGGCGGGCGCCAGAACCATCGGCACCGATATCGCGATCATCTCGGAAGAGGAATCGCGGGCGATGAAGCCGGACTACTACCTGGTCCTGCCATGGCACTTCCGGGAGGAGTTCATGCAGCGGGAGGCGGAAACGCTGGGTCGCGGGACGAGGTTTATCTTCCCCCTGCCGACAATCGAGATCGTCGGGAGCTGAGGAAGCGGTCGTGCAGTCTCGCCGCAGGGTGATCTCACTGGTCCCGGACGCTTTCGGCGGCCGTGGGGGGATTGCAGCCTATGGGCGGAACCTGCTTACGGCGGTCTGCCGGCATCCGGATGTCGGCGAGGTGGTGGCGCTGGCAAGGACGGTGCACTACGAGCTCGAGCCGATGCCGCCCAACCTGCGCTACGGGATGGCGGCGGGAGGGAGCCGGCTCCGATACGCGGCGGCAGTCATGGCCCTTGCCACCAGAATGGGCAGCGCCGATCTGGTGATCTGCGGCCATCTCAACCTCCTGCCGTTCGCTGCGTTGCTCGGAGTGCGCTTCCACTGCCCGGTCCTGCCGGTGGTCTACGGCCGCGACGCCTGGCAGCCGACACCCTACCGCGCCGCCAATCTGTTCAGCCGGCGCATCCGATCGTTCATTGCCATCCGCAGGCTGACCGCCGAGCGGCTGAAGGCGTGGGCGCGCATTCCGCGGGCGCTGGTCCACTACCTGCCGAACTGCATCGACCTGTCGGCATTCCACGCGGCACCGCGGCGGGCCGATCTGGTCGACAAATACGGTCTCGCCGGTCGCACGGTGATCATGACCGCCGGCCGGATCGAGTTGGCGCGATACGAACCGAACAAAGGTTTTGACGAGGTCCTGGAAACGCTGCCTGATCTGGCGCGAGATGTTCCCGACGCGACGTACTTGATCGTCGGCGACGGCGAGGGTACGGCCGACCTTCGGGCTAAGGCGCGGGCGCTGGGGGTGGCCGACAGGGTCACCTTCACCGGATACGTGGCGGAGCGCGAAAAAGCGGATCACTATCGGCTCGCCGATGTGGTCGCCATGCCCGGCAGCAGCCGGAACTTCGACCGCTATCCCTTCCGGTTCGCCTTCCTGGAGCCGCTCGCCTGCGGCATACCGGTGGTCGCCTCGCGTCTGGTCGATCCCTCGGAGAAGGATGACGCCGATGCCAAGCGGCTGTTGATCCAGGTGGATCCCGACGACCGAGCGGACATCAGACGCGGCATCCTGGAGGGGCTGTCGAGGCGCGGTAAGGGCGTCGATCCGGGGCTGGCAAAGTTCAGCTACGAGGCGTTCGAGAAGAAGGTCGTGTCTATCGTCTCGGCCACGATGATGCACGGCTGAGGACCGAGCGAATCTCCGTCTCCCCGGCATACGGGCAAGCATTGTCCGACACGCGAAGCCAACAGCCGCTTCGCCGCGATACCGTTCGCCTGCGAGCGGCGGCGGAGAGACAACTCAGAGTCGCCATCGCTGCGGCCGGCCGGTTTCACGTGCTCGATCTGGCGCGCCAGCTCGACCGGCTCGGCTTCGACGTCAGGTTCTATTCCTACGTGCCGCGCCGGCGCGCCGAGCGCTTCGGCTTGCCGCGGCGCTGTCACGTCGGCCTCCTGCCCCTCGTCGCGCCGATCGTCGCGTGGCAGCGGCTCAAGCCCGATCTCATGCCGGCACTCCAGGAGCGCGCGATGTTCCGGGCGCTGAACGCGGCGGTGATTGCCAGGCTTCTGCCCTGCGACGTGTTCATCTGCATGTCGGGCATCTATCTGGAGGCGGCCCGCCACGCGAAGAAACGCTTCGGCGCGCGCATCTTCATCGAGCGCGGCAGCCGCCATATCCTGTCGCAACGCGAGATCCTCGCCGAGATCGCCGGCGCGATCGGCCCGAGCGACCTTGCCGTCGGCCGCGAACTCGCAGGCTACGCGCTCGCCGATCGGATCGTCGTGCCATCGGCGCATGTAGCGGAGAGCTTCGCACGCGACCCCGACGCGGCCGCCAAGCTTTTCGTCGATCCCTACGGGGTCGACCTCGACCAGTTTCCGCCGAGGAGTGCAGCGGCGCCGGACCCGACGGTCCTCTTCGTCGGCGCGTGGAGCTACCGCAAGGGGGTCGATGTGCTGGCAAGCGCGGTGTTGCAAATGCCCGGCGTGCATCTCCTGCATGTCGGCGGCTTCGGCGACGCGCCGTTCCCCGACCATCCGCGCATCCATCACCACGATCCGGTCGAGCAGTTCGAGCTTTCGCGCTTCTACGGCAAGGCACACGTCTTCGTCATGCCGTCGCGGGAGGAGGGGATGGCGCTCGTCCAGGCGCAGGCGCTGGCGAGCGGCCTGCCGCTCGTCTGTACCGAGCGAAGCGGCGGGGCGGACCTCGCACATTCCCCCGCTGTCGCCAGGCGAATCCGCGTCGTTGCGGCGGGCGACCTGACGGCGTTGGAGGAAGGGATCAAGGCGGCCCTCGCCGACTCCAGCGTGGCGGAATGCAGCGGGCCTCTGGTGGCGGAGGATCGCGACCTGCTGTCGTGGCAGGCCTACGGCGAACGGTATGCCGCAGAGCTGCGGCGGACGATGTGACATGGTGACCAGTCGAGGAACGCCCCACAAGGCCGAGTAGAGCGTCGATGGGCAAGATCAACTACCTGGCGCGATCAATCGTGCGATCTCTTGATGAGGCGCGATTGAAGTGTCCGAATTGTGGGTCTTCGGCGAGTTGCGTTGTTGACCGAAAATATGTGCTGACAAAGCTGCGCCGGTGTGTTGACTGCGGATTGTTGTTCCGAACTCCTACGGATAATCTAGAAGAGAACGCCAAATTTTACGAGAAGTCATATTCGCAAGGCTTCACCACGAGACTTCCCAATCGCGAAGAGCTGGATGAACTGAGGCGCTCCAACTTCGCCGGAAGTGAGAAGGACTACAGATATTATGTCGACAGCCTGCAACGCATCGGTATCAAGCCAGGGGCCAGAATATTCGATTTTGGGTGTTCTTGGGGCTATGGAACATACCAGTTCGGCCAAGCGGGGCTCGAGGCGACGGCTTTCGAGGTCGCCATCTCCAGACGCACGTATGCTGAGAGAGAATTAGGCGTGAGCGTAGTTCGTGACATGCGTGAGGCGATTGCCGATCCCACGCATTGCCAGAGTTATGATTGTTTCTTCTCCGCCCACGTTCTGGAGCACGTACCTACGCCACAACATGCCTTTGCCTTTGCGTTGAATCTCCTCAAGCCGGGCGGGATTTTCGTCTCGTTCACTCCCAATGGAAGCGATCCCTGCAGGAAGGCTCTGCCTGCTTGGAGCCGCCTCTGGGGCGAGGTGCATCCGACCTTCATAGACAACATCTTTCTCGATCGAAGCTTCGCCAACTCGCCTCGCGCGTTTGGCTCCAGTCCGCTAGAAGATCTGCGGCTGCCGGCTTGCGCGGAAGCGGTGCGCCTTGATGATCTATCTCGGCCGGAGCTCTTTTTTGCCGCCAGAAAGGTCGGCAATCGGTGGTGAGTTGGACCTCACTTGGTACGCGAGACGATATGCAATTCGTCATGACCCGCCGAAACCTCCAATGAGCTGCGCGAGACTGCACAACTGCTGAGGCGCGTAACCAAGAACTTCGCCGCACAGGCTCTCGGCCTGGCGTTGCTGTTCGCCGATCGGCTGTTGGTCGTCGGCATCCTCATCAGGGCGTGGGGGCCGCAGATCTATGCCGATTGGGCGGTGCTGCTGTCGTGCGCCGGACTCCTGGCGCTCGGGGAGCTCGGGCTCAACGTCTATTGCGGCAACGTCTGGCAAAGGGCGCACGCCAAGAACGACGCAGACGGCTTCCAGCGTATGGTCTCGGTGGCGCTCGGCTGCTCGCTGGCGCTGGCCGGGTTGCTCGGCGCCATCGGGGTTGTCGTGCTGCTGTGGGTGGACGTGCCGGCGCTGCTGTCGGTGACGATGCTGTCGCCAGGCGAGAGCATCGCCGTGTTGTGTCTGGTCGGAGCCGCCCAGATCTCGCGTCTGGCCAAGGGCGCGATTTCCCAGATCTACAGGGGCCGGGGGGTGTTCGCCCGCGGGGTCGTCATCGATCAGGCATTCGTGGCGAGCTTGGCGGCCGCCACCGTCGGCGCGGCGCTTCTCGGGGCCAACGCGGTCGTCCTGGCGGCGGTCTATCTCGCCTGCGATCTCGTGGCGGGGTGGGGGCTGATGACGATCGACCTCCGCCGTCGCTGGCCGGATCTGTCGCTGCGGCCGCGGCTGCCGAGGCGCGGCGAACTCCACGACATGTGGCGGCACATGCGCTGGCTCGCCGTCCTCCACGGGGCGAGCGTCACCTGGGTCCAGGTGCCGGTCATTGTGCTCGGAGTCCTGCCGACGGCGGGGAGTGCGCTGGTCGGCTTCCTCGTCCTGCGAACGCTCGCCAATCTCACCCGCCAGCTCGCCAATTTTCTGGCGATCTCCACGGGAGTCGAGATCGCCATGATCCACTTCGCCGGACGCGGCAAAGACGTCGTGCGGCAGCTCTCCGAGGTCGGCAGGGTGTTGTCGGCGGTGGCGGCGGCGCTGGTCGTCTCGGTCGCGCTATTCGGCGAGCCGTTCGTGACTCTGTGGACGGGGCAGCCCGGCCTCTACGACGTGAGGGTCGCGGTGCCCCTGTTCGGCGCCGTGCTCGTCGTCGCGCCGGCGCTCCCGCTGCTGACGTTCGCAATGTACGGCAATTCGTTTGCGCCGGTGGGGATCGCCGGCCTGGTGCAACTCGCCGTCGGCCTGGGTGCGGTCGTGCTGCTTGCCAGCCGGTACGGCGCGCCCGGCGCCGCCGTCGGCCTGGCGATCGGCGAGGTGGTCGGCTATGGAGTCGTGCTGCCGATCCTGACCTCTCGGCAGGCGGGACTGCGGTACCTCAGCTACCTCGGGCGCTGCGCGGCCGCCGCCGTCCCAGCGGCGCTCTGGTGTGCGACCGTCGGGCTCGTGATGCGTCTGGCGATCGATCCCCACTCGCCGACGGGGCTGTTGGCGAGCGGGCTGCTGTGGGGCGCGTTCGGTCTGGTCCCGGCGCTCGCGGTCCTCATGCCGGCTGAGCGGCGCGCCGCGATTGCACGACGCCTTTGGTCGCAATCCGACGCAGCTGCGGCCATATCGAAACCATGAGCACCGAGGCAAGGGCAGCGGGCCCGCCGGCCTCTGCACTCGATCGTCTGCGAACGCGGTGTTTCAGTGCAAGCGCATCTCTCAGCACGTACGATCCGCCGCGACGCTCGCCCGCATTTCCCGAGATAGCCTGATCCAAGAAGGCTGTCGTCCCGAGTGAGCCTCGTCAGCACCCTGCGCTTCATCATGAAGCATCCGTTGAGCCGCGGACGGCATCTGCAAAACGTGTCGAGATTCGCCACGTGGCAGGTGCGCTCGCGACTGGCGTCGAAGCCCATCGTCTTCGATTTCGCGAACGGCACACGGATGTATGCCAGGCACGGCATGACGGGGGTGACCGGCAACATCTATGTGGGATTGCATGATTTCGAGGACATGGCCCTCCTGCTGCATTTCTTGCGGCCGGGCGAGTTGTTCGTCGATGTCGGCGCCAACGTTGGCTCCTACTCGATTCTGGCTGCCGCTGCCGTCGGCGCCGACGTGATCGCATTCGAACCCGGCAAAGAGGCTCGCGCATGGCTCAACCGCAATATCGAGCTGAATCGCGTTGGTGACCGCGTCGACGTGCGCGACCATGCCGTCGGTAGCCGGTCCGGCACGACATGCTTCACCAAAGGGCTCGACACGGTGAACCATTTGGTTCTCGACGGAGCCGTGGACACGGAGGCTATAGAAACAGTCGAGATGGTCACGCTCGATGACGCTCTCGACGACCGATCTGCGGTAATGCTCAAAGTCGATGTGGAAGGTTTCGAGACGGAGGTGCTTCGCGGTGCAGCCGCGACCTTGGCAAACCCTGCGCTGCAATGCGTCGTTCTTGAGCTTGGTGGAACGGGCGCCAACTACGGTTACGACGAGGATGGCATTCGCGACGGAATGCAACGCCTCGGCTTCACGCAGTGCGGTTACGATCCATATACGCGCAGCCTGACAACGCGTGACACCTCAGGCACTCAGGGAAACACCTTGTTCGTGAGAGACAAGGCGTATGTGGCGGATAGGCTCGGCACGGCCAAGGCGTTTCTCATTCTCAACCGGTCGATATGAACCAGCGACCGATAGCGGCGCATGATTTGAGTGACGGCAAAGTCCATCAGAATGCGGCCGTGAGGCCGCGTCTTGCGGTCGTGGCGACCCATCCCATCCCTTACTACGTGCCGCTCTACCGGCTGCTGGCACGCGACGGGCTCGACGTGCGCGTGTTCTTCGCTTCGAAGGTCGGCATCGCGCGGGTGGTCGATCCCGGGATGGGCGTGGAGATCGTCTGGAAGACCGATCTCCTCGGCGGCTACGAGCACGAGTTCCTGCCTCATGCCGACCGCATCGGCTCAACGCGCTTCGCCGAGATCGACAATCCCGGCGTCGGGGCTTCGCTGGCGCGCTTCCGGCCCGACGTCGTGCTGATCCACGGCTATATGTGGAGGACCGCCATTCGCGCGCTCCTGTGGTGCCGGAGCAGGCGCATTCCGGCGATGATGATCTCCGACGGCTCGCTGCACTCAGGAACACCGCCGGTGACGGCGGCGCTCAAGTCCCTCGTTCTGCCGTTGGTCTTACGCCAGTACGCGGCGTTTCTCTGCATCGGCGACGCCAACGATCGGTATTTCGAGACCTTCGGCGTCCCACGAGACAAGCGGTTCCGCGTGCCGGCGATGGCCGACGAGGGATTCTGGGCCTGCCGCGAGCGCCGCACGGCGAGGCGCTTGGCCATCCGGGGGCGGCTCGGACTAAAAGAGAGCGACCTCGCGGTTCTCTTCGTCGGTAAGCTGATCGCCCGCAAGCGGCCGGGCGACCTTCTCCACGCGCTGAAGCTGCTCGCGGCGCGTCCGGCAACGCCGCGACGGGTGGTGGTGCTGTTCGCCGGCGATGGCGAACAGCGCGCGGCGCTGGAGCGGACGGTCGCGCAAGCCCGACTTCCCGCCCGGTTCCTCGGCTTCGTCAACATCGACGCGCTGCCCGGCTACCACTGCGCGGCCGACGTTTTGGCGCACCCCGCCGAGGTCGAGACGTTCGGCATGATCGTGCTCGAGGCGGCCATCCTCGGTCTGCCGCTCCTCCTCAGCGATCGCGTCGGTGCTCTCGGCCCGACCAGCATCGCCCGGACCGGCGAGAATGCCCTCGTCTATTCGTGTGGCGATGTCGCCGCGCTGGCGCGTCAACTCGAACGCCTGGCGAGCGAGCCGGAGTTGCTGCGGAGCCTGTCTGAGGCGTCGCTGCGCATTTCGGCTGAGCACGACGGGCGCGCTAGCCTCGCGGGCGCGCTGGCGGCGGTGCGCTACTGCCTCGGTCGCCCGTCCGCCGGCGGCGCCCAACCGGCCCGCACAGGCCTCGCATGACGGGAAGCCGGCGGATCGTGGTGGCGTCGAATTTCTGGTTGGGCTCGGCGGCGGACGGGATCGCCAAGGGACTGCGCCAGCTCGGCTGGGACATCTGCTATGTTGAAATGGCGCACCATTTCCTGCATTCGCGGTTGCTGAGTTTGCGCCTACTGTCGCGGGGCCTGCGGCGGTGGAGCATCGCCTCCTACAACCAGGCGGTCCTCGAGGCCGTCGAAAATCTGCGCCCGCGCGCGTTTCTGACGGTGAAGGGGAGCTACTTGACGACCCGGACGCTGGCGGAAATCAGGCGCCGGGGTATCACGACGCTCCTCTACTATACCGACTTTCACTTCGACCACGTCGATGTGTCGAGAGACACGTTCGCGCACTACGATCACGTCTTCACCAACAACTCGCTTGTGATCCCATCCCTGGAGGAGCAGCTCGGCGCCAGTCGGGTTTCGCTGCTCTACTTCGGCTATTCCGCGCATGTGCACTACCCGCGCTTGGCACGCGTCGCGGAGACCGATTACCTGGCGGATTGCGGCTACGTGGGAAACTGCACGCCCTACAAGGCGCGTTGGCTGGAAGCGATCGCGCGCAAGCTGCCCGAGGTAAGGTTGACGATCATCGGCAATGGATGGAGCCAAGCCGCGAAGGGCACCGCACTCCAACCAAGCGTCGCCGGGTTCCAATTGGTCGGCGATTGCTACAGCCGGTTCCTTCAACAGGCTCGGATCAACCTTGCCTTCCACATGGGTCCGGCGGGGAAGCACGGTTGGGAGGACCGCATTTCGATGCGCACATTCGAAATCCCGGCCTGCAAGGGCTTCATGCTGCACATTGACAATGACGAGATCCGACGGCTGTTCGAACCCGGCAAGGAGGTCGACGTCTTCACCACGGCCGACGAACTCTGCGACAAGATCCGCCACTATCTCCCGCGACCCGCTGAACGGGGCGAAATGATCGAACGGGCCTATCGGCGCTGCGTGCCCGCCTACTCCTATGATGTTCGCGCTCAGGCGATCGCACGCGCCATCGAATGCGGGTCGCCGCCTGCGCCAGGCCAAGCGGATCCTTTGGCGGCGGGCGTCTGAAGCGGAAGACCCGTGCGCATCTTGGTGACCGGGGGGGCTGGCTACATCGGCAGCCATACCTGCAAAGCACTGGCGGGGGCCGGCCACGAGCCGGTCGTCTACGACAACCTCGTCCGCGGTCACGAGTGGGCGGTCAGGTGGGGTCCCCTCGAACGCGGGGACATCCTCGACACTGAGCGACTCGCAGCTGTCCTTCGCAAGCACCGGCCATCGGCGGTCATCCATTTCGCCGCCTTCGCCTACGTCGGCGAGTCGGTCGACGATCCTGCCAAGTACTACCGCAACAACGTTGTTGGCACTTTAAGTCTCCTCGACGCCATGCGTGCTTCGCGTGTCGACAAGCTGGTCTTCTCAAGTACTTGCGCGACGTATGGCCTCCCCCGTGCTCTTCCGCTCAGCGAAGGCCAGCCGCAAATGCCAATCAACGCTTATGGGCAGACCAAGCTCGCCATCGAGCGGGCGCTGGCGGATTACGGGCGTGCGTACGGCCTGCGCTCCATCGCTCTCAGGTACTTCAACGCGGCCGGGGCCGATCCGGACGGCGCGCTGGGGGAGCAGCACGATCCCGAGACACACCTGTTGCCGCTTCTTCTGCAGGTCGCCGCCGGGCTCCGGGACTGCGTGACCGTCCATGGCGACGACTATGAGACCCCGGATGGGACCTGCATCAGGGACTTCGTTCACGTCAGCGACTTGGCCGACGCGCACGTCCTGGCGCTCGATGCACTCGGCGAGAAAGGCGGTCTGGCGGCGTACAATCTCGGGATGGGGCGAGGATCGAGTGTGCGGGAGATCATCGGCGCGGTGGAAGACCTGACCGGGCGAAAGGTCCGCTGCCAGATCGGACCGCGGCGCACCGGCGATCCGCCGATTCTGTTTGCCGATGCGGCGTTGGCGCGACGCGAACTCGGTTGGGAGCCCCGCCATTCGGACCTCGCCCGCATCATCGAGACGGCGTGGAACTGGACGAACGCCAGAGCGGCGTTGCGGCTCGCCACGCGACACCATGGATAACACCAGGCTCTCCATCGTGGCCCTGGCGGCGCTGCCGATCGCGGTGGCGCTGGTTGGCATCGCAAGACGGCGGCATCGGCTCGGGCTCCTCCATTTGCATGTGCTTCTCCTGGCGCTTTCCTACGGCGCCTATACGGTTGTCGACATGCTGGTGACTGACGTGGCCGGCATCGATGTGCTCGCAGTTGCGGCCCTCATGTTGGCGCTGGTCGCGAGCATCCTGGTGCTGTTGGCGGTTCACGCGCGGCTATCGGCGGGCGCCACTCGCCGCGTCAGCGTCGAAAACTTCGTCGGCAGGGTCAATGCGGCATCCTATTCGGCTCTTATCGGAATCTGGCTGGCTGCCGCCGCCTGGCATGCCTACTCCTATTTGGCCTACGGAATCGTGTCGTTCTACGACCAGCAGGAGCTCGCCAGATACGCCATCTTCATTCCGAGCTGGCACGGACCGGTCAACGAGCTTTTCGTCAGCCTGGAGTTCGCGGTTTTCATCTGGCTGGTGGCCTCGATATCGGCAGGCGCCGGATCGCGACTGCTCGTCCTGCGGCTGGCGATGCTGACCGCAACGGTGATGCTGCTGTCGTTGGGCGGACGCCGCGAGTTCCTGGTCATGCTCATCGTCGGAGGCGTGGTGTGGCTGGTCGGGCGTGGAAAGATCGGCCCCTACTTCACGGTTGGCTTGTTGGCGCGAGGGGCCGTGGCCCTGGCGGTCGCCGTACTCTTCAGCAACCTCTTCCAGAACGTCAGAATCGACTATCTCACCTACTCCCCACGGGCAGGCGTGCCGTCCTCGTCGGTGTCGTTCATCGACGCCCTGTTCGACATCGATGCGACATTGGGCAATCTTAAGGCGCGAACGGCGTTGTGGAGATTCCACTACGCGATCATGGAGGAACAGCTCAACGACCCGACCAACGTGATGGGCGGGGAGCTGGTTTGGCACGGGTTGGTTGGAGCGATCCCCCGCGTCTTCAGCCCGGGAAAGATCGTCTATTCGGACGACGTGCTGGTCTGCCAATACTTCGCGGCGATCTGTCCCAACCTGTGGGCATCCGACATCGACTACCCGCAAACGGTCTATTCGGGCCTGCAGGCCGATTTCGGGTTTCCGTTCATCGTCCTGACGCCGATCTGGATATTCGGGGTATTGTGGGTGGTCGGTGTCTATGACCGCTTGGCGAAGTGGGGGCGGATACCCAAGGAACTCTATATCGTCGTCTTCGGCTTCGCGGCCCACCTGCTCGTCGATATCGAGCAATCGGTCGGCAGCTATTTCATCTTCCTGAGAGACATCGCGATCCTGACGGTTTGTTTCGTCGCGCTCGATATCGTCGTCGGACGGCTCGGCAAGGTCGGGAGAGCGGCCGGCAGGCCGCCGCAGCGGGCGCGTGGAACGAACGGCCGGTTGGTCGACTCGCGGGTCAACTCTCGATGACCGTCCTCCAGGTCATGCCGGCCTACTACCCGGCGACGACCTACGGCGGTCCGATCTTCTCGGTTCACTATGCCTGCCAGGCGCTGGCGCAGATCGGCGTCGGCATCCGGGTCGCGACGACCAACGCCAACGGCAGGTCGAAGCTCGATGTGCCGACCAATCGGGCCGTGGCGTTCGAGCCGAACTACGTGGTTCGCTATTACGACGACAGTGCCGCCGGCCGGTTCTCCCTTCCTTTCGCGTTGGGTCTCTGGCGCGACGTGAAAGCCGCCGGCGTCGTCCACCTCCAGGACATCTATTCGGCCCACGCCATCGAGACGCTGGTGCTCGCCAGGCTGCTCGCTCGGCCCCTCCTCGTGTCGCCAAGGGGGTCGTTCTCCGACTGGGCACTGACGAAGAGGAAGCCACGGCTCAAGCAAATGACGCTTAGCCTGATCTCGTCGCTGACCGACCGCGGACGCCGGGTCGCGTGGCACGCAACCAGCCCGGAAGAGCGCGCCGAGGTCCTGTCACTGTTTCCGGGGGCCACGGTTCATGTCGTGCCCAACGGCATCGACTGTGCGCCTTTCGATCGCGCCGAGGCGCTGTCCCGCGACCGATATCTGGCGCGTTTCTTTCCGGCCGCGGCTGTTGCCGCCGACGAGGCGCAAATCCTGATTGCGATGGGGCGCTTGCACCGCAAGAAATGCTTCGAGGTGGTGATCGAGGCCCTGCGGCTGGTCAGCGAGCGGTTCCCCGACGCCGTCCTTTTGATCGCCGGCGGCGACGATGGCGAGCGGGCTCGGCTCGAGGCGATGACCGCCGCCAGTGGGCTCAGAGGGCGCGCAGCCCTGGTCGGGGAGTTGTCGGGAGAGGACAAGATCGCCTTCCTCAAGGGGGCGGATCTCTTCCTGTTCCCGTCTCACAGCGAGAACTTCGGCATGTCGTGCCTGGAGGCGCTTGCCGCCGGGTTGCCGGTGGTGGCGAGCCGCAACACGCCGTGGTCGGCCGTCGAGGTCGCCGGCTGCGGCCTGTGGGTCGAGAACAGCGCGCCGGCCTTCGCGGCGGCGATCGACCGGCTGCTCGGAAGCAACCTGTCGGCGATGCGTGACAACGCCCGCGCCCATGCGGGAGGCTACGACATCGCCATGATCGCAGGGGCGTTGCGGCAAATCTATCAGGATCTGATCGATGGTCATGCCGGATAGTCGGGTGGATCCGCACACGCGGATCATTCTCGCCCGTTACGCGGACGGACGGAACCTTCGCCTCGGCGACATCCAACCGGACGTCCTCGTCAGCCGCTACCTGTCCAAGGTCATGGCGCCGGAGGAATTCGCCGGCAAGACCATCCTGGAGATCGGGGCGGGCTGCTCGCTTTACGTTCCGGTCTTCCTCGGCCATGGGTGCGCGCGCTACTACGCCAACGACCTTATTCCGGAACGGCTGGCGGCGATCAGGGTCGACGATCCGCGCTACGTCGAGCTGGCGGGCGACTTTCGCCACATCGAGCCGCCGGAGCCGGTCGATCTGGTCTTCGCCACGCTGACGATGATGCTGGTCGTGCCGATGCTCGACCAATTCGTGCGGAAGATCGCGACCATCCTCAAGCCGGGCGGGATGTTGGTCAGCATGGACGCCAACTACTTCTGCCCGCTGTCGATCTTCCGGCTGATCAGGGAGCGCACCAACAACCCGGTACGCCTGTTCAACCCGTTCCGCTACGCCGACATCGTCAGGCGGAACGGCCTCGCCGTCGAGGCGCTGGTGCCGTTCACGGCGCCGCTGCCCCGGCTCACCGGCAACTGGCTCCTGGGGACCTCGTTCTGGCTGAAGGCCAGGAAGACGTGATCTCGGTCATCGTCCTGACGTTCAACGACGAGGCGCAGATTGGCAGATGCCTGGAGTCGATCAAGCACCTCAGCGACGACGTCATCGTCGTCGATTCCTTCAGCGACGACCGGACGCTCGACATTTGCCGCGGACTGGGCGCGCGGGTGTTTCAGAACCCGTTCGCCAACCAGGCGATCCAGTTCAACTGGGCCCTCGACAACGTGCCGGTCAGGAACGAGTGGATCCTCAGACTCGACTCGGACGAGATCGTCCCCGGCCCGCTCAGCCAGGAAATCAGCCGCCGGGTCGGCCGGGAGGCGGGCGTCACCGCCTACGCGCTCAATCGACGCATGTACTGGATGGGGCGCTGGCTCAGGCACGGCCGCATGTACCCGCACCGCGTGGTGCGCCTGTTCAGGAAAGGGCACGCCCGCTACGAGGAACGGACGGAAGAACACCTGATCGTTGACGGCAAGATCGGGTTCATGCAGTCCGACTTCCTCGAGGACAACCGCAAGAACAGCCTCGACTACTTCATCAGGAAGCACCTGACGACGGCCCAGGGCGAGCTCGACGAAATGCTGGCCGCGGCGGGCGGCAGGGGCGCGAGCAAGCCGGGGATCGAACCGAGGCTCCTTGGCGCCAAGGTGCACCGCACCCGGTGGTTCAAAGAGAGAGTCTACGCAAGGATGCCGCCGTTCGCGCGCCCCTTCCTCTATTTCGTCTATCGGTACTTCATTTGCCTCGGCTTCCTCGACGGCGTTCCCGGGCTGACGTTCCACGTCCTGCAGGGATTCTGGTACCGGTTCTACATCGACGCACTGGTCTATGAGCAACGCGCTGGCCAACGGCGGACAGGCCCCGACTGCCGCAAGGGCTAGTTCGGCCGACCGCGTGGAGCGCGGCCAGGAGGTCCTGAGGCCGTTCTACCTCGACCTCGACGAGGCCGAAATTCGCGCCATCGAGGCGGCGACCGGCGACATCCTGCGGCGGGGAGAACTGATTCTCGGCAGGCATACCGCCGCGTTCGAGGCGGCGTTCGCCGCCTACGTCGACAGTCGGCACGCCGTGGCGCTGAATACCGCGACCTCGGCCCTCGAGGTCCTGCTGACCCTGAGAGGGGCGCGCGGCAGGAAAGTGGCGGTTCCGTCGAACACCAACTTCGCCAGTGTCGCGGCGATCCTGCGTGCCGGCGGCCAGCCGGTCTACATGGACATGGCGGAAGAATACTTCTCGCCCGGCCTCGCCGAGCTCGGGTCGGTGGTGGCGAAACACCGAGTCGACGGCGTTCTGTGGGTGCACATCGGTGGGCTCATCGTGCCCGATTTCCCCGCCGTGGTGGCGTTCTGCCGCGACCGCGGGCTGTTCCTGATCGAGGACGCGGCCCATGCGCATGGAAGCCGGCTCGGCGGCCGGAGCGCCGGCACCTTCGCCGACGGCGGAGCGTTCTCGTTCTTTCCGACCAAGGTGATGACCACCATCGAAGGCGGCATGATCACCACCGACAGCGACAGCGACGCCGAGCTGGCGCGATCGTTCCGCAATCAGGGAAAGCGCGGCGCAGCTTACGGCGGGCTCCACCACGATCTCGGCAGCAGTTGGCGGATGAGCGAGGTGAGCGCATTCATCGGGCTGGTGCAGCTTGCCAAGCTCGACCGCATGGTGGCGGCGCGCAGGCGGGCCGTCGATATCGTCTCGGCGCGGCTGCGCGGCGCGCGGATCGGTTATTGCGACGCCTCGCACATGGACCAGGCCAGCCACTACAAGTTCATCGTCCGCCTGCCCGAAGGAGTCGGCGCCGAGGAAGCGAAGCGGAAGCTGGCGGCCGAGGGGATCGTTTGCGGGGGCGGCGTCTACGAGGTGCCGTGCCACCGGCAACCGGTGTTCGCCGGGATCGCCTACGACGAGGACGCGCTGCGCGTAACCGAGACTTGGTGTCCGCGCCATATCTGCCCGCCGATCACCTCCGGCACGACGCCACAGGACGCCGAACGCATCGCCGTGGCGCTCACCGAGGTGCTGGGTTGAGAGACGCCCATGGCCTATGACTGCGCCGTCGTCGGCGGCGGTATCGCCGGCCTCGCCATTGCCGAGATCTTCGCGCGCTCGGGCCGTAGCGTGGTGCTCATCGAGCGCAACGCCAGGCTGTGTCAGGAGGCGAGCGCGGCGCTGCACGGATGGTTCCATTTCGGCAGCCTCTATTCGATCTTTCCGCAGAACCACTTCATGCGGGCGATGATCGGCGGCGTCGAGGACCTGCTCGACACCTACGCTTGCTTTCCCAACATGAACATCGTGGTGGCCGGCGACGGCCGTCTCGGCTTTCCGCAAAAGGGCGGCAGCTGGTTCAGGGACGAGCCGATCGAATACATCGTGGCGGCCCGCAACGATCCCGACTTCGACATGGACTCGTTTCGCGGCATCGGCGAGTACGGCCGAAAGCTGTTCTTCCTGCTCACCTGGGAGATGGCGATCAAGCAGTTCATCAGCCGCCATCAGCGCTTCCACAGCCACAACTGGCGCGGGGCCGTGGCCGCCTCGCGCCGGATTCCCAGCGCCGGTTGGGCGGACTACTCGCGCCAGGTGATCAGCAAGCCGCGAAACGAAGGCATCAATCTCGATCCGGACACCCATTTCCGCATCGTCGGCTTCGACCGGCCGATGCAGGCGACGGCGATCATCGTCGACCTATTGCGTAGCCTGATTGGCTGCGGCGGCGAGGTCATCACCGGAGCCGAGGTGACCAGGGTCGAGCGGACGTCCGAGCGGACGCGCGTCCACACGACCAACGGGGCGGTCGAGGCGCGGGCGGTGGTCATCGCGGCCGGCAAGGGGTTGTCGCGGTTCCTTGAGCGGTCGAGCGACGTCAGGGTGGTCAGTTCGCCGCTGCTCGTCGCCCACCCGCCGGTCGCGGACGTCAATTTCGTTCGCCTGACCCCGTTCGTGGAACGAAGCATCAACCACCTGCATCATCGTGTCGGCGACCTGAGCTATTCCTTGATCGGCGGCGGCTACGTCGCCGATCCGGACGATCGCCAGGCAGTCGCCCGGGCGAGCGAGCGGCTGGTGTCGATGGCAAGGTCGGTGTTCCCGCGCCTCGGCGAGGCGAGCGTGGTGGAAACCTACCGCGGCGAGAAGGCCGAGATCGCCGGCGGCGGCGGACGCAACTACCAGTATGGCATCCGCGAGATCGATCGCAACGTGCTGGCCGTGGTTCCGGGCAAGTTCTCGCTCGCCTTCAGCCTGGCGGTCGAGACGTTCAGGCGTCTTACCGGCGAGTCGCCGACGAAGAAGCTCGGCGGCCTTGGGTCTCCCGATGAGGCGAGCCGGTACGCCGGCCAGACCAGGCACGCGGCCATCATGCTGGAGGCGATGGGCAGGTCCAGGCGAGCGCCTGCGGCCGAGGATCGGGCTATCGAAGCGCGAACGGCGGCTGCCGGCGCGTCCACCGACGGTCAATGGCGACAAAGGCAAGCATGAAGACCGGCATCCAGAGGGCGTTCGCCCCGTTCAAGGTGCTGCTGCCGGAGTATGCCTGGCGGCCCATCCGTGCCGTCGCCACCGCCCTCACCACGCCCGTCGTTTTCAGTCAATGGTCGGGGCATTTCAGGAGCAGCCTCAGGGAAGAGGCAGTCTCGCGCCGGGGCGAGCCGCTGCCGTGGTACTCCTACCCGTGCATCCACCTCCTGATGCATCGCGATTTCGCCGGCCGCAGCGTGCTGGAGTTCGGCGGCGGGCAATCGACGCTGTGGTGGGCAGCGCGGGCCGAGCGGGTGGTCACGTTCGAAGGCGATGTCGCGTGGCACGCCAGGCTTGCCAAGGTCATGCCGGAGAACGTCGAGCTGCACCTGATTTCGTCGGCCGACAGGGTGACCTGCCTTGCCGAGGTGACGCGGGTACTCGACCGCTTGCCGAGGCCGAGTTTCGACGTCGCGGTGATCGACGGAGATTTCCGCGAGGACGTTTTCGAACCGGCGATCCGGCACCTCAGCGAAGACGGGGCGCTCATCTGCGACGACGCGGAGAGCTATGGGTTCTTCGAGGCAACACGTGGGCTCGACATCCAAAGGGCCGACTTCTTCGGTCATGCGCCGGGCGTCGTGCTGCCGCGGTGCACGTCGGTGTTCTTCCACCGCCGGTGCTTCCTGTTCGATGCCGGCAACCCCATCCCCGACCTTGCGAAGGCGCTTTAGCGACAAGCCTTGGACGACGCGAAGCAGCCGGGCGGCGCTGGCGGCGCCGGCAGAGCACCAGTTGGCGTCGTTCGGTTGCGCGACTTCGATAACGAATGGTTCAGCCGAGGACGATCGAAGCTCACCGAGACCTTGTGGCTGCTGTGCGACGCTGTCCTCGTGAGATCGTGGATCCCGGGCAGCCTCCACCGGCGCTTCGTTCTTCGCGCTTTCGGGGCGCGGATCGGCAAGCGAGTCTCGATCAAGCCAGGCGTTCGCATCAAGTTTCCATGGCGACTCGAGATCGGCGACGACAGCTGGCTTGGCGAGAAGGTCTGGATCGACAACCTGGCTGCCGTCCGAATCGGCTCCGACTGCTGCATCTCTCAAGGTGCTTACGTCTGCACCGGCAGCCATGACTGGAGTTCGCCGGGCTTCGATCTGGTCGCAAAGCCGGTCAGGATCGATGATGGCGCATGGGTCGCGGCGCGATCGATCATCGGCCCAGGAGTGACGGTTGGCGCCGGGGCCGTCCTGTCATTGGGGAGCGTCGCAACATCGGATCTAGCGCCCTGGGGCATTTACCGGGGCAATCCCGCCGCCCTCTTGAAGCAACGGCTGATTGGTGCGGGCTGTGCCATTCGAAACGATCGATGACGACGGCTCGTGGTAATCCCGCCACGTCGGGGCGGGCGTAAACGCGGAGCCGTCGTCGCAGCACGGGCAAATCGGGCCGGCCACCGCCGGCCCGATTTGTCTCCGGCGGGGGAGGTGGCGGACGACCCGGCAGCGGCCGGTGCGCCTTGCCGGGCGAATCATGCTTGCCTATGGTGCGGCCGCTGTCGGACGCCGCGTTGCGGCTGATCCCGCCCTTCCGCGAGCCCGCCCAGATGCCTCATCCTGACCGCTTCCTGCTGGCCGGCGTCATGGGCTGGCCGGTCATGCACTCGCGCTCGCCGAAGCTGCACAACTACTGGTTGGCAAAATACGGTCTCGTTGGGACCTATGTGCCGCTGGCGATCACGCCGAAGGGGCTTGCGGCGGCGCTCAGGGCGCTACCGGCGCTCGGCTTCTCCGGCTGCAACCTGACGATTCCGCATAAGGAGGCGGCGCTCGCCGTGGTCGATACCGTCGCCGCGACGGCGCGGGCGGTCGGAGCCGTCAACTGCGTGGTCGTCCAGCCCGACGGCTCGCTCGCCGGCAGCAACCATGACGGGTTCGGCTTCGTCCACGCCATCCTCGATGCCCGGCCCGACTGGCGTGCCGATGCCGGGCCGCTCGTCGTCCTGGGCGCCGGCGGCGGTGCGCGG
>JBBDMC010000151.1:16024-20029 GCA_040878485.1 Bauldia sp. | reverse complement strand
CGGGAGCTTTCTTCGCCGACGCGCGCTTGGCCGGCGTTCTGCCACGAGCGGCCTTCTTCGCGGCCGGCTTCTTGCGGGCAGCGGCTTTGCGCACGGGCGCTTTCTCCGGCGCGGCTTCGACGGTCCCATGCCAGACGGCTTCGATATTGTGGCCCTCGGGATCGCGAACGAATGCGGCGTAGTATTTCGGGTGGTAGAGCGCGCGCGTGCCGGGCGGGCCGTTGTCCGTGCCGCCGGCCGCCATTGCCGCCTGGTAGAAGGCGTTCACTTCTTCGGCCGATCGGGCGCCGAAAGCGATGTGAGTCGTCGGCGTCTGCCGGGTGCCGCCGGTGATCCACAGGAACGGCTTGCCCATCGCCCCGAAGCCGCCATGGGAGGGCGGCCCCTGTTCCGGGAACTCCATCATCAGCGTGAAGCCGAGAGGCGCTAGTGCCTGCGCGTAGAAGGCCTTGGCGCGCGGGTAGTCCTCAACGCTCAACTGGATGTGGTCGACGGCGTGGCTCATCTTGTCCTCCCAATCGTCATTTGGTTGCGTTCCTGCATCTTACCGCTGTCATGCCCGGGCTTGACCCGGGAATCCACGCCAACCCCGTCCGTTTTTGTTGGGGGGGAAAAGCGACGCGTCCCCACCAGTCCCTTCGTCGGCCGCGTGGGCACGGCGCTGTGCGCCTCTGCCCACCCTACGAACTGCCAGACGGTCATCGCTTCACCTCCCAGGTGGTCACGAGTTCGCCGGTCTTGGGGTCCTTCGAGTCCTTGAGCGCGATGCCCATGGCTTCGAGTTCGGCGCGGATGCGGTCGGCCTCGGCGAAGTTCTTCGCCTTGCGGGCGGCGGCGCGGGCCGAAATGAAATGAAAGATTTGCGCCTCGCCAATGCTCGCGGCGGCGCGGCGTTTGGCCGCCCAGTCCGATCCGGACCGTTCGAGCAGTCCAAGCATCTGGCTCGTTGCTTTCAGGCAAGCTTTCGCGCCGGAGGGGCCGGCCACGGCCTCGTCGCGCAACTGATGCAGAACCGCGAACGCCCTTGGCGTATTCAGATCATCGGTAAGGGCGTCGACAGCGTCGGCGCAGAGCATTCCCGGCTCAACATCCCCAATGACGTCATACCACTGATCAAGCGTTCGCTCTGCTTCACGCAACCCTGACTCGGTCCAGTCCATCGGCTGCCGGTAGTGGGTCTTCAGCATATTGAACCGGATCACCTCGCCCGGCCAATCGTTCACCAGCTCCCGCACCGTCACGAAATTCCCCAGGCTCTTCGACATCTTCTCGCCCTCGACCTGCAGGTAGCCGTTGTGCAGCCAGGTGTTGGCCAGCACCGGCGTGCCGAAGGCGCAGCGCGACTGGGCGATCTCGTTCTCGTGGTGCGGAAACACCAGGTCGATGCCGCCGCCGTGGATGTCGAACTCGTGCGGGTGCGCGAGCCCGGCCGGCGACAGCGTCCCTCGCGCCGCCTCCCACAGCCACCTGTCGGACATCGCCGAGCATTCCAGATGCCAGCCCGGCCGACCTGGGGTCCCGATCCCAGCCGGCGAAGCCCAGGAAGGTTCCCCGGGTTTCGACGGCTTCCACAGCACGAAATCCATCGGGTCGCGCTTGTAGGGCGCGACCTCGACGCGGGCGCCGGCGATCATGTCGTCGAGCGAGCGGTTGGCGAGCTTGCCGTAGTCGTCCATCGCCGTGACGTGGAAGAGGACGTGGTCTTCGGCACCATAAGCGCAGCCGTTGGCGATCAATCGTTCGATCATCGCCCTCATGTCGTCGATGTGTTCGGTCGCCCGCGGCTCGTGGGTCGGATCGAGGCAGCCGAGGGCGGCGGCGTCCTCGTGGAACTGCTTCTCGGTCGTCTCGGTGACCCTGCGGATCGCCTCGTTCAGCGGCAGGTCGGGATGCTCCTCCGCCGCCCGCGCGTTGATCTTGTCGTCGACGTCGGTGATGTTGCGGACATAGGTCACGTGGTCCGGGCCATAGAGATGGCGGAGCAGGCGGAACAGCACGTCGAAGACGATGAGCGGCCGGGCATTGCCGATGTGGGCAAAGTCGTAGACCGTCGGCCCGCAGACGTACATGCGCACGTTCTTCGGGTCGATCGGGACGAAGTCCTGCTTCGTCCGGGTCAGCGTATTGTGGAGCCTGAGGCCCATCAGACGAGTTCCCCGCCCGCCGGCCGGGGCGATCGTCTCATCTTTCGGGTGGGCAAAGAGAGGACGGCCTCAGCCAGCGGGTTGCTAGCCGGTGATAATGATCCCGCAAATGCAAATCGCGCGTGAACGCGTTGCCGCCGTCATGAGAGTGCCATCGCCGATTTCAGCCAAAAGGTCAAGCCGGCGGACGGCACCGATCGCCGTTCGCGCCACGCGAAGCGTGTTGGTCGCCCTGATCGCGGCCGTGCTTCCGTCAGTCCCGGCGGCGGCCGAGACGCTTGACCGCCGGGAAGTCGAGCGGTCGTTCCAGGCGTGGATCGCGACCGATGCCTGGCCTCTCGCCACGGCGGCCGGAGTCGCGCGGACGACCTTCGACCGCGCCTTCAAGGGCGTCACGCTCGACTGGAACCTCCCCGAGCTGCAGCCGCCCGGTCAGCCGATCAAGGAGCACGAGATCGAATGGCAGACCGAGTTCCGTAGCCCGGCGCCCTATTTCGGCGAGGCGGGCCTCAAGACGCTTGCGCGCCAGGGCCGCAGCCGGCTCGCCAAGTGGCGCAAGACCCTCGACGCCGTCGAGGCGCGCTACGGCGTGCCGGCGGAGATTCTGGTGGCAATTTGGGGCAAGGAATCGGGTTTCGGCGAGGTCAAGCTCCCCGAGCCCGCCATCCGGGCGCTCGCCACGCAGGCGTTCATGGGCCGGCGTGGCGCCTTCTACCGGAAGGAGCTGATCGCGGCGCTCCAGATTCTGGAGAACGGCGACATCTCGCCCGAGGGGATGCGCAGCTCCTGGGCCGGCGGTCTCGGACAGCCGCAGTTCCTGCCGTCGCTGTACCTGGTCTACGCGGTCGATTTCGACGGCGACGGACACCGCGACATCTGGGACTCGGTCCCCGACACCCTCGCCTCGATCGCCAACTTCCTGGCCAACGAAGGCTGGCGGCGCGGCGAAGGTTGGGCCTTCGAGGCGACGCTGCCGGCGAACGTCTCGTGCGCGCTGGAAGGACCGGAACGGGGCCGGCCGCTCGCCGAATGGGCCCGTCTCGGATTGACCCGAGCCGACGGCGGGGCGCTGCCGTCACGGGGCGACGACGCTGCGTTTCTCTTGATGCCGGCCGGGCGGCTCGGGCCGGCCTTCATGGTGACCGGAAACTTCTACGTCCTGAAGCAGTACAACCGCTCGGACCTCTACGCGCTCTACGTCGGCCACCTCGCCGACCGCTTCGGCGAGGATCGCCCGTTCCGCGGCACCTGGACGAGCGTCGGCGGGATAAGCCGCGGCGATGTGCGGAGACTTCAGGAAAGGTTGGTCGCGGAGGGCCACGACGTCGGCGGCACCGACGGCC
The DNA here is from genome assembly GCA_040878485.1 of Bauldia sp. Taxonomy (GTDB): domain Bacteria; phylum Pseudomonadota; class Alphaproteobacteria; order Rhizobiales; family Kaistiaceae; genus JBBDMC01. The sequence goes on along the minus strand of JBBDMC010000151.1, from coordinate 16,542 downwards.
TCGTCGGCTCCAAGACGCGGGTCGCCGTCGGGATGTGGCAGGCGGAAAGGAGCCTGCCGGTCACCTGTCTACCCGACACCCGGCTGATCCGAGGCCTCGACTGACGGCGGATCAGCAGGGAACGCCCCCAAGCGCATTGCGACCGGATATGTAATGTTATAACGTTTCGCGATTCGCAGCGCTGCGGGGCCACCATGAAAAGACTTCTGACAGCCTTACTCGCCGCAGCCGCCCTTCTTGCCGAGGCGGCAGCCGTGTCCCCGGTCATCGCCGCCGACCGGCCGATCAAGATCGTCGCCGCCGAAGGCTTCTACGGCGAAGCGGCAAAGGCAACCGGTGGCGACCGGGTCGTGGTCGAGAACGTCATCGTCGCGCCAGGCACCGACCCGCACGACTTCGATCCGCCGCCGTCGGTCGCGGTCGCGGTCGCCGACGCCGCAGTCGTCATCATGAACGGGGCCGGCTACGACCACTGGATGGAGCGCCTCATCGAAGCGAGCCCGGATCCTCAGCGCGTC
>JBBDMC010000151.1:13252-16014 GCA_040878485.1 Bauldia sp. | reverse complement strand
CGTCGTCATCAATGTCGCCCATTTGACTGGCCGTGCGGAGGGCGACAATCCGCACGTCTGGTACGACCCCAAGGCGATGCCGGCCATGGCGAATGCGCTGACGGTCGCGCTCGGCGCGCTGGACCCGGAGGGGAAGGCCACGTTCGAGGAGAACCGCGACGCCTTCCTCACCACCCTCGCCCCAATCGAGGCCAGGGTCGCCGATCTCCGGCAGAGGTTCGCCGGGACCCCCGTGGTCGCGACCGAACCGGTGTTCGGCTACATGGCCGAAGCGCTTGGCCTCAAGATGGAGAACGAGAGGTTCCAGACCGCCATCATGAACGAGACCGAGCCTGCGGCCGGAGACATCGCGGCCATGGAGGACGCGATCAGAGACGGCAAGGTCAGGATTCTCTTCTACAACGCCCAGGTCGAAGACGCCTTCACCGAGAACCTCGCCGAGCTGGCGCGGTCAGCTGGTGTGCCGATCGTCCCGGTGACGGAGACGCAGCCACAGGGCAAGGGCTTCGCCGAGTGGATGCTCGATACCATCGACGCGGTCGGCAAGGCGCTCGGCGACAAGACCTCGTGAGCGACGCGATCGCTCTCGACCACGCCACCCTCTCGGTCGCCGGCAGGGCGGTCCTCAGCGACATCAGCCTCGCCGTCGCCGAAGGCGAGTTCGTTGGCGTGCTGGGGGCCAACGGCTCGGGCAAGACGACCCTGTTCAAGGCCCTGCTCGGCCTGATCCCGGCGGACTCCGGCGCCATCACGGTTCTCGGCAGGCCGGTGAAACGCGGCAATCCCGAGATCGGCTACCTTCCGCAACTCAAGACGGCGCTGCCCGGCGCTCGGCTCCTCGGCCGCGAAGTCCTGGCCGCCGGCCTCGACGGCCATCGCTTCGGTGTGCCGCTCGTGTCGGCCGTCGCCGCGCGCGACATCGACCGTGCGCTCGACAACGTCGGCGCCGCCGAACTCGCCGACCGACCGCTGTCCGAGATGTCCGGCGGCGAACGCCAGAGGCTGCTCGTCGCCCAGGCCCTGATCGGCAACCCGCGCCTTCTGCTATTGGACGAGCCGCTGATCGGCCTCGACCCGCATCAGAGTCAGGTCGTCGTCGATCTCATCGGCGGGCTGTCGCGGGCGCTCAAGCTCACCGTGCTGTTCAGCGCCCACGAGCTTAACCAGCTCCTCGGTACCATTGACCGGGTGCTCTATCTCGGGCGCGGCGAGGCGGCGCTCGGCACGGTCGCCGAGGTAATTTCGCCCGCCGTCCTCTCGCGGCTCTATGGCGCACCGATCCAGGTGGTGCGCGCCGACGGTCACATCTTCGTCATGTCGCACGGCCGCGACATCGAGCGTCAACAGGATCACCACGATCATCACGACCATGCTGGCCTATGACTTCATGCTCCGTGCCTTCGCGGCGAGCGGGATCGTTGCGGTCGTCGCCGGAGCGGTCGGCTACTTCCTGGTGCTCCGCGGGCAGACCTTTGCCGGCCACGCGCTGGCGCACATCGCCTTCGCCGGCGCCACCGGGGCAGCGCTGATCGGCCTGGCACCGCTCTACGGCGTGATCGCGGTGACCGTCGGCGCGGCGGTCGCCATCGGGGCGCTCGGCGAGCGGCTTTCAGGCCGCGACGTCGCCATCGGCGTCATCTTGTCGCTCTCGCTCGGGTTCGGCCTGCTGTTTCTGCGCCTTACCACCACGAACGCTACCCAGGCGACCTCGCTCCTCTTCGGCAGCGTTCTGGCGGTATCGCCGGCAACCCTCGGCCATCTCGTCGTCCTCGGCGCGGCGACGCTCACGGCGCTGGCAGCGATCAGCCGTCCGCTTCTGTTCTCCAGCCTCCAGCCGGAACTTGCCGAAGCAAGGGGCGTTCCGATCCGCCTCATCGGCATCCTGTTTCTGGCGCTGGTCGCCCTCGCCGTCGCCCAGTCGATCCAGATCGTCGGCGTGCTGCTGGTCTTCACCCTGATGGTGGGTCCGCCCGCCGCCGCCCAGCTGGTGACCACCCGCCTCTGGCTCGGCATCGCCCTGTCCGCCGGCCTTGCCCTGGCACAGGCCTGGCTCGGGATCACCCTTGCCTACGTTACCGATTGGCCGACGTCCTTCTGGATCACCGTGTTGTCGACGCTGGTCTACCTCGCGGCCACCGGCTTGGCGCGGCGGCGATTGACCTGATCGACCGGTCCGGCTTTCCATGGCGGTCACGACACCAGCGGCCACGCCTATGAAGCTCTATTCCTTCCCGACCTCGTCGGCGGCCGCCGGCCATGTGACGGCGCACGCTAGGGTCGGCAGTTTCTGCCGTCTCCGATTTGACCGGCCGTCGCCGACTCCGCATACTGTGCCCGGGGACTGGAACATGCCGTCGTCCGGCGGCGCCGATGCCGTCGGTGAAGGGTCCAGGGTGGGGGGCAAGGCGGGGCGAACCGTGCCCCCGGAGGCCAGGTGAAGGCACCTTGGATTTCGCTGACCGCCGCGATCGCGTTGATGGTCGCGGACGGCGCCTGGACGGTCGCCGCCGCCGACGTGTGCATGGATCTGCAGGCGCGCCTGATCGCCCTCGACCGCGGCGCCGGTGGGGCGTCGGCCGAATCGTTTCGCCAGTACGACGAGGCCGTGAACCGGCAGCGGATGGAGATCGACCGGGCGACGGGGGAGGCCCGCCGGGCGGGCTGTTCGGGCGGATTCTTCATGCTGCGGCGCCCGGACCCGAAATGCGGCCAGCTGACCGCAACCATCGGCCAGATGCGTACCAACCTCAGCCGGCGGGTGG
>JBBDMC010000151.1:0-13242 GCA_040878485.1 Bauldia sp. | reverse complement strand
CCCCCCCCCCGCGGCGGCGATCCCTTCGCCGTCTCTCGCCAGCGCAACGACATTCTGCGGGGGCTGGCGTCCAACCGCTGCGGCGGCGGCTACGCCACCTACGACAACGGGTCAGGCAACCGCGGCCTGCTCAGCGCCCTCTTCGGCCAGGCGAGGCTGCGTACCTGGGGAGAGGGCGGCTACTTTGCCGGCAGCCTCTACGGCACCTATCGCACGCTCTGCGTCAGGACTTGCGACGGCTACTATTTCCCGATCAGCTTCTCGACGGTGCCGGAGCGGTTCGTCGTCGACCAGCAGACCTGCCAGGCCATGTGCCCCGGCGCACAGGTCGCGCTCTATGCCCACCATAACCCCGGCGAAGAGGCCGACTCGATGGTGTCAATCAGCGGCGAGCCCTACACCGCGCTGCCAACCGCCTTCCGCTACCGAAGCGAATACGATCCGAGCTGCACGTGCCGGTCGGCGACGGCGACGGTGTTCGCGGAGCTTTCCGCCCAGGCGGCGAGCCTGACGCCGACTGAACTGCCAAGCGCCGCCGCGATCGTGCCGAAGCCTTCGCCGCGGCCGGCGGCCGGGGAAGACCCGGAGACGCTGGCCAACCGGGCGGGAGACCTCGTCCCCACGCCAATCGCCGTGGCGGCCGGCCCCGAGGTCGCCGGAGTCACTCAGCCCGGCAGCAAGATCAGAGTGGTCGGACCGGAATACTACGTTGCCCCATAGGGCGATGCCGAGCGTTGTGACTTTGGCCACAGTGCCTCTTCCCTCGCGGCCCGACCTCTGCCAGATTTTCCAACCGCGACCGGTTGTTCGCCGGCGCGGCGCTATCGCCGCGCTGATCCGCCCGACGACGGCCCGTAGGCGAGTGCAGGAGACGGCCTTGGCAGAGATTGCAGCGCGACCACCCTCCCGCATCCCCGCTCGGCGCCCCCTCGCCGCTCTGGCGGTTCTGTTCGCGGCCGCCGGGTGCACGAGCGTCGACGGTCCGGGCCTCATCGGCGATGCCCTCGCCCCGGCGCTGGCCAACTACGGTCAGACGGCCGACGACGGCATCACGATCCCGGCGGTTCCCCAGGGGCGGCTCGATCCTCGCTACGCCCGCCGGGTCGTGACGACGCCGTGGAACATCCCCAACGAGCCTGGCGCTATCGTCGTCGACACGCGCAACCGCTACCTCTACCTCGTGCAGGCCGACGGCACGTCGCTGCGCTACGGCATCGGCGTCGGGCGCCAGGGCTTTTCCTGGTCCGGCGAGGCGACCATCAAGGACAAACAGCACTGGCCGAGGTGGATCCCGCCGAAGGAGATGGTGGCGCGCGACGAGCTGGCGGCAAAATGGGCCGATGGCATGCCCGGCGGGCTCGAGAACCCGCTCGGCGCGCGGGCGATGTACCTTTACCAGGGTAACAAGGACACGCTCTACCGGCTGCACGGCACCAACGACGCGACGAGCATCGGCAAGGCGGTGTCGAGCGGCTGTGTGCGTCTGCTCAATCAGGACGTGATCGATCTCTACAATCGCGTGCCGCTGGACACCAAGGTGATCGTGCTCGGCGACGGATTGGGCAACATACCTCTGGTCGAATATCTGTTCCCCGGCGTGTCGGCGGCGCCGGGGGCGCCGACGCCGCCGAAGGCGGTCGGCCAGATCTGATCCGGAACTAGCGCACCACGGTGATCCGCGCTGCTGCGCGGGTGATGCCGGTGTAGAGCCAGCGGCCGCGATTCTCGCGGAAAGCGACGCTCTCGTCGAACAGCATGACGTCGTCCCACTGCGATCCTTGGGCCTTGTGGACGGTCAGCGCGTAGCCGAAGTCGAACTCATCCGATCGCCGCCGCTCGGCCATCGACAGGGAGTCGGCGGTTCCATCGAAGAAGGCCGGGTTGATCGAGACGACGGTGCGGCGCTTGCCAAAATCGCCCTCTTCCGGCGACAGGGTGTAGCGGAGCAGACCCTTGCGCGGTTTGCGCTCCCGGTCGACCCGCCACAGGCTGCCGTTGAGCAGCCCGCGACGGCGGTCGTTCCTGAGGCAAACCAGCGTGTCGCCGGCGACCGGCACTGGGCTGTCATGGCCAAGCAGCTGGCGGATGCGGCCATTGTAGCTGCGCCGCGTGTTGTTGCGGCCGACCAGGACCTGGTCGGCGGCCAGCACTTCCTCCTGCTCGATGTCCGTGCGCCCAACCACCCGGCTGCCGCCATATGACCCCGCTGCCAGCGCGCCGCCCTGGCGGACGATCATCGACATGCGGATGATCGGATCGTCGGCCGCCTGGCGGTGGACCTCGGTCAGCATCACGTCCGGCTCGGCGGAGGTGAAAAAGCCGCCGCCGGCGATCGGCGGCAACTGCGCCGGGTCGCCGAGGACCAGCACCGGCGTTGCGAACGACAACAGGTCGCGGCCGATCTCTTCGTCGACCATCGAGCATTCGTCGATGATGACCAGCGCCGACTTGGCCACCGCGCTGTCGTTGTTGAGCACGAAGGTCGGACCGTTCTCGTCCTCGCCGCGAGCCCGATAGATCAGGCTGTGGATGGTGCCGGCGCCGGCGCAGCCTTTCGCCCGCATGACGTGCGCCGCCTTGCCGGTGAAGGCGGCGAAGGCGACTTCGCCAGTCGCGCTCCCGGCGACGTGGCGGGCGAGCGTCGTCTTGCCGGTGCCGGCATAGCCGAAGAGGCGGAAAACCTGCCGGTCACCGGCCCTCAGCCAGCGGGCGACGGCGGCGAGCGCGGCGTCCTGTTGCGGGGACCATTGCATGAGGGGTGTCTAGCCCACGCGATCACCGGGCGCCAATCTCAAGTGTGTTGACATTTGTCCATACATCGGTACAGAGACCTCCAAGGAGGACATCGTCGGTTTCGATTGGGACGATGGCAACCGGGCGAAATGCACGAGGCATGGCGTTTCGATTGCCGATATCGAGAGCCTCTTCGATGGCGAGCCGGCAATCACGACCGATGCTGCGCATTCGCAAACCGAAATCCGTGTGCGCGCCGTCGGCCGGGCGACAAGCGGGAGATTCATCTTTCGTGTCTTCACGATCCGCGAACGCTGGGGCCAGCGGCTGCTCCGTCCCGTAAGCGCGCGCTATGTGCACCGCAAGGAGATTCGTCGCTATGAAGAAACCAAGCCGTAAATTGAAGCAGTTCCCAGTTCTCCGGACCGACGAGGAAGCCGAGAAGTTCGTCGCGACTGCCGACCTGAGCGAATACGACTTCTCTCAGTTCAAGCCGGTCCGCTTCGAGTTCGAGCCGAAAGCCGCGCGCGTCAACATGCGGCTGCCGGAGTCGCTCATCAAGACCTTGAAAGAACGCGCCAAGAAGCGCGGCGTTCCCTATCAGCGCTTCATGCGCGAGATGATCGAGCTTGGCTTGTCGTCGAGCGAAAGACGCAAGGGGGGATAGCGCTCTCCTAGCTCCGATCGCGGAACTTGTTGGTGATCGGGTAGCGGCGGTCGCGGCCGAAGTTCTTGCGCGTGATCTTGACGCCGGGCGCAGCCTGCCGCCGCTTGTATTCGGCAAGGTAGAGCATGCGCTCAACCTTGCGCACGGTCGCCAGGTCGTGGCCGCGGGCGACGACCTCGGCGATCCGCATCTCGCCCTCGACCAGGCATTCGAGAATATCGTCAAGCACCTCGTAGGCCGGCAGCGAATCCTGATCGGTCTGGTTCTCGCGCAGCTCGGCCGTCGGCGCGCGGGTGATGATGTTGTCGGGAATGACCGGACCGTGCTTGCCGAGAACGCCGGGCGGACAATGCAGGTTGCGCCAGCGGGCGAGCCGGTAGACCTCGGTCTTGTAGAGATCCTTGACCGGGTTGAAGCCGCCGTTCATGTCGCCGTAAAGGGTGGCGTAGCCGACCGAATTCTCCGATTTGTTGCCGGTGGTGACGAGCATCGAGCCGAGCTTGTTGGAGAGCGCCATCAGCAGCGTGCCGCGCGTGCGAGCTTGCAGGTTTTCCTCGGCGTTGTCGCGGGCGCGCCCGGCGAAGAGCGCGTCCAGGGTCGCCTCAAAGGCCTCGACCGGAGCGGCGATCGGCATGATGTCGTAGCGGACGCCGAGCCGCTCGGCGAGGGCGGCGGCGTCGTTGAGGCTCTCGTTCGAGGTGTAGCGGTAGGGCATCATCACACAGTGGACGCGGTCAGCGCCGAGCGCGTCGACCGCCATGACGGCCGAGACGGCCGAATCGACGCCGCCGGAGAGACCGAGGACGATGCCCGGAAAGCGGTTCTTGTCGACGTAGTCGCGTAGACCGAGAACGCAGGCCCGCCAGTTCGCCTCCTCCAATCCCGGCAGCATGGCCAGCGGCCCGTCGGCGCAGAGCCAGACGTCGCCCGGCTTCCGCCAGGTGACAATGGTGACCGCTTCCTCGAACTGAGACATCTGGAAGGCCAGCGAGTGATCGGCGTTAAGGCCGAACGAGCCGCCGTCAAACACCAGCTCGTCCTGTCCACCGCACTGGTTGACATAGACCAGCGGCAGGCCGGTCTCGACCACGCGCGCCAGCGCAACCTGTTGGCGGACGTCGGCCTTTGCCTGCCAATAAGGCGAGCCATTGGGTACGATCAGCATCTCGGCACCGGTCTCGGCAAGGCACTCGGCGACCTGGTCGAACCAGATATCCTCGCAGATCGGCAGGCCGAGCCGGATGCCGCGGAATCCGATCGGGCCAGGCAGCGGGCCGGCCTCAAACACGCGCAGCTCGTCGAACACGCCGTAGTTGGGAAGCTCGACCTTGTAGCGCAGCCCCTTGATCTGGCCTTCGTCGAGGAGGGCGGCGGCGTTGTAGACCTTGCCACCGTCCGGCCACGGCGAGCCGACGACGATGCCGGGGCCGCCGTCGGCGGTGTCGCCGGCGAGCGCCTCGACGGCCGAACGGCAGGCGTCGCTAAATGCGGGCTTGAGGACAAGGTCTTCCGGCGGGTAGCCGGCGATGAACAGCTCCGACAAGACGACGAGGTCGGCGCCCGCCGCCGCCGCCTCGGCGCGCGCCTCTCGCACCTTGCCGAGGTTACCCTCGATGACGCCGACGACCGAATTGAGCTGGGCGACGGCAATGCGCATGGTGTCGGTCAGCGGCTCTGCCATAAAGCGGGTTTAGCCCGGCCACCGGTGAGGGGCAACGAGAGACACCCTGCCCGGCAACGCGTCCGAGCGGCCTGCAGTCGGCCGCCGCGCGTTATGGCTGGTGTTGCGCGGGCGCCCATCGTAAACATTCTCCGTGGTCCATCAGGGGCTTAGTAGTCGGGCGCGAGGCTGACAACTAGCGATTGTCCCGGGCTGCACGGCAGGTGGTGTTCGCGTGCTTGGCGTCCAAAGGTCCAGCGTATGAATCTGTATTCTCGCCTCGCGTACCTCGCACGATATCAAGCGGCAAAGACCGCGGTCGAGCATTCCGACCGACATCTCACCTACCACGACCTTGACCAGCTGGCGCGACGGATCGCGGGCCGGCTTCGCTTAAGCGGCGTAGGCCAGGGCGACGTGGTCGGTGTGCTCCTCCGCGAGACGCCCGAGCACGTCGCCGCCCTTTTCGTGATCATGCGACTTGGCGCCATCGTCTTGCCGCTCGACTGGAGAGGAACACGTGCCGAGTTCGATCGGATCACCACGCTGTTCCGGCCGAAAGTGATCCTCAACGATGACAGTCCCCTCCTCGACTGGTCACCGGCCATGGTCGGCCTCGCCGAGATGCACGACGCCGAGGCCGATACCGAGACGGCCGAGGTGACCGACCGGCCGATGGGGTTCAGCCTGACCTCAGGCTCCACGGGAGCCCCGAAGGCGATGATCGTCACCCACGAGCAGCTCTACGCCCGGTGCGCGGCGCGCGCGATCGAAGGAGTCTTCGAGCGCGGCGATCGGTTCCTCGCCACGCTGCCGCTGGCCTACGCGGCAGGACGCGAGCATGCCATCTGCCTCATTCTCCTGGGTGCGACTCTGGTTCTGTTCCCGCCGTTGTTCGAGCCCCAGGGGCTCGTCACTTTCGTCAACGACGGCGACATCACCGCCGTGTCCCTCTCGCCGAACATGTCGCGCGCATTGCTCGCCATGAAGGAACAGGGCGAGCCGTTGCTGATGCCGAATCTCCGTACCATCGTGTCGACCACCGGCAAGCTTCTGCCCGAGGAGCGCGCGCAACTACGGGCCCGCGTCGCGCCGCGGGTGATCGACTACTACGGCAGCACGGGCACCGGACCGATAGCGATCTCGACCGGCGACGAGCCCGACAGCGAACCGACCGCGGCCGGCCGTTGCGTCGTCGGCATCGAGATTGAGATCGCCGACGACGCGGGCCGGCCGGTTCCGCAGGGCGAGATCGGTCGGATTCGCGTGCGCGGACCGGCGATCACCACGGACGTGGTGGGTGGCGAGGGGAGCGAGGAGGAGGGCTTTCGCGACGGCTGGTACTACACCGGTGACCTTGCCAGCATCGGGCCGGGAGGGATCCTGCACTTGCACGGGCGCAGCGCCGACCTGATCAAACGCGGCGGCCTGATGATCCACGCGCAGGAGGTCGAAGGTGTCCTGCGCCGCCTTCCGAGCGTGGTCGATGCGGCGGTGGTGGGGGCTCCCTGCGCCGAGCTCGGCCAGAAAGTCGTGGCGTTCGTGGTGACCCGGTCACCGGTCGAAGCCAAGGAGATCATCCGTCGCTGCCGCCGCGAACTTGCGCCCTTCAAGGTGCCGTGCCGCGTCCACATGCTCGATTCGTTGCCGCGCAATCCGAACGGAAAGCTGCTCAAGTCCGAGCTCTTGAAACACCTCTAGGAACCGACGCTGGATCGCCAGCCGACCGGTCGGTATGGTGGTCTGTCATGCTGGGCCGACCTTGACCCAGTCTGGTTCGGCGCCGCCCCGCAAGAGCAACCGATGAACCTCGCCAGTCTCGTGGCGCACCAGGCGCGCTACCAGAGTTCCAAGATCGCGCTCGAGGGGCGCGACTTCACCATGACCTACGGCGACTTCGACGTCCTGGCGCGGCGTATCGCCGCCCGCATCCGCGACCGCGGCGTCGGGCTCGGCGACGTCGTCGGGGTTCACCTGCGCGACACGCCCGGGCATATGGCGACAATGATCGCGTTGATGCACCTGGGGGCGGTCATGCTGCCCGTCGACTGGCGGTCGACGGCGCCGGAGCTGGCCAGGATGATCGCGCGTTTCCAGCCGCGCCTGGTGGTCACCGACAAGGCGAAACTGCTGCCCAGCGACTGTCCAACGACCGGGCTCGACGAGATCGAGGACCAGGGCGCCGACCGCGAGCCGCCGGTCTCGTTGGTCGACCAGCCGATGGCCTACAACCTCACCTCGGGAACCACCGGCGAGCCTAAGGCGATCGTCCTGACTCACGAGGAGCAGTTCGGTCGGTCCACACTCCTTCATCTTGAGGGCATCGTGCGGCCCGACGACCGTTTCGCTCCGGTTCTGCCGATGGCCTACGCGGCGGGTCGGTTGCTGCCGACGGCGCTCTTATGTCTCGGAGCGACGGTCGTCATGTTCCCGACGCTCTTCGACCCGGCCGAATTGGTCGATTTCGTCAACCATCGCCGGTTGAGCGCCGTCATGATCTCGCCGAACATCTGCCGACAGATGATCTCCTTCGCCCCCGCCGACGGCCACCTCATGCCAGGCTTGAGGGTGCTGGTTTCCGGCGGCAGCAAGCTTGAGCCGGAGGAACGGGCGGCGCTGAGGGCACGGGTGTCGCCCAACTTCGTCGACTATTACGGCGCCAGCGGCGGTGGCCCTATCGCGATCGTCGCCCGCGAGGAAGACGGCGTCTCGGCGACCGCGGTCGGTCGGCCGATGATCGGCGTCGAGGTCGAGATCGTCGACGACAACGACAAGCCGCTGTCGGTCGGTGCCCTCGGCGTGGTGCGCACGCGGGGGCCGGGGGTCGTTCACGCCATTGTCGGAGCGCACCCCGCCGGTGACGAGGGACTGCGCAACGGCTGGTACTATCCCGGCGATTTCGGCAGCATCGATGAACGCGGGCTGCTCCATCTCCACGGGCGTTCGGTCGACTTGATCAAGCGCGGTGGTGCGATGGTGTTCGCCCAAGAAGTGGAACAGGCGCTGCGTCGGCATGAGGCGATCGCCGATGCCGCGGTGATCGGCGTGCCGTCGCCGAACCTCGGCGAAGAAGTGGTGGCCTTCGTCGAGCAGCGCGCGCCGGTGGACGTCCGCGATCTCGTCCGCCACTGCCGGCGCGAGCTGGCGCCGTTCAAGGTGCCGTCGCGGATCGAAATCGTCGAGGCGCTGCCGCGGGCGACGAGCGGCAAAGTCATCAAGGCGCAGCTGCGCCCGGCGGGGTGAACAGGGAGCGACCGGCGCGGCGCGCGGCGGACAACCTAGCCGACGTGCTGACGCAGAAATGCCAGCGTCCGCTCGCCGGCGAGCTTGGCCGCGGGCGCGCGCCAATTGGCGGTCCCGTCGCGGTTGAACGCGTGGCCGGCTCCCGGATAGGTGAAGACTTGGACCACGGCGGGATCGACCGCCGACCTGATCTTCTTGACGTCACTCAGCGGTATGCCGGAGTCCTCCTCACCGAAGTGGAGCATTGCCGGGCAGCGCGGCTTGGCGTCGAGGTGCGCCGCAATCATGCCGCCGTAGTAGCCGACCGCTGCGGCAACGCCGGCGACACGGTTGGCCGCCAGCCAGGCGAGCGAGCCGCCGAGGCAATAGCCGATGACGCCGATTTTGCCGGCGCCACTGAGGGCCGCAACCGCCGCGCCAATGTCGGTGAGCATCTGGTCGAGGCTGATCGCGTTGCGCAGGGCCATGCCCCTGTCACGATCGGCGGCACCATATCCGAGCTCGACGCCGGGCTCGGCGCGATCGAAAAGCGCCGGCGCGATGGCGCGGTATCCGGCGGCGGCATAGCCGTCGGTCACGCTTCTCATGTGAGCGTTGACCCCGAAAATCTCCTGAACGATGACCACTCCGCCCCGCGGCTTGGCCGCCGGCGTCGCCTCGTAGGCGGAGAAACCGCGACCGTCGCCAGCGACCAGCTTGATCGTTTTGCCCATCGCGAGCCCCGTTTCCTCGTTGATATCCGGCGACGATACACGATCGCCGGCTCCGGTGCCCGCCTTGCGTAGGGAAGGCGCCGCCCGTCGCGACGGTGGGTCGCTCGGGGAGGAACGCCGGGACTGGCACGCGAGGCGAGGCAGGGATCCGGAGATGATCAGCCGGCCGCGGCCGCCCGCCCGGCCTGCTCAACACGCTCGCGCTTCAGAAGCTCGGCGACCAGAAACGCCAGTTCGAGCGACTGCTCGGCGTTGAGCCGTGGGTCACAGTGGGTGTGATAGCGGTCGGACAGGTGCTCCGCCAAGACGGCGCGGGCGCCGCCGGTGCACTCGGTGACGTTGTTGCCAGTCATCTCGATGTGGATGCCGCCGGGATGGGTCCCCTCGGCACGGTGAACGGCGAACGACCGCTCGACCTCGCGCAGGATGCTCTCGAACGGCCGCGTCTTGTAGTGGTTGAGGGTGATCGTATTGCCGTGCATCGGGTCGCAGGACCAGACGACCGCCCGCCCCTCGCGGACGACCGCGCGGATCAGCCTCGGCAGGTGATCGGCCACCTTGTCGGCGCCCAACCGGCAGATCAGCGTCAGCCGGCCGGGCTCGTTCTCCGGGTTGAGAATGTCGATCAGCCTCAGCAACTCCTCCGGTGTCAACGAAGGACCGCATTTGAGGCCGAGCGGGTTCTTGATGCCGCGGCAGAACTCGACGTGGGCGTGGTCCGGCTGCCGCGTGCGGTCGCCGATCCAGACCATGTGCCCGGAAGTGTCGTACCAGTCGCCGGTGGTCGAATCGACGCGCGTCATGGCTTGCTCAAAGCCGAGCAGCAGCGCCTCGTGGCTGGTGTAGAAATCCGTCGTCCGCATCTCGGGGTGGAACTCCGGGTCGATGCCGCAGGCGCGGATGAAGTCGAGCGTCTCGGTGATGCGGTTGGCGACTTCCTCGTAGCGGTGCGACTGCGGGCTGTCCTTGACGAAGCCGAGCATCCAGCGGTGGGCGTTGTCGAGGTTGGCGTAACCGCCGCTGGCGAAGGCGCGCAGCAGGTTGAGCGTCGCCGCCGACTGGCGGTAGGCCATCTCGATGCGCGCCGGGTCGGGCGTCCGCGCCGCTGCTGTGAACTCGATGGCGTTGACGATGTCGCCACGGTAGCTCGGCAGCTCCACGTCTGCCTGGCGCTCGACCGCGGATGAGCGCGGTTTGGCGAACTGGCCGGCGATCCGCCCGACCTTGATCACCGGCATGGCACCGGCAAACGTCAGGACGACCGCCATCTGCAGGAAGACGCGGAAGAAATCGCGGATCGCATCCGCCCCGTGCTCCGCGAAGCTTTCGGCGCAGTCGCCGCCCTGGAGGAGGAAGGCCTTGCCGCTGCCGACCTTAGCCAGGCCCGCCATCAGCTTGCGCGCCTCGCCGGCAAAAACCAGCGGCGGATAGCTGGCGATGCGGGCCTCGATGGCGGCGAGTGCCGCCGGATCGGGGTAGGCCGGCATCTGCTCGATCGGCATCGACCGCCAACCGTCCGGTGTCCAGCTGGCCTTCATTGCAGCGCTCCGGGCCGGAAACCACCTCAACCGGCGGCTGGGTTATACATCCCATGGCGCCGGTTGCCAAAGCAACCGGTGGACCGCGGAGACCCCTATTCCGCCGCCTGTCGGCGGATGCGCTCGGCCGGACGGCCAAGGGTCACGATCTCCTCGGCAAGCGTCGGATGAAGCGCGGTCGTGGCGTCGAAGTCGGCCTTGGTGGCGCCCATCTTCATGGCGACGGCGACCAGTTGGACGAGCTCGCTCGCATGCGGGCCGACGAAGTGGCAGCCGAGCACCCGGTCGGTCTCGGCGTCGACGATCATCTTGATCAACATGCGTTCGTCACGGCCGGCGACGCGATTGGGCAACGGCTTGACGTTCGAGCGGTAGATGTCGAGCGCGTCGCTGCGCGCCCGCGCCGCGGCCTCGGTCAGCCCGACCGCGCCGACCTCCGGAATGCCGAAAACCGCCACCGGAACGCAGTCGTAGTCGACGGCCGACGGCCGGCCGTCAAAGACGGTGTCGACGAACGCCGCGCCCTCGCGAATGGCCACGGGGGTGAACTGCATGCGGGCGGTGACGTCGCCGACGGCATAAATGTTGTCGACGCTGGTGCGCGAATAAGCGTCGACGACGATCGCCCCGGCCGCGTCGACCTTGACCCCGGCCTTGTCGAGGCCGAGGCCGCGGGTGTTGGGGCGGCGACCGATGGCAAGGAGCACCGCGTCGACCTTGATCCGCGACCCGGTTTGGGTGACCACGACCAGGCACTCGGCGGTCTTCTCGATGGCCGCCGGCAGCTCACGCGTCAGGATGGTAATGCCGCGCCGCTCCATGCCGGCCGCGACCGCGCGGCGAACCTCGTCGTCGAAGCCGCGCAGGATCTGGTCGCCGCGGTGGATCAACGTTGTCTCGGTGCCGAGCGCCGCGAAGACCGAGGCAATCTCGACCGCAACGTAACTGCCGCCGACGATCACCACCCGCTTGGGCTGTTGGCGCAGCAGGAAGAATTCGTTCGAGGTGATGGCGTGTTCGATCCCCGGGATCGGTAGATCGCGGCGCGGCTCGCCGCCGGTGGCGATCAGAACGATGTCGGCGGTGACGGTGCGATTTTCCGACAGGAGACGCACGGTGTGGGAATCGGCGAGAACGGCGCGACCGTGGATGATCTCGGCGCCCGCCTTCTCGAGGTTGCGGATATAGACGCCACTCAGCCAGGCGACGTCGCCGGAGACGTTGTTGACCAGCGTCGACCAGTCGAAGTGCAGCCCTTCGGCCCGCCAGCCGAAGCCGACAGCGTCCTCGAACTGCTCGGCGAAGTGAGCGGCGTGGACGAACAGCTTTTTGGGCACGCAACCACGCCAGACGCAGGTGCCGCCGACGTGATCCTCCTCGGCCACCGCCACCCGCTTGCCGAGTTCGGCCGCCTTGCGCGCGGCTCTGACGCCGCCCGAGCCGGCGCCGATGACCAAGAGGTCGTAATCGTAGCCGACCACGGTCGCGGCGCTCAGAGCTCGAAGCCCAGCTTCTTCAACTCTTCCCGCGATTTCTCGAGCAGTTCGTCGTTGATCCGGTTGGTCCAGCTTCGGCTCGCCTTGAGGATCTCCTTGCCGAGTTCGCCGGCCTCGGACTTGTACTTCTTGCCAGCCTCACTCGAGAAGAAGGTATCGATCGCCTTGAGCTCGTCGTCGGTGAACCGCTTCGCCCAGGTGCGGGCGATGTCGTTGTCGAGGTCGGCCCGCCGCACCGCGAGCTTGAACGCGGCATCGTCGACGATGCCGGATATCTCCTTGTGGAGATCGGGCCGCAGTCGAATGAGTTGATCTTTGGTCTTGGTCGCGACGCCCGGCAGAATGTTGTCGAAATTGCCGAGGGTAGGAGCGCTCTTCATGGCCGACTCGGCCGCCGCCAGCCGGGATTCGCTGATCTCCTGCGCGATGGCGAGGGTCAGCGGGCCAGCGACAACCGCGAGACCGACGAGCGCGATGCGGATGAACTTTGCGGTAGAGGACATGAACGTGCTCCATGTGGGCGGCTAATCATGCGGAAATGCGCTTCACCCCGGTCTCCCCGGCGACGAGGGCGACCGTGGCGAGGCCGATGAAGAGACCGTGTTCGATCACTCCCGGGATGGCATCGAGTGCCCTGGCCAGTCGGCCCGGGTCTGGAATACGGCCAAAGGTTATGTCGAGAATGTGGTTGCCGTTGTCGGTCACGTAGCAGCGCCCGTCGGCTTGGCGCCGGCGCATCGGCCCGTCTAGCCCGATCTTCGCCAGCGACCGCTCGATGGCGATCTGAGTGGCGATGGCGCCGAACGGCACGATCTCGACCGGCAGCGGAAAGGCGCCAAGCGTGTCGACCAACTTGCCGGCCTCGGCGACGACGACCATGCGCTTGGCGGCGGTGGCGACGATCTTTTCCCGCAACAGGGCGCCGCCGCCGCCCTTGATCAGCCGAAGTTGCGGATCGATCTCGTCGGCGCCGTCAACCACGAGGTCAAGAACGGGCTCGTCGTCGAGCGTCGCGATCCGAATCCCTTCCGCCCGAGCCAGAGCCGCCACCCGCTCCGACGTCGGCACCCCAGTCACGTCGAAGCCGCCGCGCGCGCGGGCGCCGAGGAGGCGCACGAAGTGCTCGGCCGTCCGGCCGCTGCCGAGACCGACCCGCATGCCAGGCCGCACCTCGTCGAGCGCCGGCGGCGGC
>JBBDMC010000150.1:7273-20367 GCA_040878485.1 Bauldia sp. | reverse complement strand
CCGCCGCCGTGGGGCGTGGAGAAGGTCTTGTGCAGGTTGATGTGCATGGCGTCGACGCCGAGGTCGCCGGGGCGGACCTTGCCGACGATGGCGTTGAAGTTGGCGCCGTCGGCGTAGAAGTAGGCGCCGGCGGCGTGGACCGCCTCGGCGATGGCCACCACGTCAGGCTCGAACAGGCCGCAGGTGTTGGGATTGGTGAGCATGATCGCGGCGACCTCGTCGTCGAGGCGGGCCGCAACCGCTGCCGGATCGACGGTGCCGTCGTCGCGGGCGGGAACGTCGACGACGCGATAGCCGAGGAGGGCGGCGGTCGCCGGGTTGGTGCCGTGGGCGGATTGCGGCACGAGCACCGTCGAGCGGGGCTCGCCGCGGGCGGCCAGCGCCGCCTTGATCGTCATCATGCCGCACAGCTCGCCGTGGGCGCCGGCCTTGGGGCTCATGGCGACCGCTTCCATGCCGGTCATCGCAAGCAGCCAGCGGGCAAGCTCGGCGATCAGCTCGACGGCCCCGGGAACCGTCGACAGCGGCTGCAGCGGGTGGATGTCGGCGAAGCCGGCGAGCCGCGCCATCTTCTCGTTGAGACGCGGGTTGTGCTTCATGGTGCAGGAGCCGAGCGGATAGATGCCGGCGTCGATCGAATAGTTCTGCCGGCTCAGGCGGACGTAGTGGCGGACCGCCTCGGGCTCGGAGAGACCGGGGAGGTCGATCGGCGTGCGCCGGGCATGGTGCCCGAGGCGTGGAGCGCCTTCGGTCCTCCTCGCCTCTTTTGTTTGCTTCCCGGTCGGACCTTCGGTCCTCCTCGCCTCTTGTGGCGGCTCCGGCAGGTCGACGCCGGTCACGTCGGGGCGGCCGATCTCGAAGATCAGCCCCTCCTCCATGTCGAGGCCGCGATTGGCGGTGAAGGTGGGCGCGGCGGTGGCGGCGGCAGGCGTGGTGGGGCGGCCCTGATCGTTCAGCATCACAGCACCTCCCGCAGCGCGCTGGCGTAGGCGGCGCGGTCGGCGTCGGTGTTCATCTCGGTCGCGGCGACGACGATCAGATCGGAAAGCTCGGGCCGGTCGGGCTCGAGGCGAGAGACGGGAACGCCGGCGAGCACTCCCCTCCCCGCCAGCTTTTCGATGACGGTCGCGGCGTCGCCGGGAACCCGGACGGTGAACTCGTTGAAAAACGAGTCGTTCAACAGAGTTACGCCCGCGACTTCAGAAAGCGATTCAGCCAGCCGGACGGCGTTGGCGTGGTTGAGGGCGGCGAGGCGGCGTAGGCCGGTCTCGCCGAGGAGCGCCATGTGGATCGAAAAGGCCAGCGCGCAGAGACCGGAGTTGGTGCAGATGTTCGAGGTCGCCTTCTCGCGACGGATATGCTGCTCGCGGGTCGACAGCGTCAGGACGAAGCCACGGCGGCCTTCCGCGTCGACCGTCTCGCCGGCAAGGCGGCCAGGCATCTGGCGGACATGGCTCTGGCGGGTGGCGAACAAGCCGACATAGGGACCGCCGAAGGCAAGCGGGTTGCCGAGCGACTGGCCCTCGCCGACGACGATGTCGGCGCCTTGGGCGCCCGGCGGCTCGATCGCCCCGAGCGCGACAACTTCGGTAAAGACGGCGACGGTGAGCGCGCCCACCGCGTGGGCCTTCTCGGCAACGGCCGAGAGATCGATGAGGTGACCGTAGAACGACGGCGACTGGACGACGACGCAGGAAGTCTCCGCGTCAATCGCGTCGAGGATCGATTCCGTGCCGGCCGGGTCCGGGGCGAGCGACGTCACCGTGTCGCCGGCCATCCGCGAGATCGTCTCGACGACCGAGCGGTAGTGGGGATGGAGGCCGCCCGCCAGGACCGCCTTGCGGCGCCGCCTGATGCGGTGGGCCATCACCACCGCTTCGGCGGTGGCGGTCGAGCCGTCGTACATGGAGGCGTTGGCAACCTCCATGGCGGTCAAGTTGGCGACCTGGGTCTGGAACTCGAAGAGGACCTGGAGTGTCCCTTGCGCGATCTCGGGCTGGTAGGGGGTGTACGAGGTCAGGAACTCGGAGCGCTGGATCAGGTGATCGACGCTCGCCGGAACGTGGTGGCGGTAGGCGCCGGCGCCGAGGAAGAACGGTACCGAGCCGGCGGCGACGTTTTTCGCGGCGAGGGCGGAGAGGATGCGCTCGACCTCGATCTCGCTCCTGGCGGTCGGCAGATCGATCGGCGGCCCGAGCTTGTCGCGCGGGATATCGACAAAGAGATCGTCGATCGCGGCGACGCCAATCCGGGCGAGCATCGAGCGGCGGTCGGCGTCGGTGTGGGGAAGGAAGCGCATCTAGCGGCCCTCATAGTGATGGCATCCCCAACGAGATTCGGTCCCCTGGAGACGAGGAGGAAGGACGATTGCCTGCGTGATTGGAGTCCCCTCTCCCCGGCGGGGGCGAGGGGGCGCGAACTCGCCGCAGCGATATGCTTTGGCTGCGAACATCCCGTTGCCTCAGATCGTCTCGAGGAAGGCCTTGTAGGCATCCGGATCCATGAGGGAATCGAGGTCGGCGCGGCTGGCGACCTTGAGCTTCAAGAACCACCCGGCGCCCTCGGGGGACCGGTTGACGACGGCCGGCTCGTCGGCCAGCACTTGGTTGACCCCGACCACCTCGCCGGCGACCGGCGCGTAAATCTCGCTCGCCGCCTTGACGGATTCGACGACGGCCGCCTCGGCACCCTTGCCGAGCTGCTTGCCGACCGGCGGCAGCTCAACGTAAACGATGTCGCCAAGCTGCTCCTGAGCGTAGTCGGTGATGCCGACGACGGCGACATCGCCCTCCAGGCGTATCCATTCGTGGTCGCGGGTGTAGCGCGTGGTCATTCTGGTACCTCGTCAGGAAGCGGGCTTGCGGAGGTAGCGGTGGGGGACGAAGGGGAGAGCGGCGACGACCGCCGACTGCACGCGGTCGCGGACGCGCACCCCGAGCCGGGTGCCGACGGGGGAAAGCGGCGGCGGCAGGTAGCCCATGGCGATCGGCCGGCCGAGGGTCGGCGAAAAGCCGCCGCTCGTCACCTTGCCGACAACGACGCCGTATTCGTCCGTGACCTCGGCGCCCTCGCGCGCCGGAGCGCCGTCGATCAGCAGGCCGACGCGGACGCGAGCCAGGGTTCCGGAAAGCTCGCCGAGCACGCGGCGGGCGCCGGGAAAGTCGGCGGCCTCGCGACGGCGACGGGAAACGGCGAAGGCAAGCCCCGCCTCGATCGGCGAGGTCGTCTCGTCGAGGTCGTGGCCGTAGAGCGGCAGACCCGCCTCGAGGCGCAGCGAATCGCGGGCGCCGAGGCCGATCGGGCGGACGCGCCGGTCGTCGAGGAGCCGTTCCCAGAACTCGCCGGCGCGCTCCGGCGGGACCAGGATCTCGAAGCCGTCCTCGCCGGTATATCCGGAGCGCGAGATGACGAGTTCGATGCCGTTCAGATCGAACGACCGGTAGGTCATGAAGCCGAGCTCGGCGGCCGCCGGCAGGACCGCCTTGATGACGTCGGCAGCCTCGGGTCCCTGAAGTGCCAGGAGCGCGCAGTCGTCGCTCCGCCTCAGTTGCGCCCGACTCCCGGCGGCAGCGGCGAGCTTGGCGAAGTCGCTCTCCTTGGTGGCAGCGTTGACGACGACGTAGAGGGCGCCCGACCAGGCGGGATCGATCGGCCGGGCGACCATCAGATCGTCGAGGATGCCGCCGTCGTCGTTGAGCAGGAGCGTGTAGCGCACCTGGCCGGGCTTCAGCCCGCGGATGTCGCCGCACACCAGCCCTTCCATGATCGCGGCGACGGCCGCATGGTCGGCGCCGGCGTCGTCGGATCGGCCGGTCAGGATCAGGAACGACGGACCCATGTGCGAGACGTCGAAGAGGCCGGCGTGGGTGCGGGTCCAGTTGTGCTCGGCGATGATCCCGGTCGGGTACTGGACCGGCATCGAATACCCGGCGAACCCGACCATGCGAGCACCGAGGCCGCGATGGAGACGCGTCAGCGGGGTTTCGCGGAGCGGGGTCTCGGCTGGGGCTGCGCTCGACACGGGCGGTCCTCGACGGCAGGGTTCGCGGGAACCGAATCGTTCCGATCCAGCCCGCGCCCCCTCTGTCCGAGGACCTGAGAGATTTCCCGCAATGACCGGGCGATCTTCCGGACGGAAAAGTGCTTCACACTTTTCCGGGAAACGCTCCAGTTTCTGGTCGCTCTTCCGGACGGAAAAGTGCTGCACACTTTTCCGGGAAACGCTCCAGCGCGGTTACTCCTTCGGTGAGCAGGCAAGGCCTGCTGCTTTCCAGAGCGTCGCCGACCGTCCGGTCCTTCTGCCTGAGAGTTTCCGGGGCGGTTGCTCCTTCGGCGCCCGCCTTCGCCCAAGGGCTACGGCGGGTCTCTCCCGGCGGTCGTGGCAACCCGTCCAACCGATGGGGGGCGGGCTTCACCGAGACGCGACTCCATCCCGGCTGAGGCACTCTAGGCCGGTGGGTAGCGGAGTCAATCAGCCGGTCGCGTCCTTCCCCGGCGGCCCTTGGTCGAAGCCGACGTAGACGATGAGGTCGCGGTCCTCGGGCGCGAGATTGAGGACGATGTCGTCGATCACCTGGCTAAAGTTGGCCGAAAATGCCGGCGCCGCGACGGTCACCGGCACCTTGAACTCCTCGGTGTAGAGGACCGTGCCGCCGTGTTGCTTCACGACCGCGACCCTGAGCGGCAGGACCACCTCTCCGGCGCCGCCCTTCGGGCCGGCGACCACCCGGCCGGCGACGCCGAGCTTGATGGTGAGGGTGTCGGCGGCGATCGCATGACACTCGCGGGCGGTCTTGGTGATCGAACCCTGGTGCTGGACGTAGGGCTGCTCGCCCTCGTGATCGGGCTCGTACTTGACCAGCGCCTCGGTGCCCGCCCTGATCTCGACCGGCGGGCAATAGCCGGACTTGAGGAAGAAGTCGGGGTCGTAGTCGGGGTTCTCGACCGTGATGACGCCCTTGCCGACGCCGCCGCCGAACAGGCGGGTCGAGGGGCCCTTTCCCCCGTCCGAGTTGCTGGCGCAGGCGGCAAGGAGGCCCGAGGCCGCGAGCACGGCAAGGAGGCCGGCGGCGGCCGGGCGCTTGAGGATGCGGGAAGCGTTAAGACGAGGCCGCATGCGTTGAATCCCCTTGAGTTTTGCGGCTTTTCTATAGCAGTGTCACCGCGCCTTGGCGATCATTTGTGCCGACGCTTGCCGGGACCCGTCGCGGAGGCTAGGGTCGAAGGTTCCGGGAGGAACGGCCGGGCGGCGGCGGAAGGCGTTGTCCCACGACATGCAGTACCTGAGCACGCGCGGCCGGGCGCCAGCGCTAGGCTTTTCCGATGTTCTGCTGTCGGGCCTGGCCCGCGACGGCGGCCTTTTCGTGCCCGCGACCTGGCCCGAAATGAACCCTGCCGCCATTGCCGGGCTTGCCGGGCGACCCTACGCCGACGTGGCGTTCGAGGTGATCCGCCCCTTCGTCGGCGGCGACATCTCCGACGCCGATCTCAGCCGGATATGTGCATCCGCCTACGCCGGGTTCGGTCATGAGGCGGTCGCGCCGCTCGTCCAGCTCGCACCCGGCCGCTGGGTTCTCGAGCTGTTCCACGGGCCGACGCTGGCCTTCAAAGACATCGCCATGCAGCTGCTGGCGCGGCTCATCGACCACGTGCTCGCCAAACGCGGCAGGCGCGTCACCATCGTCGGCGCGACATCGGGCGACACCGGCGCGGCGGCAATCGAGGCCTTCGGCGGCCACGACAACGCCGACGTCTTCATCCTGTTCCCACAAGGGCGGGTCTCGCCGATCCAGCAGAGGCAGATGACCACCGCGGGCGCGCCGAATGTCCACGCCATCGCGATCAAGGGGACGTTCGACGACTGCCAGACGATCGTCAAAGGACTGTTCAACGACGCCGGGTTTCGCCAACGGGTGGGGCTTGCCGGGGTCAACTCGATCAACTGGGCCCGTATCCTCGGCCAGATCGTCTACTATTTCAGCGCCGCGGTAGCGCTGGGCGCGCCCGGCAGGCCGGTCTCGTTCACGGTGCCGACCGGAAACTTCGGCGACATCTTCGCCGGCTACGCCGCCAAGCGCATGGGCCTGCCGGTCGACCGCCTGGTGGTCGCGACCAATGTCAACGACATCCTGGTGCGGGCGATCACCGGCGGCGAGTACCGCCCGGGCGCGGTCTCGGCCACCGCCTCGCCGTCGATGGACATTCAGGTCTCGTCGAACTTCGAGCGGCTGCTGTTCGAGGTCTACGACCGCGACGGCGCCACCGTGGACGGCCTGATGGGCGGGCTTGCCAGCGCCGGCGGGTTCGCCGTATCCGCCGGCGCGCGCCGGCGGATCGCGGCCGATTTCGACGCCGGCCGGGCGGACGAGGCGGAGACGGCGGCCGAGATCGGCGCCACCTACGCCGCGACCGGGTTCCTTGCCGATCCGCACACCGCGGTCGGGCTGGCGGTCGCCCGCCGCTTCAGCCGGCCCGAGGTGCCAATGATCTGCCTGGCGACGGCCCACCCGGCGAAGTTTCCCGCCGTGGTGAGGGCGGCGGCCAACGTCGAGCCGGTGGCGCCGCCGAGGCTCGCCGGCCTCGGCAACCAGCGCGAGCGATTCACCGTCGTCGCCAACGACCGCCAGGCGGTGGCGGACCATATCGTTCAGCGTACGCGCGCCCGTCGGGAAAGTGTGATGTCATGACCGTGCGTCTGACGCGTTTGGAATCCGGCATATCGGTGGTCACCCACGACATGGACCACCTGAAAAGCACCGCCCTCGGCATCTGGGTGGGCGTCGGATCGCGCTGGGAGAGCGAGGAGGAGCACGGCCTTTCCCACCTGCTCGAGCACATGGCGTTCAAGGGCACGCGCGACCGCACGGCCGCCGACATCGCCGAACAGATCGAGGCGGTCGGCGGCGAGGTCAACGCCGCAACCAGCGTCGAGATGACCTCCTACTACGCCCGCGTGCTCAAGGACGACGTGCCGCTCGCCTTCGACATCCTGGGCGACATCCTGCGCAACTCGGCTTTCGATTCGTCCGAGCTGACGCGAGAGCAACACGTCATCCTGCAGGAGATCGGCGCCGCCTTCGACACGCCCGAGGATCGCGTCTTCGACCTCTTCACCGAGGCCGCCTACCCCGCCCAGCCGATCGGCCGCAGCATCCTGGGAACGCCTGAGACGGTTCAGGCGGTCGCCTCGCCGATGCTGGGCGACTACCTCAACCGTCATTACCGCGGGCCGGCAATGGTGGTGGCGGCGGCCGGGGTGGTGGACCACGACGCCGTCGTCGCCCTCGCCCGCGAACGGTTCGACGATCTCGTCAGTCAGCCGGGACCGACGGCAACCGGGGCGACCTATCGCGGCGGCGACCGGCGCGAAGCCCGCGAGCTGATGGAGACGCAGGTCGTCATCGGCTTCGAGGGCAGGCCCTACTCGTCGGACGGCTTCTTCACGGCGCAGATCCTGGCGGCCATCGTCGGCGGCGGCATGTCTTCGCGTCTGTTCCAGGAGGTGCGGGAAAAACGCGGGCTGTGCTACTCGATCTACGCCTTCCACTGGAGCTTCGCCGACACCGGTATCTTCGGGGTGCACGCGGCGACCGGACCGGACGACGTCGCCGAGATGATGACGGTCGTTCTCGGCGAACTCGAACGCGCCGCCCACGACATCGACGAGCGCGAACTGCGGCGGGCGCGGGCGCAGCTCAGGGCCGGCCTATTGATGACGCTGGAGAGCCCGGCGGGGCGCGCCGGCCAGCTCGCCCGCCAGATCCTGCTGTTCGGCCGGGTGATGCCGGTGGAGGAATTGGTCGCCAAGATCGACGCCATCACGGTGGCGGACGTGGGCGCGCTGGCCGGCGCGATCATCACCGGCAGCCGGCCAACGCTGGCCGCAGTCGGACCCTCGGCGAGCCTGATCCGGCACGACCGACTGGCCGACTACTTCGGCGTTCGCGCAACCGCGTGAGGGCGGCGGCAATCGCATGGCCTTTCTGCGCTCGATCTCGACCGGCAATGCCTGCCCGACGCTGCGCGGCGACCGGGTGCTGCTGCGGGCGCCGGGGCTCGCCGACTTCCAGCAATGGGCGAGGCTGCGCGAGGAGAGCCGCGCCTTCCTGACGCCGTGGGAACCGATCTGGCCGGCGGACGATCTCACCAAGCTCGCCTTTCGCCGGCGGCTGCGGCGCTACCAGAAGGAGATTCGCAACGGCACCGGCTATCCGTTCTTCATCTTCTCGCCGGACGGCGAGACGCTGTTCGGCGGCCTGACGCTGGCCCAGATCCAGCGCGGCGTCACCCAGTCCTGCGTGCTCGGCTACTGGATGGGCGAGCGGTACGCCGGCAAGGGGTTCATGACCGCGGCGGTGCGCGCGGCCGTCGTATTCGCCTTCGACACGCTTCACCTCAACCGCGTCGAGGCGGCCTGCCTGCCGACCAACGCCGCATCGATCCGCCTGCTCGAAAAGATCGGCTTCGCCAGGGAAGGCTACGCCAGGAAGTATCTCTGCATCGATGGACGCTGGCAGGACCACGTCCTTTGTGGACTGGTCCGCGACGACTCGCGCCGGTAACCATTGCGGCAGGCGGGAGTGACGCCGGCAAATGCCTTGTCGCGCCCCGAGGTTCGACATAGTACTCTCCCGGCAATCCTTTCCGGCACTTGGAGGATCGGTTGTCGTTGGCGCGTCGGGTCGCGGTCCTCGTCTTTATGGTCTGGTCCTTCGGCCTCGCCTGCCAGCCAGGGCAGGCGCTGGAAGCGGTCGCCGTACCGCTCGACACGCGAACGCTCGACCTGACCGACGTCGTCCAGCTGTTCCGTGAATCCGACGATCGCATCCAGATCTCGACGGCGCCGGGCGCCGACGGGATCGTCCGGCGCATCGAGGTGAGGGCGCGAGAGAGCTCGCTCGCCTCGTTCTGGGCGGTGTTCGCCATGGTCAACAATAGCGACGAGCAGATCGACCGGCTGCTGGTGGCGCCGCACTTCCGGCTGGCCGGGTCGGGGGTGTTCTGGCCCGACCTCGGGGCCTCGCGAATCGCCGCGATCACGCCCAGCCAGGGCTTCGCGCCGGACCGGCAGCCGAGCCAGGAGGCCGACGTCTTCCGCATCACCCTGGACCCAGGGACGGTGGTGACCTTCGTCGCCGAGCTGAGGACCAGCGAACTGCCGCAGCTCTACCTGTGGGACGGCGACGCCTACAAGGACGTGGTCAACAGCTACACCCTCTACCGCGGCATCGTTCTCGGCATCTCCGGGCTGTTGGCGTTGTTCATGACCATCGTCTTCGTGGTCAAAGGAACCGCCATGTTCCCGGCGACGGCGGCGCTGGCGTGGGCGGTGCTCATCTACCTGTGCATCGATTTCGGCTTCTGGAACCGGGTGATCGACATCACCCCCGGCGCCGACAAGATCTGGCGGGCCGGGGCGGAGGTGTTCCTGGCGGCGACGCTGGTCATCTTCACCTACACCTACCTCAACCTCAACCGCTGGCACGTCCGCTACAGCCACTTGACGATCGGCTGGCTGATCGGCCTTGCCATCATGCTCGGCGTGGCGGTGATCGAGCCGCCGATCGCCGCCGGCATCGCCCGGTTCTCGATCGGGCTTACCGCGGTGCTCGGCTTCGCCATCATCGTCTACCTCGCCACCCACAGCTACGACCGGGCGATCATGCTGATCCCGACCTGGGTGCTGCTCCTGGTGTGGTGCTTCGCGGCGCTATTGACGGTCACCGGCAACCTGATCAGCGACGTCGTGCAGCCGGCGCTCGCCGGCGGCCTGGTGCTGATCGTGCTGCTGATCGGATTTACGGTGATGCAGCATGCCTTCGCCGGCGGCGTCGTGATTCAGGGACCGATCGGCGACACCGAGCGCAAGGCGCTGGCGCTGACCGGGGCCGGCGACATCGTGTGGGATTGGGACGTCGTCCGCGACCGCATCTTCACCGGACCAGAGGCGGAGGACCTGCTTGGCCTCAGCCGCGGAACGCTGGAGGGGCCGGCGCGCGACTGGCTGGAGGTGCTGCACCCGGGCGACCGCGACCGCTTCAAGACCACGCTCGACACGGTGGTCGAGCTGAGGCGGGGCCGCATCGCCCAGGATTTCCGCCTGCGCTCTGAGGACGGCCACTTCCGCTGGTTCCATCTCCGCGCCCGCCCGGTGCTCGGCTCGGACGGCGAGGTGCAGCGCTGCGTCGGCACGCTGCTCGACGTCACCGAGGAGCGCAACGCCGCCGAACGGCTGCTGCACGACGCGGTTCACGACAATCTGACCGGCCTGCCGAACCGCGAGTTGTTCGTCGACCGGCTGCGCGCCGCCATCACCCGCGCCAACGCCGAGGGCTCGTCACGGCCCTCGGCGTTCGTCCTCGACATCGACCGGTTCAAGCAGATCAACGACAGCTTCGGCATCGCCGTCGGCGACTCGATCCTCTTGACCATCGCCCGGCGGCTGGCGCGGCTGCTCAAGCCGCAGGACACCCTGGCGCGGCTTGCCGGTGACCAATTCGCCTTCCTGCTGATCTCGGAAAGCCAGCCGGAACGCATCGCCGCCTTCGCCGAGTCGGTCAGGCGCACGTTGCGGGCGCCGATCACGCTCGGCGACCGCGAGCTGCTGCTCACCGCGTCGATCGGTATCGCCATGCACGACGGCAAGCAGAACGAGCCGGAGGAGCTGATCAAGGACGCCGAGATGGGCACCTATCACGCCAAGCGGCTCGGCGGCGACCGCATCGAGGCGTTCCGGCCGGCGCTGCGCCAGCACGGCAGCGACCTGGCGACGCTCGAATCGGACCTGCGCCGGGCGCTGGGGCGCGAGGAAATCAAGGTGCTCTACCAGCCGATCGTGCGGCTCGACGACAAGTCGATCGCCGGCTTCGAGGCGCTGGTGAGATGGGACCACCCCAAGCTTGGCCGCATCCCGCCGAGCGATTTCATCCCGCTGGCCGAGCGAACCGGGCTGATCATCCCGCTCGGGATGTTCGTGCTCGACCGCACCACGCGCCAGCTCGCCGACTGGCAAGAGGAGCTCGGCCGCTCGGTGTCGCTGTTCGCCAGCGTCAACGTGTCGAGCCGGCAGCTCTTACGCCACGACCTGATCAACGATGTCAAATCGGTGCTGGTGCGCTCCAACCTGGCTCGCGGGTCGCTCAAGCTCGAGGTCACCGAAAGCCTGGTGATGGAGAATCCGGAGTACGCCGCCCAGGTGCTCACCCGCATCCGCGACCTCGGCGCCGGGCTGTCGCTCGACGACTTCGGCACCGGCTATTCGTCGCTGTCCTACCTGCAGCGCTTCCCGTTCGACACCATCAAGATCGACCAGACCTTCGTGCGCAGCAAGGGGGTCGGCGACCGCCGGGTGATTCTCAAGTCGATCATCGCCCTCGCCCACGATCTCGGCATGGACGTGGTCGCCGAGGGCGCCGAATCGGACCACGACCTGGCCGAGCTCTCCGAACTCGGCTGCGAATACGTTCAAGGGTTCCTCTACGGCCAGCCGATGACCGCCGCCGAGGCGAGCCGGCTGATCTTCCGCCCGGCCGACGAGGTCGAGGAAGAGGACGAAGCCGTCGAGGCGTAACCAATTGATCCACAAAGACTTCAACAGTCATGTTGCTTTTCGCGCTTGACTGTTGAAGTCATTGATCTGGACAGACCTTGAAGGCGGTCGCCTTATCGAGCCATGCCCGCCGACCGACCACACCTCGACATCCTGTTGTGCAGCCCGCGCGGGTTCTGCGCCGGGGTCGACCGCGCCGTCCAGATCGTCGAACTGGCGCTCGCCAGGTTCGGACCGCCGGTCTACGTCAGGCATGAGATCGTCCACAACCGCACCGTCGTCGACGGGCTCAAGGCCAAGGGCGCGGTCTTCGTCGAGGAGCTCGACGAGATCCCGGACATCGACCGGCCGGTGATCTTCTCCGCCCACGGCGTCGCCAAGGCGATCCCGGATGAGGCGCGGCGGCGCAATCTCTTCCAACTCGACGCCACCTGCCCGCTGGTCACCAAGGTCCACCGCGAGGCGGAGGTCCTTTTCCGCAAGGGCAACGAGATCGTTCTCATCGGCCACGCCGGCCACCCGGAGGTGATCGGCACCATGGGGCAGCTGCCGCCAGGCGCCGTCACCCTAGTCGAGACGGAGGCGGAGGCCCGCGTCTTCCAGCCGCGGTCGCCGGAGCGGCTCGCCTACGTCACCCAGACCACGCTTTCCGTCGACGACACGGCGGCGATCGTGGGAGTGCTCGCCGAGCGGTTTCCCGGCATCGTCGCGCCGCACAAGGAGGACATCTGCTACGCCACCACCAATCGCCAGGAGGCGGTGAAGCGGGTGGCGCCGCGGGTGGACGCGATGGTGGTCATCGGAGCGCCCAATTCGTCGAACTCGCGCCGGCTGTGCGAGGTTGCCGAACGTGCCGGCTGCCCGATTGCCGTCCTCGTCCAGCGCGCCGCCGACATCGACTGGCGGCGGCTCGAAGGGGCGAGCCGGGTCGGCGTCACGGCCGGAGCGTCGGCGCCGGAAGTCCTGGTCGAGGAGGTCATCGACGCCTTCGCCGAACGCTACTCCGTCGACGTCGAAATCGTCACCGCGGCGGCGGAATCGGTGGTCTTCAATCTACCGCGGGCGCTCCGCGACGCCGCCGAGTGAACTGCCCTCGCCGACCTAGCCGTTGAACAGCAGCGCGATCCCGGCCACGATCATCAGCATGCCGGCGACGTCGCGGAGGCTCAGCGTCTGGGCGAACATTTGCCGTGAGACAAGGCCGGCGAGGAGAACCTCGACCAGGCCGAGCGTGCGCACCCGCGCCGGACTCTGCAAGGCGAAGGCGAGGAACCACATCTCGGAAGCGAAGGCGCCAAGGAAGCCGGCGGCAAGCGACTGCCGCCAGGCGGCGAAGATGGCGGCAAGGACCTCGGGCTGACGGACGACCAGCCAGGCGGTCAACAGGGCCATCGCGGTGGCGAGCGCGAGGCTGACGTCCTCGCCGAGAAAGACCACTGCGAACACCGCCACCTGCACCGGCTCGGTCTTGGTGTAGGCGATGGTGACCACGAAGGAGCGTTCGCGCATCGCCGCCAACATCAAGGCGGTCGCGGGGGGGGGGGGG
>JBBDMC010000150.1:0-7263 GCA_040878485.1 Bauldia sp. | reverse complement strand
CGGCGATCTGGCTGACGGCGCCGAGTGCCGTCCAGCCGATCGCCACGAGGTTGGGCGCCGGCAGCGGACCGGCGAAGGCGGCGACGACGGCGAGCGCCATGAGGCCGAAAGGCAGGCCGAACAGGAAACGGACGTGGGTGGCGCCGACGGTGCCGAGCGGACCGGTAAGGCTTCGCTGCGCGGCATTGCGAAAAGTCTGCGCCGTGGCGGCGATGAGGGTGAAGACCGCCCAGAGCCACGGGGCTTCCATCCAGGACGCCATTTGAAATGTGCCGCAGCGAGTGGAAGTTTGACGGAGTTTGGGCCGATCGATAACAAAGCGGCCGGCCCGATCAACGCACCCGACCCGACCGCGACCTTGCATGGCAGTCTACACCGATTTTTCCGACGAGGAATTCGGTACCTTCATCGAAGGCTACGACCTTGGCGCGGTGACCTCGATCAAGGGCATCGCCGAGGGGGTGGAGAACTCCAACTACCTGCTCGGCACCGAGGCGGGCCAGTTCATCCTGACGCTCTACGAGAAGCGGGTCGAGGCGGCCGACCTCCCCTTCTTTCTCGGCCTGATGGAGCATCTTGCCGGTCGCGGCCTGAGCTGCCCGACGCCGGTTCGCGACCGCAGCGGCAAGGCGCTCAACCGGCTCGCCGGCCGGCCGGCGGCGATCGTCACGTTCCTGCCCGGGCTGTGGGTGCGGCGGCCGCGAGTCGAGCACTGCGCCGCGGTCGGTACGGCGCTGGCCGAGCTTCACCTCGCGGGCGAGGGATTCGCTCCGCAGCGTCGCAATGCGCTCACGGTCGACGGCTGGCGCCCGCTCTATCGGCTCTGCCGCGGCCGCGCCGACGAGGTCGCGCCCGGGCTCGACGCCGCCATCGAAGCGGAACTCGACTTCCAGGAGGCGCACTGGCCGCGGGGTCTGCCAAAAGGAATCATCCACGCCGATCTCTTCCCCGACAACGTCTTCTTCCTCGACGGGCGGCTGTCCGGGCTGATCGACTTCTATTTCGCCTGCAACGACATGCTGGCCTACGACGTGGCGATCTGCCTCAACGCCTGGTGCTTCGAGACCGACCTGTCGCTGAACATCACCAAGGCGCGGGCGTTGCTCGCCGGCTACCGCAGCATCCGCCCGTTCGCCGACGCCGAGGTCGATGCTCTGCCGCTCCTAGCCCGCGGCTCGGCGCTGCGCTTCCTGCTCACCCGGCTCCACGACTGGCTGACGGTGCCAAAGGGAGCGCTGGTAGTGCCCAAGAACCCGCTGGAGTTCTACAAGAAGCTGCGCTTCCACCTGAGCATCAGCGACGCCGGCGCCTACGGGCTCGATCGGTGAAACGCATATCGATCTGGACCGATGGCGCCTGTTCCGGCAATCCGGGCCCGGGCGGCTGGGGCGCGCTGCTGGCCTGGAACGGGCACGGCAAGGAGCTGAAGGGGGGCGAATCCCTGACCACCAACAACCGGATGGAGCTGACGGCGGCGATCAAGGCGCTGGCCTCGATCAAGCGGCCAAGCGCGATCGATTTCTACACCGACTCGCAGTACGTCAAGGGCGGCATCACTGCCTGGATCGCCGGATGGAAGCGGAACGGCTGGCGCACCGCCGACCGGAAGCCGGTCAAGAACATCGATCTCTGGCAGCGCCTCGACGAACTCCGTCAGCCGCATAGCATCAAATGGCATTGGGTGCGCGGCCACACCGGCGCCGATGGAAACGAGCGCGCCGATCAGCTGGCGCGAGACGGCATGAAGCCGTTCAAGGGGAAGAGGCGTCATCCTTCGAGGCCGCCTTCGGCGGCACCCCCGATCAGGTCGGGGGCAGGCTCTCAGGATGAGGACTGACAACGCGTGGCGAGACCTTCGTCCCGTCCGCTGGCCTGAGGCGCGGGCGGAACGAGCCGTTGAGGACGAGGGCGAGCCTCACCGTCCTGGCGAGATCTGTTCCAGCATGGTGGCGGCGCCGGTGGCTTGAATCCCCTTGCCGCCTGGCGGCTCGAAATTTAGGGTTTTGACCACGCCGTCCTCGACCAGGGCCGAGAATCGCCTGACGCGGACGCCCATGCCGACCATCGGCGTGGCAAGGCCGAGCGCGCGGGCATAGTTGGCGTCGCCGTCGGAAACGAAATCGATCCTGCCGGCGACGCCAAACGACTCGCCCCACGTCTTCATGACGTGATGGTCGTTGACCGCCATGACAACGATGCGGTCGACGCCCTTCGATTTCATCAGGTCGGCGTTGGCGACGAACTGCGGGATGTGGGCGTTGTGGCAGGTCGAGGTGAAAGCGCCGGGGACGCCGACGAACACCACCTTGCGCCCGCCGAACAGCTCGGCGACGCTCACCTCGCTTACCGAACCGTCGTCATTCTTGACCCGGAACGAGCCTTCCGGCAGGGGCTCGCCGACCTTGATCATGGTCTTGCCTCGCTGGCTCACAACCCACGACGCCGAGTGGAATAATTGAAGGGGCGAGCCTAGTCGAGACCAATCGTCTGCTCGATGGCGCGGCCGCCGGAGACGATGGTCAGACGGAACCGCGCGCCCGCGATCGGCGTCTTGGCGACTAGCCGGTCGAACTTCACCGTGAAGTCGGCTCGATCGCCGTCGGTGCCGGCAAGGACGGGAACATCGGCGTACCAGTCCTCAGGGCCCTCGGCGAAGACGACCGCGTTGGCGGCATCGGGAGCGGCAAGCTTGAAGCGGAACATCGGCCGCTTGTCGGTGCCCCCGTCACGTGAGGCGGCGGCGACGAAGAACACGCCCGGCTCCGGCGCCCCCGGCAGCCGCGCTCGGGCGTCGGCGACAAGTGCCGCGGCGGCCGCATCGCTGTCGCCGGCAGGAACGGCGAGCCGCGCATCGATATGGTCCGGGATGCAGACCTCCTCGCAGACGCCGAGGTCGAGGCTGAGCACCAAATCGACCGGGCTCGACTTGTCGCGCACGGCGGCGCTGATGGGAAGGACGACGCGTCCTTCGTAGGCGTTGGTGATCGAGAAGCCGTCGTCGAAGCGCTGGGGTACCGGGAAGCTGACCTCGACCGGTCCGAGGTTGCGCGAGGCGGAGAAGTCGATTGTCGGGGCGATACCGGCATCGCCGGGGCTGCGCCAGTAGGTCTTCCAGCCAGGTGGCAGCGTAATCTCGATGCCGGCGGAAAGGCGCCCGTCGCCACCGATCCCGGCTGCGAGCAGGCGCACCTCGGCCTTGGCGCCCACAACCCACTGGCCAACGGCGGCCGCCGCCGGCTGAGCGACAATCGCCAGGGCCAAGGCAGCCAAACAGGGGGGCGCCAAACTCATGGCGAGGACCATAGCCGCGGGCTGGTTAACCGGCGACGACCTGCGGCGGTGGCGCGGTTCATTTGTTCGTGACAGGGCCGTGAGTTGACGAAGCCCCCAGGCTTTCATTTCGGCGATGTCGTGGTACGCTTTTCGCCATGGCTAGACCCTCTCCCGGCGGAGCCTCGGGTCGAGGCTACCTCGACGGCCACCTCCTCATCGCCATGCCCGGCATGCAGGATTCCCGCTTCGCGCGGGCCGTCGTCTATGTCTGCGCCCATTCGCCCGACGGCGCCATGGGCATCATGATCAACCAGCCGGCGCCCCAGATCTCGTTCCGCGACCTCCTCGTCCAGCTCAACATCATCCCGGAGGGGCCGGAGATCCGGCTGCCCGGCCGGGCCGGACGGATGAAGGTGCAGCGCGGCGGGCCGGTCGAGACCGGGCGCGGCTTCGTGCTCCACAGCGCCGACTATTTCGTCGAGAGCTCGACGTTGCCGATCGACGAGAACGTGTCGTTGACGGCGACGCTGGAGATCCTCAAGGCGATCGCCGCCGGCAACGGTCCGCAGAACGCGCTTCTGGCCCTCGGCTATGCCGGCTGGGCGCCGGGCCAGCTCGAAAGCGAAATCCACGCCAACGGCTGGCTGCACTGCCCGGCGGAGCCGAGGCTGATCTTCGACAGCGACCTCGACGGCAAGTACGACGGCGCCATGGCGCTCATCGGCATCGACGCGAGCCGGCTCGCCGGGGAGGCCGGCCACGCGTAGGGGCCGCCGGACGGGACGGGTGTGATTGTGTAACGGCCACCTGCCGCGCCATATTCGGCGCATGAGCAATGATCACGATCACGGGACGTTCGAGGGTCTGTCGGCCGACTACAAGCGTCGGCTGTGGGTGGTCATAGCCATCAATGCCACGATGTTTCTGGTCGAGATCGGCGCGGGGGCGTTGTCCGGCTCTCAGGCGCTGCAAGCCGATGCCCTCGACTTTGCCGGCGATGCGGCTACCTACGGCATCAGCCTCGCCGTTATCGGAGCGTCGATCCGGGTCCGCTCAACGACGGCGCTCATCAAGGGCCTGAGCCTGACGCTGGTCGGCCTTTGGGTATTCGGATCGACCGTCTATCACGTCCTCGTTCTCGGCATCCCCCGCGCCGAAATCATGGGTCTGGTCGGCTTCCTCGCCCTTGCCGCCAACCTCACCAGCGTCCTGATCTTGATGCGCTACAAGGACGGCGACGCCAACGTTCGGTCGGTGTGGCTTTGCTCCCGCAACGACGCCGTTGGCAACGTCGCCGTGATGCTCGCGGCCCTGGCGGTTTGGGCGACGGCCACCAAGTGGCCCGACCTGATCGTCGCCGCAATCATGGCCGCGCTGTTCCTCTCGTCGTCGTTCCAGATATTGCGACAATCGATCCGCGAAATGCGCGAGGAATCGCACCCGGCCGCCGAAGGACACGCCTAGCATTGGCAACGACTGGCATTGCCTCCAACGCTAGGTTTTCGCCTTCAGCCTCCCCCACGCGAAGACGGCGAAGACCCCGGCGAGGCCGGCGGTGAGGCCGAACCAGGTCAAGGCGTATTGCAGGTGATTGTTGGGGAACGAGACGATGGTCTCGCCGCCCTGCGGCAGGCCACCGGGAAGCGTCGGGTCGAAGCGCGCGTCGATCAGGTAGGGGGCGACAGCCTCCCCGGCCCTCCCCTGGGCCGCCGCGAAAAGCGCCGGATCGCGGGAAAACCATTCGTTGCCGGCAACATCGTCGGCCGGCATGAACCAGGCGCGACGGCGCGGCTGGCGGAGGAGCCCCACCACGGTCGTCTTGCCCTCGATCAGCCCCGCCACCCGGGTCTCTTGGTCCTTGCGCTGGCGCGGAACGAAGCCGCGATTGACGTAGACGATCCAGCCATCCCCGGAGGCGAACGGAGTCGCGACCATGAAACCGAAGCCGCCGAAGCGGCCGCGCGGATCGGTGAGGGTTTGGTTGACGAAGACCTCGGCGTCGCTGAGGTAGCGGCCGGTCACCGAGACCGGTCGGTATTCGACCTCGGCGAGGTCGATGCCCGCCCAGTCGCCGGGTCCGGGCGCGGCAACCGGCACGGCGCCGAGCCCCGCCTCGACGCGGGCAATCAGCGCTTCCTTCCAGCGGAGCCGGTCGAGCTGCCAGAGGCCGAGCGAGAGGAGGACGGCGAAGGCGACGAGGGTGGCGACGACAGGGAGGGCGAGCGTTGGGTAGCGATTCATCGGACTGCCGCAACGGTCATGCCCGTGAAGGCGGGCATCCGGTAACCACACATCTGGGAGGATGAGGCCTGCGGCATCGCACCGCGTCGTTCCATGCGGTCAGCGTTCACTGGATCCCCTGAGTTCGCGGGGATGACACGGAAGGGATCATTCCGTATCCAGCTGACCGAGCGCGGCCTTGTGCTTGTACTGGTGGGCGATCAGCAGGCCCTTCAGCGGCCGCAATAGGCCGAGCGACAGGCCAAGCACCAAGGGAACCCAAAGCACGACGTGCACCCAATAGGGCGGTTGGAGCGTGAACTCCACCACCAGCGCCAGCCCGACGACGATGAACCCGACGATCATCATGATGAAGACGGCCGGGCCATCGCCGGAATCGACGAAGGAGAAGTCGAGGCCGCAGGCCTGACAGGCCGGCGCCACGGTGAGAAAGCCCGCGAACAGCCGCCCCTCGCCGCAGCGCGGGCAACGGCCGTGGAGACCGGTCGCCGTCACCGGCAGCGGCGGATAGAGGGCCTTGTCTTCGGTGCTCATAGCGGCGGCCAAGCTTGCCGGATCAGTCGTGGATGACCGCCCCCCAGCCACCCCAGACATAGATGCAGGCGAACAGGAACAGCCAGACGACGTCGACGAAATGCCAGTACCAGGCGGCCGCCTCGAAGCCGAAGTGCTGCTGCGGCGTGAACTCGCCGCGCGTCGCGCGGATGAGGCAAACGGTGAGGAAGATGGTGCCGATGATGACGTGGAAGCCGTGGAACCCGGTCGCCATGAAGAAGGTCGAGCCGTAGATGCTGCCGCCGAACGAGAAGGCGGCGTGGGCGTACTCGTAGGCCTGCACCGAGGTGAAGGCGACGCCGAGCGCGACGGTAAACGTCAGGCCCCAGACCAACCCGCGACGGTCGTTGTTGATGAGGGCATGGTGCGCCCAGGTCACGGTCGTTCCGGAGGTCAACAGGATCAGCGTGTTGAGCAGCGGGAAATGCCACGGATCGAAAACCTCGATCCCCTGCGGCGGCCAGTGACCGCCAGTGAACCCGACGCGGGAGAGCTGCTTGACCGCATCGACCCCGAGGCTGGCGTCGAAGAAGGCCCAGAACCAGGCGACGAAGAACATCACCTCCGAGGCGATGAACAGGATCATGCCGTAGCGCAGGCCGAGTTGGACGACCGGCGTGTGGAAGCCCTCGTTGGACTCCTTGATGACGTCGCGCCACCAGACAAGCATCGTGTAGAGGATGCCGACGGTTCCCGGCAGGATCAGCCAGACGCTCGCCCCGTGCATGTACGAGATCGCACCGATGGCGAGCAGGAAGGCCGACGCGGCGCCAACCACCGGCCACGGGCTTGGTTCAACGAGATGGTAGGGATGGTTGTGCTCGTGAGTCTCAGCCATGTCCATCGCTCCACAGTGAAGCCGCGCCGCTTGCGCCGGCGGACGTCAAAGCCTGTTTGCGTCGGCCGCGGCAACCGAACGGGCGCTCTGCGGCGCGGTCGCCGGGAAGAAGGTGTACGACAAAGTGATCGTCGCGGTGGCGTCGAGGTCGGCGTCGTCGGCGAGCGCCGGGTCGACGAAGAAGCTTACCCCCATCTCGGCCGATTGGCCGGGTGCCAGCGTCTGCTCGGCGAAGCAGAAGCAGGCGAGCTTGTTGAAGTAGGCCCCGGCTTCGCCCGGCGTGACGTTGAATACCGCCGTGCCGGTGGTGGTTGCTCCGCCCCGGTTTTCCGCCAGAAAGAGGGTCTCGCCAATTT
>JBBDMC010000149.1:0-20410 GCA_040878485.1 Bauldia sp. | reverse complement strand
TGACGGTTGCCGTCGCCATCGACGGGGCGCTCGCCGGGCTGATCGTGCTCGCCGACGAGATCCGCCAGGACGTGCCGGTGGCCCTGGCCGGGTTCCGCGCCAACGGGGTCAGGCGGATCGTCCTTGCCTCGGGCGACGTCAGGAGCGTCGCCGAGGCGGTCGCCGCGGAGCTCGACATCGACGCGGTGGAGAGCGAGATGACGCCGGAGGGCAAGGTGCTGCTCGTCGGGCGGGAGCGCAACGGCGAGGCGGTGATGATGATCGGCGACGGGGTCAACGACGCCCCGGCGCTGGCGGCGGCCGATATCGGCGTCGCCCTCGGCGTGCGCGGCGCCGCGGCTTCGGCCGAGGCCGCCGACGCGGTGCTCTTGGTCGACCGCATCGACCGGATCGCCGAGGCGATGACGATCGCCCGGCGGTCGCGGCGGATCGCGCTGCAAAGCGTGATCGCCGGCATCGGCCTGTCGTTCGCCGCCATGTTGGTCGCCGCCTTCGGCTATCTGCCGCCGGTACACGGGGCGCTGTTCCAGGAGGTGATCGACGTCGCGGTCATCCTCAATGCGCTGCGAGCGCTCGGCGGCGGCAAGGCGGGGCCGGCGCGGCACAAGACCGCCGGCGGCGGCCCGGCAATGCTCCAATCGCGAGAAGGAAAGACACCATGAGACCGCGCCACCTGCTGCCGGCCCTCGCCCTCGCCTTGACCACGGTCGCGGCGGCGGCAGAGGACATGGCAAGCGAAGTCGACCGCGGCGGGCGGCTGCTCCACGTCAACTGCGGCGCCTGCCATGCGACCGAAACCGACGACGACAGTCTGAACGCGACTGCGCCGCCCTTCCGCGACGTTGCCAGACGCTACCCGCCGGAGGACCTCGGCGAGGCGCTGGCCGAGGGGATCGTCACCGGCCATCCCGGGATGCCGGAGGCCGTCTTCGAGCCCGACGAGGTGGCGGCGATCATCGCCTATCTCGACTGGTTGCGGACCCGGTAGCTCCAACGTACAGTCGACCTTCCGGACGGGCCGCAGGCTGATACCCTGAGGCGCGGCGGTATGGGGATGAATGGCCGGCGCGACAAGAACCCGATCGCCCGATCGGGCGGCCTGCAGGGACCTGGGGAGTGGCGATGAGCGAAGTCGAACTGAGGAGCGTCAAGAAGCGCTACGGATCGGTCGAGGCGATCCGCATGATCGACCTCAACGTCGAGAAGGGCCAGTTCTGCGCCCTGCTCGGGCCGTCCGGCTGCGGCAAGTCGACGTTGCTGAGGATGATCGCCGGCCTCGAGGTGGCGACCCAGGGCCAGATCTTCATCGATGGCGTCGACGTGACCAACGTGCCACCGGCGAAACGACGCATCGCCATGGTCTTCCAGTCCTACGCACTCTATCCGCACATGACGGTCAGGCAGAACATCTCGTTCAGCCTGAGGGTGGCCAAGGCGCCGAAGGAATTCATCGAGCGGCGGACGCGGGAAGTGGCCAACATGCTGCAGCTCGGCGAACTGCTCGACCGCCGGCCGGCGCAGCTCTCCGGCGGCCAGCGCCAGCGCGTCGCCATCGGCCGGGCGCTGGTGCGCGAGCCGCAAGTGTTCCTGTTCGACGAGCCGCTGTCCAACCTCGACGCCATGCTCAGGGTGCAGATGCGGGTCGAGATCGCCAAGCTGCACAAGGACCTCAAGGCGACGATGATCTACGTCACCCACGACCAGGTCGAGGCGATGACGCTTGCCGACAAGATCGTGGTCCTCGAGGCCGGCGTCATCCGCCAGATCGGCACGCCGATGGAGCTCTATCTGCACCCGGCCAACAAGTTCGTTGCCTCGTTCATCGGCTCGCCGACGATGAACTTCGTCTCGGCGGAGGCCCGCGGTTCGTCCGGCCTCGACGCGGTGATCAAGGTGATCGGCGGCGGCGAGGTCAAGGTCAAGACCAAGAGCGCTCTGCCGAAGGAGCAGAAGGGCGGGATCGAGGTCGGCATCAGGCCCGAGCACATCCAGCTCGGCGCGCCCGACGACCCGCGCGCCAGCCTCGGCGGAACGGTGCAGATCCTCGAGCGGCTGGGCAACGCCACGATCATGTACGTCGAAACCGGCGCCGGCCAGATCGTCGTCCAGGACGAGGGCGACGTGACGACCAAGGCCGGCGACAAGGTCGGCGTCATCTTCGACCCGGCGCGCGTCCACGTCTTCGCGGCCAACCAGGCGGCGGTCTAGCGGACGGCCGCGGCCGCGGCGGGCACTCGACAACGATGCGCGACCACTGGCGCGGCGTCTACGCGGCGATGACCACCAAGCTCGACGCCGGCGAGGCGGTTGACCTCGTCGCGGTCAAGGCCGACGTCGAGTTCCAGATCGCGGCCGGAGTCCGCGGCATCGTCTGCTGCGGCTCGCTCGGCGAGGCTTCGACGCTCGACGCCGCCGAGAAGATCGCCGTTGCCGGGGCGGCGAAGGAGCAGGCGGACGGGCGGGTGCCGGTGATCCTGACGATCGCCGAGGACTCGACGCTGGCGGCGGCCAAGCTGGCGGTCGGCGCCGCCCAGATCGGCGTCGACGCCCTGATGGTGCTGCCGGCGATGCGCTACGTTGCGACGCCGCGCGAGGTCGTCGCCCACTTCCGCGCCGTCGCGCGGGCGAGCGACCTCGACATCATGATCTACAACAACCCGATCGCGTATTCGATCGACATCACCCCGGCGATGTTCGCCGAGCTTGCCGACGAACCGAGATTCGTGGCGATCAAGGAATCCTCCGGCGACGTGCGCCGCATCACCGACATCCACAACGCCGTCGGCGACCGCTACCGGATATTCACCGGCGTCGACGATCTGGCGCTGGAGAGCCTCATGCTCGGCGCCGTCGGCTGGGTTGCCGGGCTGGTGTGCGCCTTCCCGCGCGAGTGCGTGGCGATCGACGCGCTGGTCACGGCCGGCCGCATCGCCGAGGCGCGGGAAATCTACCTCTTGATCATGACGATGATACATATCGACCTGTCCCATAACATAGTCCAGAACATCAAGCTGGTCGAGCACCTGGTGCGCGGCACCGCCACCGCGGTCAGAGCGCCGCGGCTGGCGCTCGACCAGACCGAGGACAAGTGGGTTCGCGAAATCGTGGCAACGGCGCTGAAGACGCGGCCTGACCTCGCGCGGTACGGGCTCTGACCGACTGGGGTAACGCTCTCTTGTCCTTCGAGGCTCGCGCTCCGCGTTCGCACCTCAGGATGACGAGGCAGACGTACGCCACTCGCGTCCAACCGGAGCCCCTCGCTCGTGAGACACAATACCCCCCCCTTCCTGAGGTGCGACGCCGGCCTTGGGCCGGCGGAGCCTCGAAGGACGCACAATCCCGGCACTCTTGGCTAGCCGCACCTACAGCACGCTAAATCCCTTCACGAACGGGTCGCGGTCGTCGAGGAAGATGGTGTTGTGGCCGGTGATCCAGGCCTGGCCGGCGACCGAGGGGACGATCGCATCGAATTCGCCGACCCTGGCGCTCTCCTCGACACGGCCGCGGAACAGACTGCCTATGATCGACTCGTGGACGAAGTCGTCGCCGACGCTCAACTCGCCGCGGGCGGCGAGCTGCGCCATGCGGGCCGAGGTGCCGGTGCCGCACGGCGAGCGGTCGATCGCCTTCTCGCCGTAGAAGACGGCGTTGCGGGCGTCGGCCTCGGGGTGGTGCGCCGCGCCGGTCCACATGACGTGACGAGTCCCGGCGATGGTCGGGTCCTCCGGGTGGGTGAAGCGGTACTTGTCGTTGACCAGGCGGCGGATGACCGGCGACAGGCGCTGGATGTCGAAGGCGGAGAGGTCGTCGAGGCCGCGGTAAGTCTCCTGCGGCTCGATGATGGCGTAGAAGTTGCCGCCGTAGGCGACGTCGAAGACGAGGCGGCCGAAGCCGGGCACCTCGACCTCGAGGCCGGTCGCGGCGAGGAACGAGGCAACGTTGCGGATGCGCACTTCGACCACGTTGCCGTGGTTGTCGCGGGCGTAGTCGGCCTCGACGATGCCGGCCGGGACCTCCAGGCGGATGAACCCTTCGCGTCGCGGGCGCACCAGCCCCTCCTCGATGAGGACGGTGACCGTGCCGATGGCGCCGTGGCCGCACATCGGCAGACAGCCCGACGTCTCGATGAACAGGATTGCCGCGTCGGTATCGTCACGCAGCGACTCGTAGAGGATGGCACCCGACATCACGTCGTGGCCGCGCGGCTCGAACATCAAGCCGGTGCGGATCCAGTCGTAGTCGCGGATGAAATGCTGGCGCTTCTCACTCATGGTGGCGCCCTGAAGCGGCGGGCCGCCACCGACCACCACCCGCACCGGATTGCCGCAGGTGTGGGCATCGACGCAGAAGAACGTACGCCGGCTCATTGGAAGCGCTCGATCCCGAAGGGGGCGAGGCTCCGATCGGCGCGACCGGTCAGCACGCCGGCAACGTGGCGCGCCGTCACGGCGGACAGGGTGAGACCGAGGTGGCCGTGGCCGAAGGCAAAGACGATGCGCGGCTCGCCCGGGTGGGCGCCGATGACCGGCAGCGAGTCCGGCGTCGCCGGCCGGCAGCCCATCCACTCGCTGCCGCCGTCTTCGGGGAGGTCGGGAACGTAGCGCCGCATCTTCTTGCGCATGGCGGCGGCCCGCTGGTAGTTCGGCGGCGCCTCGGCGTCGGCGAGCTCAACGGCGCCGCCGACGCGAACGCCATCGTCGAGCGGCGTGGCGCAGAAGCCGTGGTCGTCGAAGAAAACCGGCATCGGCAAGTCCATGGCCAGCCCGGCGAAGGTGGTGTTGTAGCCGCGTTCGGTCTCCAGCACGACGCCGAGACCGAGCCGGCGGACGAGATCGCGCGACCACAGGCCGCCGGCGATGACGGCGCGGTCGAAGGTCCGCGGGCCGTCGGCGGTCGTCACCAGGATGCCGGCCGACGCCGCCTCGACGGCGTCGACGTTGGCGGCTTGGATCAGCCCCTCGCCCTCCAGGCGGCGGCGCAGGCCGTTGAGAACCCCGAGCGGGCTCGAAACGGTCCAGTCGGCCGGGGCGAAGACGGCATGGGAGAAGGCGCCGGTTAGCGCCGGAACCATGGCGCGAGCCTCGTCGGGGCTGATCACGCGATAGTCGACCCCGTGGCGGGCGCGCTCCTTCCAGGCGGCTTCGCCTGAACGAAAGCCGGCGTCGCTGTCGAAGATGTGAAGCGAACCGGTGCGGCGCATGTGGCCCGACAGACCGCCGCGACGGGCAAGCTCCTGATGATCGGCGAGCGCGGTCTTCATCAGGAAGCCGAGGGCGGCGGTGCCGCTGGCGACCTGGCTCGGCCGCGCCGCGGCGACGAAGCGCAAGAGCCACGGGGTCAGCGCCGGCAGATCGGCCGGGCGAACCGACAGCGGCCCGAGCGGATCGAGGAGCCAGCCCGGCACCGAGGCGAGGGTCCCCGGACGCGCCAGCGGCGAGATTTCGCTCAACGCAATGACGCCGGCGTTGCCGGTCGAGGCGGGGCGGCCGGCAAGGTCGCGCTCGTAGACGGTGACGGCGTAGCCTTCCCGCGCCAGCCAGACGCCGATCGCCGAGCCGACGATGCCGCCGCCGACGACGGCAACCGACGGCGCGACGCGTCTCCCGTCGCTGACCGGCTCCCCGCTTTCCATGACCAAGCCTTAGCGCAAGTGGCGCCGTCCGTCAGAACATTCGCCGGTCGAAGGCCGGTCAGGCCGAAGAGCGGGCGGCGAGCCCGCGGCCGAGCGTATCGACCAGGGTCCTGACCTGTCCGGAGAGGACACGGGCCGAAAGAGACATCAGCTTTTCGTCGAGACCGAGGATGACGATGCCGTGCACGGCGGAAAACATGGTGCGGGCAAACAACATGCGCGCCTCATCGTTGAGGTTTGGCCGCAGTATGGTGAGCGGCTGCTCGACAAGGTCGAACATGCGCCTCTGCTGGGCGAGATACCATTTGGGCAGATCGGCTTCCGGGTTCGACTGGTGGTGCTCGAACAGCGCCCGCCAGCGCGGCTGATTAGCGGCGGCGAAGTCGAGATAGGCCTCGGCCAGGTCGACCAGGTCGGCAATCGCCTCTTTCCGGCCGCGGCGCGCCGAAGACGGCTGCGGTCGGGCGGCGAGCACCGCCTCGAACGCGGCAAGGGTGCGCGAGTTGACCTCGTAGACGATGTGATCGAGGTCGGGGAAAACGTTGTAGATCGCGCCCAGCGCACATCCGACTTCGCCCGCCAGGTCGCGGGCGTTGAGGCCGACAAGGCCCTCGGCCGCGATCGCCCGCTCGGCCGCGTCGATGAGGGCGACCCTGAGCGCCTGGCGCCGCTCGGCGGTGCGAGGCGTCATTTTTCTCACTGCTTCAACCATCGGATTTCCTTGAGTTTTTTTTGACATTGTTCACATCGTCTTGAACGGAGTTCAACACATATGCCACATGAACTAAGTTCAAGCAACCTCTGAGTCCCCGACCCTGACGAGGCAAATCGCCGCGGAATTCACCCACCAACCG
This sequence comes from Bauldia sp., assembly GCA_040878485.1. Classification (GTDB taxonomy): domain Bacteria; phylum Pseudomonadota; class Alphaproteobacteria; order Rhizobiales; family Kaistiaceae; genus JBBDMC01. The sequence continues at coordinate 13,924 of JBBDMC010000149.1, read as the reverse complement.
GCCAGGGCCTCGTCCTTCCGCCGTCAGGCGCAATCACAAGTTCGTGAACAGAGCCAAATCCAACTTGAACCTCGTTCATGCGAATGCTATGTGAACATAGTTCACGACCGCCGTCGTGGTCGTGGCTCGCTAAGCAAGGGGGAGGTCATGTCCAACCAGATCGCTCGCAATGGCAGACCCGATGAGAGCAAGGCTGCCCGTCGGGGGTGGATGATCCGATTGGGTCTTGGGCTCATCAGCTTCGCCGCCGCCGGCCTGGTCCTCGCCAGCGCCCAGGCGGCCGAAATTCCCGGCCAGAGCCAGGCGACGCCGAGCTGAAGCAGGATAGCTGGCGGACGCTGGAAATGATCGACACGGCGTTGGCGTCGGACTGCAGGAGCCGCAGGGTCGTGGACACCAAGGTCACCAAGAAGACGGTGGGCGGCAAGTGGTCGGAGCAATGGATCGTGTCGCGGTGCGGAAAAAAGGTCCCCTACACGATCGACTTCATCACCGTCCCGGGGCGCGGGACCATGATCAGCGTGAGTGGCATCGGCAAGTGAAGTGCGCCCCTAACGTGGTAAGCGGGAGGGCGATCATGTTCAGGACAATTGCGACGGCGGCCGCCGCGCTGGTCATGGCGGTGGCGCTCGCTGGGCCAGCCGCGGCCGCGACATGGACCGGGAGCCGAGGCATGCCGACGATCCAGAAGGCAACTTGGGACTCCCTGGAGTTCGTAGACGAGGTGGTGGCGTCGAACTGTAAGAGCCGGAAGCTTGTCGGCGCCAAGGTCACCAAGAACCCCACGGGGCTCAAGTTTAGAGGCGAGATACCGGTGGCCGGCAAGTGGTCGGAACAATGGACCATGTCACGGTGCGGGAAAGAGATTCGCTACGCGCTTGAGTTCGTGTTCGGCGCCGACGGCCGGACCCGCCTCAACATAAAGGATCTCACGCCGGCCAGCGCGCTTGAGAAGGAAGTGCTGAAGGCTCTGGTCGACGTATTGCGGCCGCAGTAGCGCGCGGCGACAACGATGAAGCCGTGCGAAGGCTGATGACCAACAACACGGGAGGGACGATCATGTTGAAAGCTATTGCAACGGCGACTGCCGCGCTGCTCATCGCGGCGGTGCTCGCCGGGCCGGCGGCGGCCGACGACGTGGCGGACTGCCGGAGCGGCGAGCCGCAACGGGTGATCGCCGGTTGCACGGCGATCATCGACAAGGGCGGCCTAGAAGAAGAGGCGCTGGCCGAAGCCTATCGCAACCGCGGCATTGCTTACTTGCGCGCCAGCGACCTCGACCGCGCCGCGAGCGACTTCGACCAGGCCATTGAGATCAAGCCGGACTCCGCCGAGGCCCACAACAGCCGCGGTTTCATCCACCTTTCGAAGCGTGAGTTCGACGCAGCCTTCGCCGAATTCGGCAAGGGCATCGCGCTGAAGCCGGACTATGCGAATCCCTACGCCAACCGCGGCCGGACGTACAACGTAAAGGGCGATTTCGAAAAGGCGATCGTTGATTGCACCAAGGCGATCGAGATCGATCCAAAGCTTGCTTTCGCTTACTACTGCAGAGGCGAAGCCTCTTACAAGAGCGGCAAGTTCGACGCCGCGATTGTCGACTTCAGCGTAGTCATCGAGATCGAGCCGAACCTCGCTGCCGCCTACCAGAACCGGGCAAATGCCTATGACGACAGCGGCCAGCCGGACAAGGCAATCGCCGACTACGACGAGGCGATCAGGCTCGATCCCAGGTCGGCGATGGCCTACATCGATCGCGGTCTGGCCAACCTTCGCCAGGAGAAGTTCGACCGAGCGATCGCCGACTACACTGAGGCGATCCGGCTCGATTCCTCAAACGTCAGAGCATACCTGAACCGTGGCAAAGCCTACGGCAGGAAGGGCGAGGCGGAGCGAGCCATCGTCGACCTCGACGCGGCCATACGCTTGGACCCCGACAACGCGGAAGCGCATTTCATGCGCGGCCTGGCGCAGCAGAACCTAGGCCTGCTCGATGCGGCGCTCGAGGAGTTCGATGCGGCCATCGCCTTCAATCCGGACTTCGCGTTGCCGCATCTCTGGCGGGGCGTCGTCCACCTCGGCCAGCGCAAGTACGAGCAGGCAGTCACCGATCTGCGCAAGGCGCTGGAGATCGACCCCGCGCTCAGCCAGGCGCGCGACCTACTTGCCAAGCTGGAAACCTACGAGGGGCCGGCTCCCGCGCCGCCCCTAGACCAGGTTCTCGGGGTTCCCGCTCAAGTGCTGGCCCACGGCTATCTGGCGGTCGAGGCAACCGCAACTCTTGTCGAGGCCTTTGCCGGATCGCCCGGCAACTGGACCATCAAGACGACCCTCGACGGCCGGGATTCTGTGATCACCGCGGACAATCGCGAGGTCTATCTCAAGGTCTATAGAGAGCGGCTGCAGACCTACGGTCAGGCCATCAAGAAGCGCGGTTCGCCAAGTATCGCCGGCCAATACAGCGTGGCGGCCGCCGATGCATGCCGCGGCGAGCGCCTCGATCCCCGCGAATTCCTCTCCGGCAGCAGAAACAACGATGGCGCGCCGGTTCTGTTCGAGGAGATGACGATCCGGCAGGCGGGATTCGACGTGAGGCTGGTCGTACCGGGTGGAGAGGCGGACGCCGACAGCGGCTTGCCCGGCATCGTGGTCGAGGATGCGGTAGTCTTCGTCAACTCGACCGACTTCAGCTTCTGGGGGACGGTGAAAGAAAAGACCGTCGAGTTGCGCCTCGATGTTGACGAGCTGAAGGGACAGTTCGGCCCGAACGCGGCCACCGACACGGACTGGCAGGCGATCCCGGACTGCGTCTTCACGCTGACGCGGAAGTAGCGGCGGGCCTTCGCTTTAGGCCGCCGGGATCGTCAGCCTGCCGATCTCGGCGGCGATGGCGCGGCCGAGGACGGAGTGGGCGTCGGCATCGAGGTGGAAGCCGTCGACCTTGCTGGACTTGATGACCGCGCCGGCGTCGAAGAATCGGACGCTGCGCTCGGCGGCGGCGCCGCGGTAGTGGCGGGCCATCTCGCGCGACTTCGCCGGCGCGCCGGCGAACATGTCGCCGTGGCTCGGCAGCTTGTCGCGCATCGGCGGTGGACAGACGACGATGATCTCCGGCACGCCCTCGTTGCGACCGACGGAGGCGGTCTTGACGATGTCGACGAGCACGCCGATGCCGGCGGCGACCTCCCACGCCGATTTGTTGAAGCGCGCCTTGAGGTCGTTGGTGCCGAGCATGATGACGACCACGTCGAGCGGCCGGTGGGTGCGCAGGCATGGCGGCAGATGGGTCCGGCCGTTCTTGTCCGCCCCCTCGACCGGGTCGTCGCTCACCGTGGTGCGGCCGCCGAGCCCCTCCTCGATCACCATCCATCCCGGCCCGAGGGCGGAGCGCAGAACGCCCGGCCAGCGCTCGTCAGGCACGTAGCGGCCGTCGGGCCGGTCGACCGTTGCCGTGCCGAAGGTGTTGGAATCGCCGTAGCAGAGGACGGTGTTCATGGTGACGCGTCAGCCGACGATCAGCGCAGCGCGCGGCCGACCATATAGGCGGCCTCGTTCCAGCGCAGTTCGTTCCTGAATTGGCGGGGCGTGGTCTCGCTGTCGATGAGCAGGAGTTCGACGTCGGCCATGGCGGCGAAATCCTCCAGGTGCTCCGGCCTCAGCGCCAGCGAGAACCCGGTGTGGTGAGCGCCGCCGGCGTGAATCCAGGCCGCGGCGGCGACCTTGAGGTCGGGCTCGGGAACCCACAGCGCCCGGGCGACCGGCAGCTTCGGCAGCTGCTTGTGCGGCGGGATGACCTTCACCGTGTTGACCACCATGCGCAAGCGGTTGCCCATGTCGACGATGGTGGCGTTGAGCCCATCGCCGGTCGCCGAATCGAAGACCAGGCGCACCGGGTCCTCCTTGCCGCCGATGCTCAGCGGATGCACTTCGCACGAGGGTTTGCCCTTGGCGATCGAGGGGCAGATCTCCAGCATATGCGCGCCGAGCACGGCCGCGCCCTTGGGGGCCAGGTGGTAGGTGTAGTCCTCCATGAAGGAGGTGCCGCCGGGCAGCCCGTGGGCCATCACCTTCATCGAGCGCACGAGGGCGGCGTGCTTCCAGTCGCCCTCGGCGCCGAAGCCGTAGCCGTCGGCCATCAGCCGCTGCGCGGCGATGCCGGGGAGCTGCTTGAGGCCGGTCAGGTTCTCGAACGAATCGGTGAAGGCCTGGAAGCCGCCGTCGGCGAGGAAGGCGCGGAGCGCCAGTTCGATGCGGGCGGCGTCGCGCAGCGACTGGTGCCGGGCCCCGCCCTTCTCCAGGCCCTTCATCAGCGTGTAGCTCGACGCGTACTCGCGGCAGAGCCGGTCGACCTCGGCGTCGGTGACTTCCGCCTGGAAGGCGACTAGGTCGCCGAGCCCATAGCCGTTGACCGAGACGCCGAAGCGGATCTCGGCCTCGACCTTGTCGCCCTCGGTGACCGCGACCTGGCGCATGTTGTCGCCCAAGCGGGCGACCTTCATGTGCCGCGAGTCGTGCCAGCCGGCGGCGGCGCGCATCCAGGCGCCGAGCCTCTCGTGCACGTCCTTGTCCCGCCAGTGCCCGACCACGACCTTGCGGTTGAGACGCAGGCGCGAGCAGATGAACCCGAACTCCCGGTCGCCGTGGGCCGACTGGTTGAGGTTCATGAAGTTCATGTCGATCGTCGACCACGGGATGTCGCGATTGAACTGGGTGTGGAGATGACAGAGCGGCTTCGACAGCCGCGACAGGCCGGCGATCCACATCTTGGCCGGGCTGAACGTGTGCATCCAGGCGACGAGACCGATGCAGTTCCGCGCCTCGTTGGCCCTGCCGAGCATCGCGGTGATCTCTTCCGGCGTCGTCAGCACCGGCTTGAAGACGACCCTGATCGGCAACCCGGCGCCGTTGAGCCCGTCGACGATCTCCTTGGAATCGGAATCAACCTGCTTCAGGACCGCGCGGCCATAGAGGCGCTGGCTGCCGGTGATGAACCAGACTTCAAGCGGGGCATAGTCGATCATGGTTGCTCTCGGAAGGAGGGTGGGTCTGCCGCAGGTCGAGACGAAGTGATTGTTATTGCGCCCCCGGTGGCCGGCGCCGCGTCCGGCGGCAAATCATTGACAACATAAGGGCGTTGGCTCTTTCATCCGACGATACGGCGGCGGCCTCTCCTTGACAAGGAATCCCGGCGCCCGGCTCGTCATTCGATGGCGCTGGCGAAACACCGTCATGCTGCTCGGCAACCTGCGCGAGGAGGTCCTGGCGGCGAACCTGGAGCTGGTTCGCCGGGGCGTCGTCGTCTTCACCTTCGGCAACGTCAGCGGCATCTCGCGCAAGGATGGCCTCGTCGCGATCAAGCCGAGTGGCGTGCCTTACGCCGAGCTGACGGCCGAGCGGATCGTCGTCACCGACCTCGACGGCCGGGTGGTGGATACCAACCTCAACCCGTCGTCGGACCTGCCGACGCACCTCGAGCTTTACAGGAACTTCACCAACATCGGCGGAGTTGCCCACACCCATTCGGAATTCGGGACCGCCTGGGCCCCGGCGAAGCGGCCGCTCCCCTGCTTCGGGCCCACCCACGCCGCCACCTTTCACGGCCCGGTTCCGGTGACGCCGGACCTGACTGCCGAGGAGATCGCCGGCGACTACGAGAAGGCGACCGGCGAGGCGATCGTCCGCACCTTCCGCGACGGCGACCCGGACGCCGTTCCGGCGGTGCTGGTCGCCGGCCACGCGCCGTTCTGCTGGGGCAAGGATGCGGCCGAGGCGGTCCACAACGCCGTCATCCTTGAGTACGTCGCCCGCATGGCGACGCACACGCTGGCGATCAACGCCGAGGCCGAGGCGCTTGCCCCCGTGCTGCACGACAAGCACTTCTTCCGCAAGCACGGCGCCGGCGCCACCTACGGACAGCCCGGCCGCCGATGACCGCGGGCGAGACCGGCCGCTTGAGGGGATAGACCACCATGGCGATCGTCGCCGGCGTCGACTTCGGCACCCTCAGCGTGCGCACCTCGATCGTCGACAGCGAGCGGGGAATGCTGGGCTCGGCGGCGGCCGAATACCCGCTTCACCGCAAGCGCGAGGACCCGGACTTCGCCACCCAGTCGCACGCCGACCACATGCGGGCGCTGGCGCAAGCGACCCGCGCCGCGGTCAAGGCGGCCGGCGTCTCCGGCGATCGGGTGGAGGCCATCGCCCTCGACACCACCGGCTCCAGCGTCGTCCCGGTCGGCAACGGGCTGGCGCCGATCGACGACTATTACCTGTGGTGCGACCACCGGGCCAAGCAGGAGGCGGCCGAGATCACCGAGTTGGCGCAGCGTGAGCACCTTGAGGCAATCGAGTGGTGCGGCGGGGTCTATTCGGCCGAGTGGGGCTGGGCGAAGCTGCTTCATTGGCTGCGCCACAACCCCGACAAGCGCGGCCGGCTGGTGTCGGCCTTCGAGCACTGCGACATGGTCGCGGCGACGCTCGCCGGGATCACCGACCCCAAGAAGGCAAAGCGGAGCATCTGCGCGGCGGGCCACAAATGGCTGTGGCACCGCGACCTCGGCGGCCTGCCGCCCGAGGACTTCCTCGTCAAGCTCGACCCGCTGCTCGAGGGGGTGCGGGCCAAGATCGACGGCGAGTTCGCGACCTCGGACCAGATCGCGGGACACCTCGCGCCCGGGTGGGCCGAGAAACTCGGGCTGAAACCGGGCATCCCGATCCCGGTCGGGGCGTTCGACGCCCACTGGGACGCGATCGGGGCGGGCATCAAGGAAGGCGATGTGGTCAACGTCGTCGGCACCTCGACCTGCATCATCGCCTACGCCAGCCAGGCCAAGCTGGTGCCGGGGGTGTGCGGCGTCGTCAAGGGCAGCGTCCACCCGGCCTTCACCGGCATCGAGGCCGGGCTATCGGCGGTCGGCGACGTCTTCAATGCGATCGCCACCCGCGCCGGGACGACCGTCGGCGCGCTGTCGAAGGGCCTCGACGAATACTGCGCCGGCCAGACCGGGCTGTTGCGCCTGCCGTGGGACAACGGCGACCGCACCGTGCTGGTCAACGCCAACGTCGGCGGCATCACCATCGGTTGGAACCTGCAGCACACCGCCCAAGACGAGCTGTTCGCGGCGATCGAGGGTACCGCCTTCCACACCCGCGTGGTTCTCGACCGGCTGAGCGAATATGGCGTGCGGACCGACCGGGTGATCAACGGCGGCGGCATCCCGCAGAACAACCCGGTGCTGAACCAGGTCTACGCCAACGTCCTCGGACGCCCGGTGCTGGTGCCAGAAGCAAGCGTCACCGGCATCGGCTCGGCGATCTTCGCCATGCTGGCGGCCGGCGCGGTCAAGACCATCGAGGAGGCTCAGGCGCGCGTCTCGCCGAAGCACACCGTCTTCAGCCCTCAGGCCGAGACGCGCGAGATTTACGCGGCGCTCTACGAGCTCTTCCGGCGCATCTATTTCGACTTCGGCAAGCCGACGCAGGGTGCCGCTTTCGCCGACGTGCTGCCGACGCTCATCCGCGTCGGGCGTCGATAGGGAAGCCAGCTTGATCGATATCGGCACGCTCACCGATGAGTTCCGCAACCGGTTCGGCGGCCAGCCGCTCATCTATCGGGCGCCCGGCCGGGTCAATCTCATCGGCGAGCACACCGACTACAACGACGGCTTCGTCCTGCCGGCGGCGCTGGAGCTGGCGACGACGACGGCGATCGCGCCGCGCGGCGACCGCCGGCTCAGGGTCGCCTCGCTGCTGATGAACGACACCGCCACCTTCGACCTCGACGATCCGGCGCCGAGGCCGCGCAAGGACTGGAGCGACTATGTGCGCGGCGTCGCCGTCGTGCTGCAGAGCACCGGGCGCACGCTCACCGGCGCCGACCTCGTCATCGCCAGCGATGTTCCGCTCGGCGCCGGGCTTTCCTCCTCGGCGGCCCTGGAAGTGGCGGTCGGCTACGCGCTGCTCGCCACCAGCGGGCTGGAGATCGACCTCACCGCGCTGGCGCTTGCCTGTCAGCGGGCCGAGAACGAGTTCGTCGGCATGCGCTGCGGCATCATGGACCAGTTCATCGCCTGCCATGGAGCCGCCGGCCACGCGCTGCTCATCGACTGCCGCAGCCTCGACCACCGGCTGGTGCCGATCGACCCCAAGGCGCGGCTGGTGATCTGCAACACCATGGTCCACCACGAGCACGCCGCCGGCGAATACAATCTCAGGCGGCGCGACTGCGAGGAGGGCGTGCGACGGTTGAAGTCGGCGCTGCCCGGCATCACCGCGCTCCGCGACGTGACGGCTGAACAGCTCCAACGCCACGCCGACCTGCTGCCGCCGGTGATTCTCAGACGCTGCCGGCACGTGGTGAGCGAGAACGAGCGGACGACGCGGGCCGCCGAGGCGCTGGAAGCCGGAGACCTCCGCCTGGTCGGGCGCCTGATGGGCGAGTCGCAGGTCAGCATGCGCGACGATTTCGAGATCACCTGCCGCGAGGTCGACCTGATGGTCGAACTGAACGCCGCCGCCGAGGGCGTCTTCGGCGCCCGCATGACCGGCGGCGGTTTCGGCGGCGCGACCATCAGCCTGGTCGAGGCCGGCGCGGTCGACGGCCTCCGGCAAGCCGTTGCCGAGGGCTATCGCGCGGCAACCGGCCTCGAGCCGCAGATCTTCACCGGCTCGCCGGGCCCCGGCGTCGGCGCGGTGGCGTAGCGGTGGCGGTGTCGGCGACCTGGTTGGCGGGGACGTCCCACCGCCGCTTCAACCCGCTCACCGGCGAGTGGGTGCTGGTCTCGCCGCACCGGACGGACCGGCCCTGGCTCGGCGAGACCGAGGCGCCGGCCGCGCCGGCCCCGGCCTACGACCCTGAGTGCTACCTCTGCCCGGGGAACCGGCGCGCCCACGGCGCGGTCAACCCCCAATACCGGCACACTTTCGTCTTCGACAACGACTTCCCGGCGCTCCAGCCTGACGCCGGCGGCGAGCGGTCGGATCGCGGCGGACTGGTGGTGGCCGAGGCAGAGCCCGGCATTTGCCGGGTCATCTGCTTCTCGCCGCGCCACGACCTGACACTTGCCCGCATGCCGGTCGAGGAGATCGAGCGGGTGGTCGAGGTTTGGGGGGATGAGACGCGGGCGCTCGGGGCGATGGACGGGATCGAGGCCGTGCAGGTCTTCGAGAACCGCGGCGCCATGATGGGGGCAAGCAACCCGCATCCCCACTGCCAGGTATGGGCGACCGGCAGTCTCCCCAACGAACTCGCTAAGGAGCTCGCTGCGCAAGCGGCCTATCGGGGCGAGAAGGGATCGGTGCTGCTCCTCGACTACCTCAAGCTCGAGCAGGAGGCCGGAGAGCGAATCGTCTTCGCCAACCGGCATTTCACCGTGCTGGTGCCGTTCTGGGCGGTCTGGCCGTTCGAGACCATGGTGCTGCCGAACCGGCGGGTCGGCTCGCTCGACGAGCTGACGGCGGAGGAAAGGACGGCGCTGGCGGCGGCGCTGAAGGAGATCACAACGCGCTACGACAACCTGTTCAACGCGCCCTTCCCCTACTCCATGGGCTTCCACCAGAAGCCGAGCGATGGGGAGGCTCACCCGGAATGGCAGCTCCACGCCCACTTCTACCCGCCGCTCTTGCGCTCGGCGAAAGTGCGCAAGTTCATGGTCGGCTTCGAGCTCTTGGGCACCCCTCAGCGCGACATCACGCCGGAGGCCGCCGCCCACCGCCTGCGCGCGGTCCCGGCCACGCACGCAGCCGAGCCTCCCAAGGCTTGATCGGGCGCCGGCTTGCGGCGATGTTCCTTTCCGCGCTCGGGGGATAGTCGCATGGAGCAGACCTGGCGGTGGTTCGGGCCCAAGGACCCGATAGCGCTCAAGAACGTTGTCGAGGCGGGAGCGACCGGCATCGTCACGGCGCTCCATCAGATCCCCGGCGGGACGGCGTGGAGCGACGCGGCGGTCGGCGAGCGCAAGGCGCTGATCGAGGCGGCTGGGCTCGCCTGGTCGGTGGTCGAGAGCATCCCGGTCACCAACGCGATCAAGGCGCGCGCCGCCGGAAGGCAGGCCGACATCGGCCGGCTCAAGGGCCTGGCCGAGGTCCGCGGCGTCGCCAGGGCGGTGGCGGCGACAGCGGCCTGAGGTCAGCCCTTCTTGCGGGTCAGCAGCGGCTGGCCAAGGCCGTCGTTGAAGTCGGAGCCGAGGCCATCCGCGTCGGCACCGAGCATGCGGGTGTTCGGCCGCGTGCTGGTGGTGGTCGCCTCGCGCCAACGATCGACGACCGCCTGGATGAAATCGACGTCCATCGGCCGCGAACGATCGAGCCGCGCCTGCCGCCCGGACTGGCTGCGCGGCAGGCGATCCTCGGCCATGTCCTTGAAGCGGATGCGGGTCGGCAGCGGCACGCCCTCGCCAAAGGCGATGGCCTCGCGGGTGCCGAGGGAGGCGAGAAAGGCGATGAGGCTGGAGCCGGCTTCGGGGACGGCCGAGCGGACGATCGCCTGGTCGTTGTCGTTGGCCATGCGCATGGCGAAGACGGTCGAACACTGGGACAGGATGGTCGGATCGAGATCGGCCGGACGCTGGGTGACGGCGCCCAGGAAGACGCCGTACTTGCGGCCTTCCTTGGCGATGCGCGACAGCGCCTTGCGGGTCGGGCCGAAGCCGAGCTTGCGGTCGGCGGGGGCGTAGCGGTGCGCCTCCTCGCAGGCGATCAACAGCGGCGCCGCGCCGTCGCTCCACTGGCCGAATTCGAAGGCCATCCGGCAGAGGACCGAGACCACCGAGTCGACCACCTCGGAGGGAAAGCCGGCGAGTTGCATCACGGTGATCGGCTTGCCCTCGATCGGCAATCGGAAGAGGTCGCCGAGGACCTCCACCATCATGTCCTCGATGAAGATGTTGTTGAACATGAAGGTGTAGCGGGAATCGTGGCCGAGGGTGTCGATGCGGGTCATCAGCCGATGGTACTTGGTCCAGATCGAGCGGTTCTCGAGCTTGCCCATGCGATCGTCGATCAGATGGACGAGGTCGGAGATGCGATAGGGAACCGGCGTGTCGGCGGTGAAGCCGCCGCCCGCCGCCTTGCGCAGCGTGACGCGGTCGCCGCGGACGTTGGAAGCATACTGCGCCTTGGCGATCGGGATCACCTCGGACAGAATCTCGGTCTCTTCCTCGATGCCGGGGCGGCCGCGGAAGAAGACGTCGACGATCTCCTCGAAATTGAACAGCCAGAACGGCAGGTGCAGGTTGTTCGGGTTGAGGACGTGGGCTAGGTCGCCGAAGCAGGAGCCGTACTCGTTGTGCGGGTCGATCAGGAAGACCCTGAGGTTGGCCTTCTTCGCGAGGATCTCGTGCAGGATGAGGGCGACGGCGGAGGACTTGCCGACGCCGGTGGTGCCGAGAACGGCGAAGTGCTTGCGCAGCAACTCCTCGAAGTTGACGTAGGCGGGAACCGACGAATCGAGCCTGAGGGTGCCGACGTCGATGGTCTCGCCCTTGTCGATCCGGTGGATCAGGCTGATGTCCCCGGTCTTGAGCCGGGCGATGCGGTCGCCGATGGTCGGGTAGTTGGACACCCCGCGCTGGAAGAACGCCTGGTCGCTGTCGTAGCGGCGCAACTCGCCCATGAAATCGATCTCGGCGACCAGGTTGCCGTCGTCTTCCTCGACCGGATCGGCCGGCGACACCGACAGGCGCACCACCACCCCGACGATCAACGAGCCGTTGGATCGGATGCCGACCAGACGACCGATGGTGGGGGCCGACTCGTCGGCGTTGTCGCCGGCGTGCTTGAACAGGCGGGCGGTCGCACCGGCGCCGGTAACGGCAGTGACGCGCCCAAGGCAGGACTGCGACGCTTCCATCAGTGCGGCACTCCCCGGCCTGTGGTTGGGGTTTCTTTGCCTCCAGGCCAGCCGACAATGCACCGCGAAAGGTAAATACGGCGTCATCAAGTCAAACTCGAAACGTTAGCCAAGACGGTGTAGCCATGATTAACGGCCGCCGCGGGCGGCGCCGGAGACCGGCCAGATGTCAATCGTCACCCTCTCGCTCAACCCCACCATCGACATGGCCGGCGAGGCCGACCTGGTAAGGCCGACCCACAAGATCAGGACCTTCGCGGAAACCTACGATCCGGGCGGCGGCGGGGTTAACGTCGCCCGCGCCATCACCGAGCTCGGCGGCGAGGCGCGGGTGGTGTGCACCGCCGGCGGCTTCACCGGCGCCATGCTCGACGAGCTGCTCGGCGCCGTCCCCATCCCGCGCACCATCGTGCCGATCGCCGGCCGCACCCGCATCAGCTTGACGGTCTTCGAGCGCCGGAGCGGCCACGAGTTCCGCTTCGTCCCCAGCGGCCCGGAAATCTCCACCGGCGAGGTCGAGGCTTGTCTCCAGGCGGTGCGCGGCCTTGAGTTCAAGTATTTGGTCGCCAGCGGCAGCCCGCCGCGGGGAGCCGCCGACGACATCTTCGCCAGGTTCGCCGACATCGCTGCGGCGAAGAACGCCAGGTTCATCCTCGACTGCTCGGGCCCCGGCCTCGGCGTCACGCTCGAGCGGGGGAAGGTCTACCTGGTCAAGCCGAGCTTCGGTGAACTGGAGTCGCTCGTCGGGCGGCGGCTCGACGACGAGGGGGTGCGCCAGGCCGCCAGCGATCTGGTCAAGCGCGGCAGGGCCGAAGTCGTCGTCGTCACCATGGGGGCGGCCGGGGCGCTGCTGGTCACCAAGGACAGCGTGCGGCGCATGTGGTCGCCCAAGGTCCGGTCGCGCTCGGCGGTCGGCGCCGGCGACAGCTTCCTCGGCGCGATGACGCTTGCCCTCTCACAGGGGCGCGACGTCGACGACGCCCTGATCTTCGCCATCGCCGCCGGCGCTGCGGCAGCGCTGACGCCGGGTACCAAGCTCTGCCGAAGGGACGACGTGGCGCGGATGTACGACGAGCTGTGCAAGTCGCACGGGGGGCGCCGCCTCGCCGTCTAGAGCGGCGGCAGCCAAACGTCGAGCACGGCGGCGCGGCGTTCTTCGCGGACCACGCGCAGCCCTTCGGCGATCGCCGCCTCGACCTCGTCGGGCCGGCGGACGATCCTGGCGTAGGCGCCGCCGGCCGCCGCGGCAATGGCGGCGTAATCCGGCGGCGGATCGAAGGCGACCCCGATGTCGGCGGCGCGGCTGGCGTAGCCGTCGGGGTGGACGGCGAGGGTGGAGAACTTCGGCGCCTTCCAGCCGCGGTTGTCGTAGATGACCTGGAGGAACGGCGTCCGGTAGCGGCGCGCCATCCAATGGACGGTGGAGGGAACCGAGAACAGGTAGCTGCCGTCGCCGGTCAGCGCCACCACCGTCCGCTGCGGCGCCGCCAGCTTGACGCCGATCGCGGCGCCGCCGTGCCAGCCGAGCGAGCTGCCGCCGCTGGTGTAGAGCGTGCCGGGGTCGCGGCGGCCGATGTGGTCGGCGATGACGGCATAGTTGGTGATCCCCTCGTTGAGGACGATGGCGTCGTCGGGAATCTGCCGGCGGAGGCAGGCGGTCAGGAACTCCGGCGTGATGACCTCGCCCGCCCGCTCGCCCTCCATGAGCGCCGCGGCGCGGGCGCGATGGCGGGCGGCGTAGTGGGCGATCCGTTCCGCGACGGCGGCGGTAGCGATCGAGATCCGGTCGAGGCGCGCGTTCATCTGGCGGAGCGCGGTCAAGGCGTCGGCCGCAAACGACCGGCGGGCGCCGATGTGCCACAGCCGCGCCCACGGTTTCAGCGGGTCGACGTCGATGTGGTAGATCGCGGCGTTGGCATTGGGGCGGCTGACCGCCGGAATCCAGGGAACGTCGCTGTCGATGACCAGAATCACGTCGGCCTCGGCGAGGACGTGGTTCTGGGCCTGCTGGCTCCACTGGTTGCCCTGGTAGAGATCGTCGTCGGGGGGGTAGTTGACGAACCCCGGCGCCGATTC
>JBBDMC010000148.1:0-20744 GCA_040878485.1 Bauldia sp. | reverse complement strand
ACGCCCGTTCGCCGGAGTCGCCGGCGAGCTCGGGCGTCGCGGCGGCAACCGCGCGCATCTCCTCGGTCCGCCCGTTGCAGTGAAGCACGATATCGCAGCCAGCGGCATGGATTGCCGCCGCCCGCGAGCGGTAATCCCCAGAAAGTGCGTCCATCGAAACGTCGTCGCTGACCAGAAGCCCGTCGAAACTGATTCGCCCGCGGATGATATCGCGGATCACCGCCGCGCAGACGGTCGCCGGGCGGGCGCCATCGACCGCGGCGTAGGCGACGTGGGCGGTCATGGCGATCGGCAGATCGCGGAGCGCGGCGAAGGGGACGAAGTCGGACTGGACGAGCGCATCGATGCCGGCGTCGACCACCGGCAGGCCGGTGTGGCTGTCGCCGGTCGCGCGCCCGTGTCCCGGCATGTGCTTCATGACCGGCAGCACGCCGCCGTCGAGGAGGCCGTCGGCGACGGCGCGACCGAGAGCCACCACCGCCTGCGGCCGCTCGCCGAACGACCGGTCGGCGATCGCGGCGCTGGAGCCGGCGACGATCACGTCGAGCACCGGGGCGCAGTTGACCGTGATGCCGAGGTCGGCAAGGTCGGCGGCGATCAGCCGTCCATGCAGCCATGCCGCGCGCCGCCCGGCCCGCGGATCGGCCTCATGCAGGAGGCCGAGGGCGCGGGCGGGCGGATACTGCGGCCACCGCGGCGGCGCCAGACGCTGGACGCGGCCGCCCTCCTGGTCGATGAGGACCGGTGCGTCCGGCCGGCCGACGGCGGCGCGAAAGGCCGAGACCAAGGCGCGAATCTCATCCGGGTCGCGGCAGTTGCGTTGGAACAGGATCAGTCCGAACGGCCGTTCGGCGGCGAAGAACTCGATCTCCGAGGGCTCCAGCCGGACGCCGGCGCAACCCGAAATGAAGGCTTTGGCGGCCATCTCCGATCAGCCGGGCGCGCCAGCCGGGCCGGTCGCACTCAATTGCGCGCGAGGATGCAATCGCCGCCCGCCGCCTTCAGATCGTCGCACAGCCGTTGGGCGTCGGCGGGGGGGAAGGGGCCGACGCGGGCGCGGTAGTAGACGCCGCGATCGCCGAGATTGGCGCGCTGGATGTTCACGTCGTAGGGGCCGAGGATCGACTGATAACGTGATTGGAGATCGCGGAAGGTGGCCCGTGCCGCCTCATCCGAGCGCTGCGAGGATACCTGCACCAGCATCCCGCTGCCGGTCGCGACCGGGGTCGGCTCGATCGAGGCCGGCGGGCGCGGGGTCGGCCGACCCGGGGTGATGTCGATCGGCCGGCCATCGCCGCCGCTGGCGACCACCGGCGCCGGCTGGGGCGTCGGCGGAGGCGGCGGCAGGGCCTGCGGCGTCGGTACAGGCGTCGACGCGGCCTCAGGCTGGCTCTGTGTCGGTGGCGATGGCGGCTCGTCGGCGACGACAACCTCGGTTACGGCGTCCGTCTCGGCCGACGCGGTCTCGGGCAGCGGCGTGATCATCAGCTCGCCGCCAACCGTCTCGCCACTGCCGGCACCGGCGACGGCCATGGTGTCGTTGTTGGGCGGCGGTGCCTCGGGCGGCGGCGGCTCGGGCGGCGGCTCGGCCACGGCCGCCGGCATGTCGATCGGCGGCGCCTCGGCGGCGCCGGGTTCGGTGGCCTCGCTGCTGACGATCGTGCCATCGGGCTTGACCACGACGGTGCGCACCTTGCGCGGGCCGATCGGCTGGATGGCCTCCTCTGTCCCGCTCGCCATCTCGGAGCCGGTGTCGGCCCCCACGCCGGCCGGGCTCGCGGAGCTGGCCTCGTCAGTGACCGGGCGGTCGAAGCCCGGACCGCCGGGCATGATCACCCGGGAAATCGGATTGTCGGCGTCGGCATCGGCGAGCGGAATGTCGGCGACCGGCGCTTCGGGGGGCGTGACCAAGGTGGTGTCGGGCTCCCCCTCGGCGGCAGCGACGCGATCGTAGATCTGCTTGCTCTGGTCGCTGTCGGCGGCGCCCGCAGCCTCGGGAACGATCTTGGTCGGCGTGCTGTCAGCGGCGATGACCGGCGGCTCCCCGCCGCCGGTATCGCCTGAGCGCAGCACGATGAACGATGCGCCGCCGACGAGAACGACCGCGGCGATCGCTGCGACGATGGCGAGGCCGCGCCGCGAAGGACGCCTGACCAGCGTCTCGATCTCCTGGTCCGGATAGAGCGGCAGTTCCTCATCGTCACCGTAGCCGGGCACCATGTCGAAGTCGTCGAACGGCAGCTCGGCCTCGGGCTCGGCATCCTCGACCGGCTCGGCAAAAGGCAGTCCTTCGCCGAAAAGCTCCTCCTCCTCAGCCGTCTCCTCGCGTCCGGTCGGCGGCGGCGCGGCCGCGGCGGGGCGCGGCGGGGCGAACCGGCTGGCGGCGCCGGACGCAGGCTTCTCGGGCCGCACCGGTCTTTCCCAGCGCGGGTTCGGCTGACGCGCCGGGGCATCGGCCGGAGGCGCCGGCGGTGTCGCGGTTGCCGGACGAAGGTTCATATTCGGACCGTCGAGGCGGTCGCCGGAGGGCCCGCCCCGCTGAGGCGAAATCGGCCGTTCGGGGCGCGGCTGTGCAACCGTTTTCGGCAACGAGGGCGCGACCAGCCGCTCGGCTCGCTCCGCGCCCGGTGGCCGCATGGCGGCCGCCGGAGAGTCCCCCGGCTGTGGCGGGGCGACGAGGCGGTCTGCCAGACGCGCCATCGGCACAGCCGGTCTCGGGGTGGCCGGTGGCGGCTCGACCGGTCGCTCAGGCGTCATGGCCGATTCCGACGCCGGCAGCTGCTGCCGTTGCGCCTGGAGTGGATGCTGGGCGCGTTTCGATGCCTCCGTCTCGGCGGACGGCGGCGAGGCCGGCGTCGGGCGCGCCACTTCCTTGACGGCAGCGAACGAGGCCCGAAGGTCGCTCAGGAGCTCGGCTTCGAGATCGCCGAGAACGTCCGGCTCAGTGGGCCTGGCCACTTCAGGAGCAGCCGGCACGATGCGGCTCCTCCCTTGTCCGGGAGGGCCGGCGCTCGAACGGCCGGAGACCAGCCTCGCCAATTCGAACAGGGGATCGTCGGATGGCGCGGGCGTCTCCCTGCCCGTGTCAGCCACCTTGCGTTCGCCCGCCGCCCGCATAGACAGCTTTGGTTCGTACCGGTCAGGCATCCCGATCCATTTCCCGCTCCTCGGCCGGTTCACCGCATTTCTTCGGGTGCACTCACGCCGAGCATAGTCAATCCAGACGCCAACACCAATCGGACGGCATGAACAAGGGCAAGCCGCGCCAGCGTCAGCTCCGGGTCGGCTGCACTGATAAACCGCAAATGCGGCAACTCCTTGCCACGATTCCAATGGGCGTGAAACTCCGAGGCGAGGTCGTAGAGGTAGAAGGCCAGGCGATGCGGCTCATGAGCTTCCGCCGCCGCCTCGACCAGGCGCGGATAGTCCGACAAGCCCCGGATCAGCGCCATTTCACCGCTATCGCCGAGCCGCCCCAGCGCCGCCCTGCGGAGCGCCGCCGCGTCCTTGGCAAGGCCCGGCAGCTCGGCATCGGCCTGACGAAACACCGAGCACGTGCGGGCGTGCGCATACTGGACATAGAAGACCGGGTTGTCCTTCGATTGCTCGGTCACCTTCTCGAAATCGAAGTCGAGCGGCGCGTCGTTGCGACGGAAAATCATCATCAGGCGAATCGGATCGGGACCGACCTCGTCGACGAGATCGCTGAGGGTGACGAACTCGCCAGCCCGCTTCGACATCTTGACTGGTTCGCCGCCGCGGAACAGGCGGACGAGCTGGCAGACCTTGACGTCGAGACCGGCCTCGCCGCCGGTGATCGCCGTCACCGCCGCCTGCATGCGCTTGACGTAGCCGCTGTGATCGGCGCCCCACACGTCGATCATGGTGTGGAAGCCGCGCAGGTACTTGTCGTAGTGGTAGGCGATGTCGGAGGCAAAATAGGTGTAGCTGCCGTCGGACTTCCTGAGCGGGCGGTCGGTGTCGTCGCCGAAGGCGGTCGAGCGAAAGAGCGTCTGCTCGCGATCCTCCCAGTCGTCGGGCAGCTGGCCCTTGGGCGGCGGCAACTTCCCTTCATAGATCAAGCCCTTGCCGACCAGCGCACCGATCGCCTCGGCGACGCGATCGACCGGACCGGTTATCAGCGAGCGCTCGGAGAAGAACACGTCGTGGCGAACGTTGAGGCGTTCAAGATCCTGGCGGATCGACGCCATCATCAGCTCGATGGCGACCTCACGGACGACCGATAGCCAGTCATCCTCCTCCTCCATCTCCCGCAGGGTCTCGCCGAAACGTTCGGCCAGCGCGTCGCCGACGGCGGCGAGATAGCGTCCCGGGTAGTAACCCTGGGGGATCGCTCCGATCTCCTCGCCGAGCGCCTCCAAGTAGCGGAGGTAGGCGGAGCGGGCGAGCATGTCGACCTGGGTGCCGGCGTCATTGATGTAGTACTCGCGGGTCACGTCGTAGCCGGCGGCCTGGAGCAGGTTGGCAAGGGCGTCGCCGACCACGGCGCCGCGGCAATGACCGATGTGCAGCGGCCCGGTCGGATTGGCGGAGACAAACTCGACGTTGACCTTGGCGGCCTTGCCGACGTCGCTGCGACCGTAGGCGACGCCCGCCACCAGCAGCGCCTTGAGGGCGGCTCGCCAATAGGCCGGTTTGAGCCGGAGATTGAGGAACCCCGGCCCGGCGACCTCGGCTCCCTCAACGTCCGGATCGCTTGCCATCGCCGCGGCAAGGCGGCCGGCGAGCTCGCGTGGCGGCGAGCCCAGGGCCTTGGCCAGCACCATGGCCGCGTTGGTCGCGAGGTCTCCGTGAGCGGCGTCGCGCGGCGGCTCGACCGTCACCCGCGCAAGGTCGGCGGCGTCGACATCTCCGGCAACTCGGTGGATGGTCTCCTTTATCCGAGCCGTGAAGTCGCGGTAGATGTTCATCCGGTCGGGCGCCTCGGCGGCCAGGAGCGGGCGCGGCCTAGCTCAAATCGGGGGTGTCGTCAAACAAGCGCCGGTACTCGCCGACGGCGTAGCGATCGGTCATGCCGGCAAGGAAATCGGCGATCCGCCGCGCCCGGCGGGCCTCGTCGTCGCCAGCCTGGTGCCGCCAGGCGTCGGGCAACGCTTCTGGATCGCTCCAGTAACGCGCGAAGAGCCGCCTGACGACGCCTTCGGCCTTGTCCATCACCTCCCGCACCCGCTGGTGCCGGTAGACGTCGCGGCCGAGCTTCTGCTTGATCGCGCGATCAGCGGCCGCGATCGCGGCCGAGAAGCCGATCACTGGCCAGCCGGCGCGCCGCACCGCGTCGGCCGAGTCCGGGCGCAAGCCATCAAGGCGCGAACGGCTCTCGCCGACCACGTCGGCGATCATGGCCGAGATCACCCGACGGATGAGCTCGGCGCGGGTGCGCTCGACGGCAAGCCCCGGGTACTCGGTCCGGATGTCGGCGAGAATCGGCCCGACGAGGACGGTGTCCATGAGGCCGTCGAGGTCGAGCAGCCCGGCGCGCAGGCCGTCGTCGAGGTCGTGGGCATCGTAGGCGATGTCGTCGGCGATCGCCGCGGCCTGGGCCTCGGGCCCGGCGTGGCTCCAGAGCCAAAGGTCCTGGCGCCCGGAATAGTCGGCGATGGCGAGGGGAAGGCCGCGCTCGGCGAAGCGGCCGACCGGGCGGCCGCCCTCGTCGGTGAGGGGGCCGTTGTGCTTGACCAGCCCCTCGAGCGTCTCCCAGGTCAGGTTCAGGCCATCGAAACGCGGGTAGCGCCGCTCGAGCCGGGTGACCACCCTGAGGCTCTGGGCATTGTGGTCGAAGCCGCCGCGGTCGGCCATGGCGGCGTCGAGCGCCCGCTCGCCGGCATGACCGAAGGGCGGATGGCCGAGGTCGTGGGCGAGCGCCAGGGCCTCCGCCAGGTCCTCGTCGAGCCTCAACGAGCGCGCCAGCGCCCGGGCGATCTGCGCCACCTCCAGGGTATGGGTCAGTCTGGTGCGGTAGTGGTCGCCTTCGTCGTAGAGGAAGACCTGGGTCTTCTCCTTCAGGCGCCGGAAGGCGGTGGAGTGCACGACGCGGTCGCGGTCGCGCTCGAATTCGGTCCGCTCCGGGCTCGGCGGCTCGCCGAATAGCCGGCCGCGGCTTGTCGCCGGATCGCTTGCGTAGGGTGCGCGGGCGCCAATCCCTGTGCTCAAGGCAGCGGTTCCGCGTTCAGCGTTGTGCACTGCGAAATAATGCGCGAGTCGCCGATCAGCATCAAACCGCCGGTGGACTAGTCAAGGGCCGGCATTGACTTCGCATAGTCCGGCCCATAACTATGAGCGAGGGTAAGTCTAAGCAAAATAGGACTTTTCGGGCCCAGTCGACCATGATCGAAGCTGAAGTCGCCGGGGTGACGATTTCCGACCGCGCGGCGCGGCGAATCGCTCGCGTCTTGTCGAACGAGCCGCCGGGGTCGGCCTTGCGCATCAGCGTGGCGGGCGGCGGCTGCTCGGGATTCCAGTATGAGTTCGACCTTGATTCCAGTCGGGCCAACGACGATCTCGTTGTCGAGCGCGACGGGGCGGTGGTGCTCATCGATCCGGTGTCGCTCCCCTACATGGGCGGTGCGGAGATCGACTTCGTCGACGACCTGATCGGCCAGTCCTTCCAGATCAAGAATCCCAACGCGACATCGTCCTGCGGCTGCGGGACAAGCTTTTCGGTTTGAGGTGGATGGTGGCGGGGCGCAAGCGTCAACCAAAGACCAAAAAGAAGCTCCCGGCAAGGACGGCACGGAGCCCGGCGCGCGGCCGCAAGCCGGCGGCGGCGAAACGGACGGCGCACGCCCGTGCGACGGCGACGCGCGCAAAGCCCTTGGCGCGCCCGGCCGCCCGGCCGAAGGCGCGGGCCTCGGCCGCCTTGGCAAGCCTCGACCGACTGCATCAGGTGGCGATGACGGCAACCAACCTCGATGCCTCGGTGGCATTCTACCGCGACCTTCTCTCGCTGCGCTTCATCGCCCGCTTCGACCCGCCGGGCTTGGCCTTCTTCAACCTCGGCGGCGGAACGCGGCTGTTGCTGTCGGCCACCTCTTCCTCCGCGACCCTCTACTTCCTGGTCGACGACCTCGACGCCGCTTATCGCCACTTCCAGGCCCGCGGGGTGCACTTCCTGCAGCCGCCGGCGATGATCCATCGCGACGAGGCCGGTCAGTTCGGCAGGAAGGGCAACGAGGAGTGGATGGCCTTCTTCCGCGACCCGTGCGGCAACATGCTGGCGCTGGTCGAGCGGCGGTAGGGCTACTCGGCGGCCGTCAGGTGCTTCGACGGCTGGGGAGCCGCCCGCCCAGTCGCCTTGGCCTCTTCGATCGAGGCGCGTGTCGCATCCCGAACCGAAGCCAACGCAGTCTCGGCGGTTTCGCCGTCCGACATGCATCCTGGCAGGTCGGGCACGATCGCCACGAACCCGCCACCGTCTTCGCCGGACAGCGGTTCGATGATCACCGGAAACTCAAGATGCTCCTTCATTTTCTCGTATCCGGGACGCTGCCGATGAACCGCTACTGAAACGCCGGCTCGACGAAGCTCCTGAGCTTGCGCGAGTGGAGCCGCTCGGGCGGCATCGCCCGCAGCTTCTCCATGGCGCGGATGCCGATCTCCAGGTGCTGGCCGACCTGCCGGCGGTAGAAGTCCGACGCCATGCCCGGTAGCTTCAGTTCGCCGTGGAGCGGCTTGTCGGAGACGCACAGCAGCGTCCCGTAGGGGACGCGGAAGCGGAAGCCGTTGGCGGCGATGGTCGCCGACTCCATGTCGAGGGCGATGGCGCGCGACTGCGAGAAACGCTGGACCAGTTCGCGGTGGTCGCGCAGTTCCCAGTTGCGGTTGTCGATGGTGGCGACGGTGCCGGTCCGCATGATGCTCTTCAGCTCAAAGCCGGCGAGCCCGGTCACCTCGGCAACCGCCTCCTCGATCGCCACCTGGATCTCGGCGAGCGGCGGGATGGGGATCCAGCCAGGAACGTCGCCGTCGAGCACGTGGTCGTCGCGGACATAGCCGTGGGCGAGCACATAGTCGCCGAGCGCCTGGGTGTTCCTCAAGCCGGCGCAGTGGCCGAGCATCAGCCAGGCGTGCGGTCGCAACACCGCGATGTGGTCGGTGATGGTCTTGGCATTGGACGGACCGATGCCGATGTTGACCATGGTGAGGCCGGCGTGCCCCGGCCGCGTCAAGTGATAGGCCGGCATCTGCGGCAGCCGGGCGAGCGCCGCGCCCGACACCGGCTTCTTGCGGCCGGCGGGGGTGATCAGGTTGCCGGGCTCGACGAAGCTCTGGTAGCCGCCCTCGCCGCTGGCGATCATCCGCCGCGCCATGTCGCGGAAGCCGTCGAGGTAGAACTGGTAGTTGGTGAAGATGATGAAGTTCTGGAAATGCTCGGGCTCGGTGGCGGTGTAGTGGGGCAGCCGATGGAGCGAATAGTCGACGCGCGAGGCGGTGAACGGCGCCAGCGGCAGCGTCCCGCCCGGCCGCGGCTCGTAGGTGCCGTTGACGATGGCGTCGTCGATGAGGGCCAGGTCAGGAACGTCGAACATGTCGCGCAGCGGCCGGTCGCTGCGCTCCAGAAGCTCGCCCTCGACGTGGATGTCGCCGTCGAAGGCGAAGTGCAGCGGGATCGGCTCGGCCGACGGCCCGATTTCGACCGGCAGGCCGTGGTTGCGGATGAGGAGCCTGATCTGCTCGGTCAGGTAGTTGCGGAAGAGCGCCGGCCTGGTCACCGTCGTCGCATAGATGCCGGGGGACGCCACATGCCCGTAGGACAGGCGTGAGTCGATCTTGGCGAACGACGACGTGGCGACCCTGATCTCCGGGTAGGTGGCGCGGACCCGCCGCGGCAGCCGCTTGTTCTTGAGCAGTGCGGCGAAGCGGTCGCGAACGAAGGTGGTGTGTTTGTCGTAGATCAACACGAGCCGAGCCACCGCCTTGTCGGCGTCGCGGAACGTCTTGAAGGCGATGGGCGGCCGCGGCCGGTCGAATTCGTCTGGCTCGGATTTCATGGATCGCACCGTTTCAGGTGCGCCGGAATGTCTGCCAGGGACCGTGCCGGGTCAAGCGCGGAACGCGAACCGTCGCGGCCAGTTCAGGTCATCCGGTCCAACCATAAGGCCATCCCGAGTTCCCGGTACATCGAGCGGGCGCGATCGTGGTTCTCGCGAGCCGGGTCGGTTCGGCCCTGCCTCGTCTGGATATCGCCGAGAACGCGCAGCGCGTGGGCCTCCTCCGGCCGCATGCCGAGCTTGCGGGCCAGCGCCAGGCCCTCCTGCACCAACGTCTCGGCCTCGGCAACGTCCGTACCGGCGATCGCCGCGGCCTTGACCCGGAGCAGCTCGGCCTCCAGTGCACGGTAGCCTCCGACCCTCGCCACGTTCAGCCCGGCCTCCGCCATTTCGAGGGCGCGCTCCGGATCCCCGGCGACGAGCGTCTCGGCGAGGTACACGCTCGTCAATGCCTTCGTGTACAGCAGATGCATCGCGTCGCTCTCGTCGAGGGCCTGAAATAAGACGGAAATTCCCTCTTCCACCTCTCCGGTGAGGGCGCGGGCATAGCCGAGGAGTGCGCGATGCCAAGGCAGGCCGAACTTCAGCCCTGCCTCGGTCGCGTGCCTGACAGAATCGATCAACAGCGGCAGGGCCGTCGCTGCATCGCCCTTGTAAAGGTGGGCCCGGTTCAGGTGGTATTGAGCCACCATATTGTCGAAGGCGCTGTCGGTGGCGAGTCCGACTGCCCGCCCAAGAAGCGCCAGTGCCCGCTCGAATTCGCCGCATTGCGCATGGGTCGCCCCGAGCATCGCCATGGAGTCCATCATCAACGATCCAGCGGTCCCGAAATCTCGTACTCGCTCGGGGTTGCGAAGATTCTCCGGCAGATTCGCCGTGAAGAAACGTATGGCCGTGATGAGGTTCCCGGCGATCCACGCCGACTGTCCCAGGCTGAAGCGCGCGCCGAAGGCGAGCGCGTCGTCATCGAGGCGGGTTGCGATTTCCAGGGCGCGTTCGCCGAAGTGGACCGCATCCGTGACGCTGCCGCCATACATGATGAGGTCGTGGCCTTGCTGCATGGCGATCTCGGCCATCATCACCTGATCACCTGCGGCTTCCGCTTCGCCGGCAGCGTGCTCCAGGTGTTCACGCACCGACTTGTGGTCGCCGGCGGCGAAATACGCAGTCGCGATCGCGCGATTGGTGTCGGCGCGCGCCTTCATGTCCGCAAGAAGAGGCAGTGCGTTCTTGAACGCGCCGATCGTCTCCCGGTACGCCGAGTTCCTCAGCGCCAGGTGGCCGGCCTTTCGCCAGCATTCCGCCGCTCCGACAGCATCCCCGGCGCGCGACAGATGGGTCGCCAGCACCTCAGGCTCGGTCTCGACCATTTCCGGCCGGCGTTCGCCGAGCACAGCCACTATTCGCGTGTGAACCTCACGCCGCCGGCTCTTCAGCATGCTCTCGTAAGCGGCGTCCTGGAGAAGCGCGTGGCGGAACATGTAGCGGCGGCCGGATCGTGAACTCTGGAACACCACGTCGATCGCCACCAGCCGGTCGAGGTCGCCCTGGAGATCGGCCTCGGTGCGGTCCAAGGTCGCTGCGACAAGGTCTGCGGCGAACTCCCGGCCAAACGCCGACGCGATCTGGGCGACCTCCTTGGCCGAGCCCAATCGATCGAGCCGTTCCGACAGCGAATCCCGCAAGGTCGCCGGAATCTGGATGCGGCGATCGTCCCCCGCGCCGGCGGCTTCGAGGGCCGATCCGGTCAGCTCCTCGACGAACAGGGGCACGCCGTCGCTCTTGGCGACGATATCGTCGGCGACCTCCCGCGGCAGGCTCTGTCCGCGTGACAGGAGGGAATCTACGATCGCTCGCGCGTCCCGGCGTCCGAGCCGGCTCAACGACAACAGCCCGACATTGGCGTGCTGGGCCCACGGCGGGACGAACTCCGGCCGGTAGGTGACCAGCACCATCGCCGGGCGGTGTTGCAGGCGGTCGAGAAGCCGCTCGATGAACTCCTGGGTCGTCGCGTCGAGCCAGTGCGCGTCCTCCACCACGATCAGGAGCGGGGCCTGATCGGTTTCCGCCTTCGCCGCATCGGCGAGGACATCGAAGGTGGCTTCCCTCTGCTCATCGGCACTCGGCCTGCCGCTGGCTGGCTCGTCACTCGAAGCCTCCAGCGACATCAGCTCCGCCAGAAATCGGAGTGCCAGACGCCTCCGCGGCGATTGGCTCGGGATGGCGCCACCAAGCTTGCGCCATTTCTCCGCCGCTGTGTCGTCAGTGCCGAAGCCGGCCTTCGATTGGAGATAGCGCACCACTGGGTAGAGCGCCGTGTTGGTGTGGAGCGGCGAGCCCTGATAGGCGATCCGCCGCGCTTCCCCCACGAGCCGGTCGAGGTATTCCGATACCAGGCGCGACTTGCCGATTCCCGCCTCGCCGGCGATCAGCACCAGTTGGCACTCGCCATCTCGCGCCTCCTCCCAGCGCTGCGTGAGCAGGCCGATCTCGTGCTCGCGACCTATAAACTCGCCGAGGCGCCCGCCGTGGAGGGCGTCGAACCTGCTTTCCGCCTCCCGCTCGCCATCGACCCGCCAAGCCCGGACTGGAGCCTCGAAGCCCTTCAGCCTCTGTTCGCCGAGGTCGGTGAAGGCGAACTGGCGGCCGACCAGTTTGAGCGTCGGCTCGGCAACAACGATTGCGTTTTCATCGGCGACCGCCTGCAACCGAGCGGCGAGGTTCGGCGTCTCGCCAACGACGGCGCCCTCCTCCGCCACGCCGGCGCCGGCGAAATCGCCGACCACAACCTCGCCGGTGGCGATGCCGATGCGGGCGGCGAGCGTCGCGCCATCCGACGTCGTCAGCTTGCCGACCGCGGCGACCGCGGCGATCGCCGACCGCACCGCCCGCGCCGCGTCGTCCTCATGGGCCTGCGGCCAGCCGAAATAGATTAGCAACCCGTCGCCAAGCGGCTTGGCGACATAGCCGCCGAAGCGGGCGACCTCGTCGCCGACCGCCTTCTGGTACCGCCCGATGATTTCCTGCATGTCTTCGGGATCGAGCCGTGCGGCGAGCTTGGTCGAATCGACCAGGTCGGCGAACATCACGGTCAGCTGGCGCCGCTCGGCCTGTCTGCCCTCGCCGACGGCGGGTGCCGCCGCGTCGGCAAGCTTCGCCGCCGCTATGAGGAGGCGGCGGCGATAGCCCAACGGCACGCCGAGCATCTCGAGATCGGCGTCGGTCAGGTCGGCAAGAACGTCAATACCGATGCTGTTCTCGGCGAACAGCGCCGCGTACTTGTCGAGGCCGTACTGGTCGAGCCATGCGGCGAGTGTTGCCATCGGTTGAACCGGGGTCGGGCGAATTGATTTGCAGGACGGGCGACGTCAGATCAGTTTCGCCTTCAGCGTGATCTCCTTCACGGCCGCGAGCGCCTTCGACACCGGGCAAATTTCCCTGGCCTTCCGCGCGGCTTCCATGAACGCCGCCTCGGCGATGCCCGTCACGTCGGCCTCCGTTTCGAGCTCGATCCTGGTGATCCCGACGCCAGCCTCGATGGTGACGTGGGCCTTGGTGCGGATGCGCTTCGGCGGCGTGCCGCCGGCGGTCAGCAAACCGGACAATTGCATCGAGAAGCAGCCGGCGTGAGCGGCGGCGAGCAGCTCCTCCGGGTTGGTGCCCTTGCCCGTTTCGAAGCGCGATGCAAAGGTGAAATCGCCGTGGTAGGCGCCACTGCCGAACCGCATCCGGCCACTGCCCTCTTTCAAAGACCCTTTCCATTCGGCGTCGGCCGACGAGCGAACCGCCATGACATCCTCCGCGGGATAAGCGGCCTAAACGGCCGCCGATGTGCAAGGCAATCAAAGCACAACGGCGGTTCGCGGCCTATCCCGCTTGCGCGCGAGCGGGTAGCTTTCGCGAGAATGGGCAAGGTGGGCCGATGAAGATCGCGACCTGGAACATCAACGGCGTGCGGGCGCGCCTCGGCGGCGCCACCGCGTGGGCGAAGGACGTGAAGCCGGATATCCTCTGCCTGCAGGAGATCAAGTCGGAGGACCCGGCCTTCCCGTCCGAGGCCTTCGCGGACCTCGGCTACAACATCGCCATCCACGGCCAGAAGGGCTTCAACGGTGTCGCCTTGCTGTCGAAGCTGCCGCTCGACGAGGTTTCGCGCGGCCTCGCCGGCGACAAGGGCGACACCCAGGCGAGGTTCATCGAAGCGGTGGTGTCGGTCGGCGGCGGCGCGCTGAGGGTCGCCTCGCTCTACCTGCCGAACGGCAACCCGATCGGCAGCGACAAGTTCGACTACAAGCTTGCCTGGATGAGGCGGCTCGAAGCCTACGCCAAGGCGCGGCTCGCCGATGAGGAAGCCGTCGTGCTCGCCGGCGATTTCAACGTGATCCCGGAGCCGGCGGACGCGCGGTTGCCTGGGAACTGGACCGATGACGCGCTGTTCCAGCCGGAGAGCCGGGCGGCCTTCCGTCGCCTCATCAATCTCGGCCTGACCGACGCTTATCGGGCCTCAGACGCCTCGCCCGGCGCCTACACCTTCTGGGACTACCAGGCCGGCGCCTGGCAGAAGAACAATGGCATCCGCATCGACCACATTCTCCTGTCGCCGCTCGCCGCCGACCGCCTGACCTCGGCGACGATCGATAAGCGAACGCGCGAATGGGAGAAGCCGTCCGACCACGTCCCGGTGGTGGTCGATCTGGATTTCTAGGTCGGGTCCAGGTTCGCCAAGTCGAAACCTGGGCCGCTTCATGCTATGATCTCAACATGGACGCGCGACTTGGCATCGCCCTCGCCCTCGCCCTCGCCGTGGCGGCGGTGGCGCCACTCCCGGCGTTTGCCGGCGACGGGATGGATTGCCGTTGTCTCTACCACGGCGCCTCTTTCGAGCAGGGCGATACGATCTGCATCCGCGTCGACGGCAGGTCACGTCTGGCGCGCTGTGAGATGCTGCTCAACAACAGCTCGTGGAAGTTCCTGTCCGACGGCTGTCCGCAGACTTCGCTGACGCCGGCGCGGCCGGGCCTGTTCGATCGACCAGCGGCCGGCGGCGATCTCGCGTTTGTGAAGTCGGCGGGGATTTTGCGCGACGCCGCAGGGCGATAAGGTACGGCCAATGGCGACACGGCACATCTTCGGCGCGGTGGTGACCGTGGCTCTTGCAGCCGGAACGGCGATGGCGCAAGAGGCGACGACGGTCGCCTGCGCCAACGCCGGCGTCCAGTACAAGATCGGCGAGTACGCCTGCATCGCCGCCTGCCACGGCCAGCGCCGCCTCGCCCGCTGCGACGCGGTCGCCGAGCGCGCGTCGTGGACCTACGTGTCCGACGCCTGCCCGAGCGCCATGATCATCAATCCGCCGTGGCCGACGGACTGGACCGAGGTGCCGGCGGCCTCGCTGATGACGCCCATCCCGCTCACGGTCAACCTCAGCGCCATCGCGCCGGAGATCGCGCCCGCGATCACGCGGCTCAGGGTCTCCCTGGTTCGCTGAGCGTGACCGCAGGTGCCGCGCCGCCGTCTCGCGGCCGCCGCGCGTCGGCGCGGCAACGGCTGCCCGCTTCCGGCAAGGCTGTCTATTGGGCGAGGTTGCTCGCCAGCGGCCCCGGGTTCTTCGCCAGCCACTCGTCGGCGCGCTGCTTGGCGGCATCCCACTCCGCCTCGGTCGCCACCGAACGGGCGTTCTCGTGCATCTGCCTGATCCAGTCGGCGTCGGGGCCGGCACGCGCGAGCGCGATCGTCAGATACATGAGACCTTCGACCGGCTGGCGCGAGACGCCGTCGCCCTCGAAGAGCAGGTGGCCGAAGAGGGCCTGGCCTTCGACGCTGCCGTAGTCGGCGGCGCGCCGGGCCCACCGGGTCGCCTGGCGAACGTCATAGGCCGGCCCGGCGCGGTCGAGATGCGAGCGGGAGATATCGAGCGAGATGCCGACCAACAGGCCCTTGGCCTCGGGGTTACCGTCCGCCGCCGACAAACTCGCCCACTTGGCGGCCTGGATCAGGTCGCGGTCGCCGCCCTCGCCGGCGTAGTACATCCGGGCAAGGTTCAACTGCGCCGCCGAGTCGCCGAAATACGAGGCGGCGTAGGCGAAAAAATGACGGGCGCGGCCGAGGTCGGCCGTGACTTTGGAATTCGGAATCCCCTGCCGGTAGTAGGTGCCGAGCTGGACGAAGGCGTTGGAAACGTACGCCGCGGTCGGCGCGCCCGGACCGTCGTCGGCATGGGCGTTGGCGACGGCGCTGAACAGCTCGAAGGCTCGGTACTCGTCGCGCTCGACGCCGTCGCCGATGGCGTACATGCGGCCAAGCTTCCACTGGGCGCCGGGCAGTCCCTTCTCGGCGGCGAAGTTCAGCGCCTCGATGGCGGCCGCGGTGTCGCCGCTCTTGTAGGAGTCGAGCCCGAAGCGCAGCGCTTCGGACGGCGGCGTGTCCGCCGTCAGCTGCTTCGCCTCGAACGCCGCCACCGGCCCGGCAAGGCCGAGCGCGACAACGAACGCCGCGGCGTTCAACGCATTAGATATCCGCATAGCTCATCGTTTCCTGAGCGCCGCCGGGATGGGTGACCGCGCCCTTGCGCGCCGGTCCCACGCCCTGGGCGTATTTCCACAAAGCACCGCTGGTGAACTCGCTCGGGCGCGCTTTCCAGGCCTTCCGGCGCGCCGCCAGCGTGGCGTCGTCGAGGCGGACCGAGAGGGTGCCGGCCTCGGCGTCGATATCGATGATGTCACCGTCGCGAAGCAGGCCGATCGGCCCGCCTTCGGCCGCCTCCGGCCCAACGTGGCCGATGCAGAAGCCCCGCGTGCCGCCGGAAAAGCGGCCGTCGGTGATCAGCGCCACCTTGTCGCCGGCCCCCTGGCCATAGAGAGCCGCCGTGGTGGACAACATCTCGCGCATACCCGGACCGCCCATGGGGCCCTCGTAGCGGATGACGAGGACATCGCCGTCCTTGTAGGAGCGGGCGGCGACGGCGGCGAAGCAGTCCTCCTCGCTGTCGAAGCAGCGGGCGGGACCGGAGAACTTGAGCCGCTTCATGCCGGCGACCTTGACGATCGCCCCGTCGGGGGCGAGGTTGCCCTTGAGGCCGACGACGCCACCGGTCGGGCTCAGCGGCCGGTCAGCCGGGCGGATGACGTCCTGGTCGGGGTTCCACTTCACGCCCTTGAGGTTGTCGGCAATGGTGCGGCCGGTGACGGTCAGGCAGTCGCCGTGGAGGTAGCCGTTGTCGAGCAGCGTCTTCATCAGCATCGGCACGCCGCCCGCCTCGTACATGTCCTTGGCGACGTAGCGCCCGGCGGGCTTGAGGTCGGCGATGTAGGGCGTGCGCCGGAAAATCTCGGCGACGGCGAAAAGATCGAACGAGATGCCGCACTCGTGGGCGATCGCCGGCAGGTGCAACGCCGCGTTGGTCGAGCCGCCGGAGGCGGCGACGATCGTCGCGGCGTTCTCCAGCGCCTTCAAGGTGACGATGTCGCGCGGGCGGATGTTGCGGGCGACGAGCTCCATGACCTTCTCGCCGGCGGCCATGCAGAAGCGGTCGCGAATCTCGTAGGGGGCGGGGGCGCCGGCCGAATAGGGCAGCGCCAGGCCGATTGCCTCGGAAACGCACGCCATGGTGTTGGCGGTGAACTGGCCGCCGCAGGCGCCGGCCGACGGGCAGGCGACCTGCTCCAGTTCGTCCAGGTCCTCGTCCGACATCTTGCCGACCGAATGGAGACCGACCGCCTCGAAGACGTCGACGACGGTCACGTCCCTGCCCTTGAAGGTGCCGGGGAGGATCGAGCCGCCATAGATGAAGACGGAGGGCACGTTGAGGCGGCACATCGCCATCATCATGCCGGGCAGCGACTTGTCGCAACCGGCCAGGCCGACAAGGGCGTCGTAGCAGTGGCCGCGGATGGTCAACTCGACCGAGTCGGCGATCACTTCGCGCGAGGGCAGCGACGACTTCATACCCTGGTGGCCCATGGCGATGCCGTCGGTCACCGTAATCGTGCAGAACTCGCGCGGGGTTCCGTTCGCCGCCGCCACCCCGTGCTTGACCGCCTGGGCCTGCCGCATCAGGGAGATGTTGCAGGGGGCCGCCTCGTTCCAGCAGGTCGCCACGCCGACGAACGGCTGATGGATCTGCTCCGGGGAAAGACCCATGGCGTAGTAGTATGAGCGGTGCGGCGCGTGCTCCGGGCCTTCGGTGACGTGACGGCTCGGCAGTTTCCGCTTGTCGATGACACGCGCTTCCATGCTATCCTCGTCAGGCCTGCCCCGCTGGCGCGGCGCCGCATCCGGCGCCTGACATAGACTCGACCTCCGCCAAAAAAAGGCGGCACCGACCCCGTCATCACCAGGCACTTGCCCCCCTGGCAGGTGGCCGGATCGCTCGTCGACCGTCGATTCAGTTTATGGCTGAAAGGCGGCGCCCCTGCCCGTCATACGGGATTGCGGTTAACTTCTTGCAACACTGTGGCGAGAGGGCAACAGGGCGGGCTTGAACCCGCCGGCCCGACGGCCTGAACGGCGGCGCGGCGCCGCTTCAGCGCTGGCCGAAGAGGATCTTCCGCGCCTCCTCGTCCTTGGTCAGGTCCATCTCGGCAGGCGCCTTGATGGCGAGACCGCGCGAGACCGCCGGCCGCGCGGCGATGGCGTCGTGCCAGCGCCGGACGTTGTCGAACTCGGCGATGTCGATGCCGCGCCGGTCCCAGTTCCTGATCCAGGCGAAGATGGCTATGTCAGCGACGGAATAGGCGCCGGCGACGAACTCGCGGCCGACCAGCCGCTTGTCGAGCACGCCGAACAGCCGGTGGGTCTCGTCGACGAACCGGGTGATGGCGTAGGGCAGCTTCTCCTTAGCGTAGGTGCGGAAATGGTTGTTCTGGCCAAAGATCGGCCCGACGTTGGCGACCTGCCAGATCAGCCACTCGTTGACCGCGACCCGCTGGCGCGCGTCAGCCGGGTAGAGGCGGCCGAACTTCTCGCCGAGGTAGATGAGGATCGCGCCCGACTCGAAGACCGAGATGGGCATGCCGTCCGGCCCTTGGGGATCGACGATCGCCGGGATGCGGTTGTTGGGCGACACGCCCAAGAACGCCGGCTGGAACTGCTCGCCCTTGCCGATGGCGACGAAGCGGACCGTGTAGGGGACGCCCAGCTCCTCCAGCGCGATCGAAATCTTGAAGCCGTTGGGCGTCGGCCAGAAGTAAAGGTCGATGGGAAGCGTCTGGGCGGGCATGGACTCTCAGCGGTGAAGCCGGGCAATCGGGGGCGACTGTGGCCCCCCCAAGATATTCGAACATCGGCCAGGGCCCGGCAAGGAATGGATTTTGGCTCGCATCGCTGTCGGCAGAACAAACGCCTCGACCTGAGCTAGTTCGGGCCCGGGGGCGCGAGCAGTTTGCTCACTAGCTCCGCGCGATTGTGAACGCCGAGCTTGCTGTAAATCCAGCGCCCGTGCGTGATCGCCGTGTGCTTGCTGATTCCCAGCTGATCGGCGATGGCCTCGTTTGACGAGCCGCTTGCCAGATGCAGACAGACTTCAGCCTCGCGGCCATTGAGGGGCAATTCTCCTATACGGCGTACGAGCCTCACCTTCAGAGGCTCCTTGTGGTTCACGACGATGCCGATCAAACCGGAATCAGGATCGCTCCGGTCCAGCCAGTGGGCGCGGAACTGGAATCCGCCCCACGCATTCCGATGGTGATGGGTCGGCGCCGATGCCGTGGGGTCGTCGGCAAAAATACCCGAGAGGCCTCGACAGAGTTTGGCTAATGGCGGGGGCAAAGCGATCGGTTGACCGAGCGGAGCAGCGGACGTGACGCGCTCGTGCATCGCCAGAAACAGAAGTTGGCCGCCTTGGGCGGAACACGAAATCATCTTGCCGGCTCGATCAGCGATGATCAGACCGGTTCTGCCGCTGTCAACCAGCGCAGCACCCTTGCCGCGCGTGGTCATCGCATGAGCAAGGAAAGGCTCGAGATCGCCGAGCTTGCGTTTCTCTTCCGCTGTCCAGCGATCTTCACCGAGCGCCCTGTGCATAGTCACGACACCCAGCGGGCGCCCGCGTCCTCCTTCGCGAACGATCAGGCGCAGGAACAAATCTATCTGCGTCGTACGATAGATGAGATTGTAAAACTCGCTCCGGCGAAACGAATTCAGGTCGATCTTCTGTTGACCGAGCGTTTCCTCGAGATCACGAACGCCAATCTGGGTCCGTATGATATCGGGGAACGTGCCTGCTAGTTCGCGACCGGGCCGGCCGTGGAATTCCTGCCAATAGACCGCGGCGTTGAGGTGGGCATCGGGATGCTCGTCATAGGAATTGGTAATCCTGCCGCCCTCGTCGACCAGGAACACCCTCGCCCAATAGTAGGGGACCAATGTGTGAAGCTCTGCGAGCAGCGCCGGGATCACTGCCTCGCCGGCGAGGTCAAGGCAGCAGAGCTGCTTGAGTCGCGCTTCCGCGCGGGCCGCCGTCGACGTGGCCATCGATGCTTCCCCGAGGGGTGGCCAAAATCCAAGGTTGCATGCCTAGGCTAGCATGGTCATGCGATTTTTTGAAAACGGCGCGTTGACTAGTGTCGCTTCCTCCAACCCGAAGGAGGACGTCATGCGCAATCTACTCTTGGCTACCGGTGCGACGCTCGCCTTGTTCGTCTCGGCAGCGGTTGCCGACGAAGCCGCCAATAAGGCCGTCGGTGTCGAAGGCAAACCCCTGTTGAAGGCCAGTCAGACTGACGACGGTGGTCGGCTGACCTACCCACAGGGCAAGCCGGAGATAACCTTTCTGGCCGTCACAATTCAGCCTGGAGGACGAACATCGCTCCACCACCATCCGGTCGTCACCATCGTGCATGTTCTTGAGGGCGAGTTTGACGTTCACCAAGGCGATGCCGTGCGGCACTACAAGGTCGGAGACACCTTGATCGAGCCCATCGACAGTCCGAATCAGGCGTTCAACCCCGGCAGCGTCCCGACCAAACTCCTGGTCGTTCATGTCGGCGAGGAGGGCAAGCCCAACAGTGTCTCGGAGCAATAGAGCCCGTCGTTCGGACGGGAGGGTTGCACGGCCCATACCTTCGGGGCTCCCGATGGGCCGACAGTAACTACGGCGCGCCATTCGGCGCGCCGTTGGTTCCCGGTTCAATGACGGCTAAGCCGCCTGTTTCCATTTGATCGAGCAGCCGACCGACGGGATTTGTTCGGCCGGGCCCTTGCCGCTCTCGGCGATCAGGCGCATCGCTTCGAGGAGCTCGCGCCTGGCGCCGGCCGGTGGCGGGTCCTTGCGGCCCTCGTCGAGCCGGCCATGGTACGCGATCGTTCCGGCGGCGCTGATGCCATAGAACTCCGGCGTGCAGGCCGCGTCGTAGGCGCGCGCCACTTGTTGGCTTTCGTCGAACAGGTAGGGGAACGGGAAGCCGTGCTTGCCCGCGAATCGCTTCATGTTGTCGAAGGAGTCTTCCGGATAGCTCAGCGGGTCGTTGGCCGAGATGGCAACGAAGCCGATGCCCTCCTTGGCAAGGGCCTTGGCGTCGGCGACCACGCGGTCGATGACCGCCTTGACGTAGGGGCAGTGGTTGCAGATGAACGCCACAACGGTACCGTTCTTGCCGGAGACTTCGCCGAGGCTGTAGGTCTTGCCATCGGTCGCCTTCAGTCTGAAGTCAGGCGCCCTGATCCCGAGTTTTGGTGCGGTCTGCAGCATCGGCATCGGTCTTGCTCCCTGTTGGCCTCGTGCGGTCAGGCATTATCTGG
>JBBDMC010000147.1:0-21158 GCA_040878485.1 Bauldia sp. | reverse complement strand
CAAGATGGCCCAGGGCGCCAAGCCCGGCGAAGGCGGCCAGCTGCCTGGCCACAAGGTCGACGCCGTCATCGCCAGGGTGCGCCATTCCACCCCCGGGGTTGGCCTCATCTCGCCACCGCCCCATCATGACATCTACTCGATCGAGGACCTCAAGCAGCTCATCTACGACCTCAAGAGCGTCAACCCGCAGGGCGACGTCTCGGTCAAGCTGGTGTCGGAAGTGGGCGTCGGCACCGTCGCCGCCGGCGTCGCCAAGGCCAAGGCCGATCACGTCACCATCGCCGG
This sequence comes from Bauldia sp., assembly GCA_040878485.1. Lineage (GTDB taxonomy): Bacteria > Pseudomonadota > Alphaproteobacteria > Rhizobiales > Kaistiaceae > JBBDMC01. The sequence goes on along the minus strand of JBBDMC010000147.1, from coordinate 20,873 downwards.
CTTCGAGGGCGGCACCGGCGCCTCGCCGCTGACCTCGATCAAGCACGCCGGCAGCCCGTGGGAGATCGGCCTGTCGGAGACTCACCAGACTTTGGTTGCCAACCGGCTGCGCGGCCGCATTGCCGTCCAGGTCGACGGCGGCATCAGGACCGGCCGCGACGTGGTGATCGGCGCCCTCCTCGGCGCCGACGAGTTCGGCTTCTCCACCGCGCCGCTGATCGCGCTTGGCTGCATCATGATGCGCCAGTGCCACCTCAACACCTGCCCGGTCGGCGTCGCCACCCAGGACCCGGTGCTCAGGAAGCGCTTCACCGGCCAGCCCGAGCATCTCATCAACTATTTCTTCTTCGTCGCCGAGGAGGTGCGCGAGTTGATGGCCGCGCTCGGCTACCGCACCTTCGACGCGATGGTCGGCCAGATGCAGATGCTCGACACCCGTCGCGTTCTCGACCACTGGAAGGCGCGCGGGCTCGACTTCTCGCGGCTCTTCCGCAAGCCCGACGCCCCCGCCGGCGTCGCCATCCACCACTGCGAGGAGCAGGATCACGAGCTCGACGGCGTGCTCGACCGCAAGCTGATCAGAGAGGCCTGGCCGGCGCTCACCGGCCGTCGCCCGGTCAAGATCGAGACCCGCATCAACAACACCGACCGCGCCGTCGGCGCCATGCTCTCCGGCGAGGTCGCCAGGCGCTATGGCCATGCCGGGCTGCCCGACGACACCGGCCACGTGTCGCTCACCGGCAGCGCCGGCCAGAGCTTCGGCGCCTGGGCGGCGCACGGCATCACCCTCGACCTCGTCGGCGAGGCCAACGACTACGTCGGCAAGGGGCTCTCTGGCGGCCGCCTGGCCGTCCGCCCGCCGGCCGATTCCGGGATCGTTCCGGAGGAGTCGATCATCGTCGGCAACACGGTGCTGTACGGGGCGATCGCCGGGGAGTGCTACTTCCGCGGCATCGCCGGCGAGCGCTTCGCCGTCCGCAACTCCGGCGCCATTGCCGTCGTCGAGGGCGCCGGCGACCACTGCTGCGAGTACATGACCGGCGGCGTCGTGGTGGTGATCGGCCAGACCGGCCGCAACTTCGCCGCCGGCATGTCGGGCGGCATCGCTTACGTGCTCGACGAGGACGGCTCCTTCGAGTCGCGCTGCAACCTGTCGATGATCGAGCTCGCGCCCATCACCGCCGAGGAGGAAGCGACCGAGCGCTCCCTGCATCAGGGTGGCGATCTCGAATCGCACGGCCTGGTCGATGTTCTCGGCGACATGACCCGCCACGACGCCGAGCGGCTCCGCCATCTGATCGAGCGGCATCTCCACTACACCGGCTCGGCGCGCGCCGGCATGATCCTCGACGACTGGCAGGCCTGGCTGCCCAAGTTCCGCAAAGTCATGCCGGTCGATTACCGCCGCGCCCTTGCCGAGATGGGTCGTTCCCAGGCTGACCAGCCCTTGGCCGCCGCCGGGGAATAGGCGTGGGTAAGGTCACCGGCTTCCTCGAGATCGATCGGCGCGATCGCAAGTACATCCCGGCCGCCGATCGCGTGCGCAGCTGGCGCGAGTTCATGCTCCCGCTCGGCGAGGAGACGACCCGCGACCAGGCGGCGCGCTGCATGAACTGCGGCGTTCCGTTCTGTCACACCGGCTGCCCGGTCAACAACCAGATCCCCGACTGGAACGATCTCGTCTATCACGGCGACTGGCAGCGGGCGCTCGCCAATCTGCACTCGACCAACAACTTCCCGGAGTTCACCGGCCGCATCTGCCCGGCGCCGTGCGAGGAAGCCTGCACCCTCAACATCACCGATCAGCCGGTCACCATCAAGACCATCGAGTGCGCCATCGTCGACCGCGGCTGGGCCGAGGGCTGGATCGAGCCGGAACCTCCGGCAACGAAGACCGGGCGCTCCGTCGCCGTCGTCGGCTCCGGTCCCGCCGGGCTCGCCTGCGCCCAGCAGCTCGCCCGCGCCGGCCACGACGTCCACGTCTACGAGAAGCACGCCCGGCCCGGCGGCCTGATGACCTTCGGCATCCCCGATTTCAAGATGGAGAAGCACCAGGTCGCCCGCCGCGTCGCCCAGATGGAGCAGGAAGGCGTCACCTTCCACTGTAACGTCCACGTCGGCATCGAGCTCGATATCAAGGAGCTGGTCGACCGCCACGACGCGGTGGCGCTGGCCGGCGGCGCCGAGCAGCCGCGCGACCTCGCGATCCCCGCCCGCGATCTCGACGGCATCCACTTCGCCATGGAGTTCCTGCCGCAGCAAAACCGCCGCATCGCCGACGAGCCGCTCGGCAACGTCCTGCCGATTCTGGCCGGCGGCAAGCACGTCATCGTCATCGGCGGCGGCGATACCGGCTCCGACTGCATCGGCACCTCGAACCGCCAGGGCGCCCTCTCCGTCACCCAGCTCGAAATCCTGCCGCGCCCGCCCGACACGCCCGACAAGGGCCTGACCTGGCCTGACTGGCCGCTGAAGCTGCGCACCTCGTCGAGCCACGAGGAAGGCGTCGAGCGCGACTTCGCGGTGATGACCCGCGAGTTCGTCGGCGACAACGGCCGTGTCAAGGCGCTCACCTGTGTCCGGATCGACGCCGCGATGAAGCCGATCGAGGGCAGCGAGTTCAAGCTCAAGGCGGACCTCGTGCTGCTCGCCATGGGCTTCCTCGGCCCGGTCCACGACGGCATGATCAAGGACCTCGGCCTCGCCCTCGACAAGCGCGGCAACATCCTCGCCGATACCCGCAACTATCGTTCGAGCCTCGACAAGGTGTTCGCCTGCGGTGACATGCGCCGCGGCCAGAGCCTAGTAGTGTGGGCGATCCGCGAGGGCCGCCAGTGCGCCCGTTCGATCGACGAGGTCCTGATGGGCGAGACCACCCTGCCGCGCTGATCTTGTGTAGGGTGGGCAGAGGCGCGCCACCAGGCGCTCGTACTGATCCGCGGGCACGATGGCGATCGCCTCGCCGCTGGGCGTTGTCGTGCGAACCGGCCTGTTCATCGACCGCCGGCCTCCGCCTCAGTACCACTTCAACAGCCGCACCTCGCTGGCCTCCCCGACCGCCGCCGTGAACGCGCCGACGTCGCTTTCGCCGTAGTGATAGGGATAGACCACCGCCGGCTTGAACGCCTTGACCGCGTCGGCGGCGTGGTCAACGTCCATGGTGTAGGGCAGGTTCATCGGCACGAACGCCGCGTCGATGTTCGTGAGCGCCCGCATCTCCGGAATGTCCTCGCTGTCGCCGGCGACGTAGAGGCGCTTGCCGCCGAGGGTCACCACGTAGCCGTTGTCGCGTCCCTTCGGATGGTATTGCAGACGATCCGCGGTGATGTTGTAGGCCGGCGCCGCCTCGATCTCGATCCCGGCGACCGTCGCCTTGTCGCCGTTTGCCATCACTCTGGCTTTTGCCTTGAGGCCGTCCGGCATCTTGTCAGCGACCGCCTGCGGCACCACGATGGTGGCCGCGCCGGCGACCGCCGTCAGGATGTCGACGTTGAAGTGATCGCCGTGCTCGTGGGTGACCAGGATCAGGCTCAGCGCCGGCATCGCCGTATACTCCGCCGTCACATCGCCCTCAGCACCGAACGCCGGCGCCGGATCGATCAGGATGTTCAACCCGTTCCACGTCACCATCATCGAAGCGTGGTGGAACGGATGGATCACCGCGTCTCCGCTTGCCGTCGCGATTTTGTCGTCGCCGGTTATCGTTTCGGCGCTCGCCGTCGGCAATGCGCCGGCTGCGATCAGTGCCAGACCTGCAAGAAAGCCAGTTTTGAGACTGTTCACGCCCAACCTCCATCTCTCGGGACTTTGCGCCAACATCCGACCCGCCACCGATATTCGGCACTGCTGACGAAATAGGTCGTCGGCGAGCGGTTTCACCCCGCGCCCGCCCTTTCGCCCGCAGCCTGCCGCGCTAAGATGGCGCTTCAAGCATCGCGGGGAGCAAACGTGTGGACAAGCTGTTTCCGGCCTCGCTGGTCGGCTCCTATCCCCAGCCCGAGTGGCTGATCGACCGCAAGAAGCTCGCCGGGAGGTTCCCGCCGCGGGTGCGCGCCCGCGAGCTGTGGCGCGTCGCTCCGGAATACCTTGAGCAGGCCCAGGACGACGCCACCGTCCTCGCCATCCGTGCCCAGGAGGAGGCCGGCCTCGACATCATCACCGACGGCGAGATGCGCCGCGAGAGCTACTCCAACCGCTTCGCCACCGCGCTCGAAGGCGTCGACATCGACAACCCCGGCACCGCGCTCGACCGCTCCGGCCATCCCAACCCGGTCCCCCGCGTCACCGGCCGGGTCCGGCGCAAACACCCGGTCGAGGTTCGCGATCTTCGGTTCCTCAAGGCCAACACCGACCGCCTGGTCAAGATGACCGTCCCCGGCCCGTTCACCATGTCGCAGCAGGCCCAGAACGATTTCTACCAGGACGAGGCCGAGATGGCGCTCGATTACGCCGCCGCCGTCAACCAGGAGATCAAGGACCTGTTCGCCGCCGGCGCCGACATCGTCCAGATCGACGAACCCTACATGCAGGCCCGTCCCGAGAAGGCCCGCCAGTTCGGCCTCAAGGCGGTCAACCGGGCTCTCGACGGCGTCAGCGGCACCACCGCCCTCCACATCTGCTTCGGCTACGCCGCCATCATCCACCAGCGCCCGCACGGCTACTCGTTCCTGCCCGAGTTTGCCCACACGCCGCTTCGCCAGATCTCGATCGAGACCGCCCAGTCGAATCTCGATACCTCGGTTCTGGCGAAGCTTCCCGGCAAGACGATCATTCTCGGCGTCATCGACCTCAACGACATGACCGTCGAGACGCCGGAGACGGTCGCCGCCCGCATCCGCCGGGCGCTGCCCCACGTTCCGGCTGAGAGGATCATCGTCGCGCCCGACTGCGGCATGAAATATCTGCCGCGCGAGGTCGCCTTCGGAAAGATGAAAGCGATGGTCGAGGGCGCCGCGATCGTCCGCGGCGAAGTCGCCTAGTTGGTGGCTTCGCCGGACGTCAGATCGGCCGGCAGCGGCTGGGCAGCGCCGGTCAGCGCCTCCCGGCCGCCGGCCACGGCGCGACGGCGCAGCGGCCACGAGTAGTCGTCGGCCCTGCCGGCAACGCCGGGCAACCCGGCGCCTTTGATGACCAGCAGGTACTGGAGCGACTCCGCGTCCGCCGGCACCGAGAGCAGCGGCCGGGCCTCCGGCTCGAGGCCGAACACCTCGTACCCGGTTGGCCCGATCTCGCCGGCGAGCACGGCGCTGGCTCCCGGCAGCGGGTCCGACAGCGAGATGACCGGCCCCACCAGCCGCTTGATGCCGTCCGGCCCGATCTCGATCTGGCTTGCCTGGCTCGCCGAGGCGAGGAGATCGATCGCCCCCGAGCCGATACCGGTATCGCGCCGGATTTCCCGCTCGACGTAGAAGGCAAGTTTCAGCCGCCCGGCGCGCGTGAAGTTGATCCCGTCGCCGCTTCTCAGCGCCCTCAGTTGGCCGTCGACGTCTGGGCCGGAGGAGACGTAGCGGCCGTCCTCGTTGGTGAAGCCGTTCCAGATGTCGACGAAGTGGCCGCCCGCCGTCGTCACCCGCGGCTTGTAGAGCTCGTTGAGGTAGGCCATGTCGCGCGATGCCGAACTCGACTGCATCGGCGGCGCGCTCACCCAGAAGAACGGCCTGCCGTAGACCCTGAGCGTATCGACGATCCCCTCGACGCGTTGGATGTAGGCCTTGTCCCAGCCCTCCGAGCGCGGCGGCAGCCTCGCCTTGCCGTCGCGCATCTGCTGGCGATCGTTGGCGCCGATCACCATCACCACGACCTCCGGGCCACCGTCGTTGAGGATTTGGGGGAGTTCCTTGTTCCAGTCGTAGTAGTCGTTGCGAACCAGGCCTGAGTTGCTGTTCGAGCGGTCGATCACCGCGATCTTCGCCTCGTCCGCGAACATCTGGTCGAGACCCCAGGCGAGACCGCCGGCGACGAAATCGCCGATGACCATGATCTTCGTCGCCGTCGGATCCTTGGCCACCACTTCAACCGTCGCGACCGGCGGCGCCGCACCCGGTCGTTTGCCGGTCGTCGCTGGCGGCCCTAGCGGCCCCGGCTCGCGCGGACCGAAGAGGAACTGCAGGAAGCCCCGTCGCTGGGCCTGCGGCGGCGGCGGAGGCGGCGGCGCCGGCTGTCCGATCGCCCCAGGTGGCCGCGGCTGGGCCAATCCCGAGCCGGTCGGGACAACGGCGACCAGCGCGGCGGCGACCCCCAGCATCACGGCGACCCGTCCGGCCACGGCTGACCTGCCGGGCTCCGACCGCCTCATATGTCGTTTCGCGTTCATCGCTCCTACGCCGATGATCCTAGCCGCCACCGTCCAGCCGCCGCAACAGCGCCCGTGAGGCAAGCCCATCCGCGGTCAGCCCCACCGATCGCTGGTACTCCCTGATCGCCTCCCGGCTCCCGCTCCCGATATCGCCATCGATGTCGCCGGAATAGAGGCCGAGCATGGTGAGCAAGAGCTGTACCTTCTCGCGCTCGTCTTGCGATAGCGGCTGTTCGTGCGCCGGCCAGTCCTGAACGAACGGCCCCTGCCCCTTTAGCCGGTCGGAAAGAGAGCCGATGGCAAGGGCATAGGAGTTGGAGTTGTTATAGCGCTTGATGACCGTGAAGTTCTTGAGCAACAGGAACGACGGCCCATCGTCTCCTGCCGGGCGATAGAGCGTCGCCTTGTCCGCCGGGCGCGGGAAAGCCCTGCCGCCGGCGCGTCTGACGCCGAGCTTCGACCACGCCGCGAGGCTGCGTTCGCCGCCTGCGTTAACCCCCCCGGGGACCGTGACCTCGTAGCCCCACGTCTCGCCGGACCGCCAGCCCGATGCCTTGAGGTAGTTTGCCGCCGAAGCCAGCGCGTCCGCCGGCGACGTCCAGACGTTGCGCCGGCCGTCGCCGTCGAAATCCACCCCATAGGCCTCGAAGGTGGTCGGGATGAACTGGGTATGGCCCATGGCGCCCGCCCACGAGCCGGTCATCGCCTCCGGGGCGACGTCGCCGCGCTGAACGATCTTCAGCGCCGCCACCAGTTGCTGGCGGCCGAACTTGGCCAGCCGCCCGCCCGAGTAGGCGAGCGTCGCCAGCGACCGGATGGTGCCTTTCACCAGGCTCGGTCGGGCGAGCACCGAGCCGTAGTGGCTCTCCATTCCCCAGATCGCCACCAGCACCGCGCGGTCGACGCCGTAGCGCGCCTCGATGGGCGCCAAGACACCGCCGTAGCGAACCAGCACCGCGCGGCCCTCGGCCACCCGCTCGTCCGACACCATCTGGTCGAGGTAGTTCCAGATCTTCAGGTTGAACTCGGCCTGCGAGGCGGCCTTCTTGAGGACGTCCGGGTCTGGCACGAAGTTGCCGAGCGCCCGGTCATAGGTGGCGCGCGTTATCCCGGCCGCCTTCGCCGTCGGCCAGAACGCGTTGACCCAGGCCGCCGGGCTCGCCGCCTCGGCGGCGCCGGGCACCAGCACCGCCGCCATGACGATCAGTGCCCCGAGGAACCCGGTCGCCTTCCCGCCGCCGCCGGCGCGGGAGCCTGCCAAGGTCGTCGTGCGTGCCACGGACATGAGACCTTGTCTAGAGAATCGCGGACACCTTACCATCGCCCGCTTCAGCCGCACTGCCCCTCAGTCGCGCCGATTGCGCCCCTCGAGCGCCGCCTCCCAGGCAAGCGCACTCGCCACGATCTCGTCGAGGCTGTCGTGGCGGGGCCGCCAGCCGAATTCCCTCATGATTAGCGCCGGCGAGGCCACCAGCGACGCCGCGTCGCCCGGCCGCCGGCCGCCGGTGACGACGCGGAAGTCCCTGCCTGACACCCGCTTCACTGCGTCGATCACCTCCAGCACCGAGGCGCCGCGCCCGTAGCCGCAGTTGGCCACCAGGTTGCCGCCGCCCGAGCGCAGATGGCCGAGGGCATCGCTGTGGGCGGCAATCAGGTCGGTGACGTGGATGTAGTCGCGCACGCAGGTGCCGTCCGGTGTCGGGTAGTCGGTCCCGAAGACCGTCATCTCGGCCCGCTTGCCGAGCGCCGTTTCCGCCGCGACCTTGATCAGGTGGGTCGCCGCCTTGGTCGATTGCCCGGCACGGCCGGCCGGGTCGGCGCCGGCAACATTGAAGTAGCGCAGCGCCACGTAGCCGAGATCGTGAGCGACAGCGGTATCGGCGAGCATCATCTCGACCATCATCTTCGATCGCCCGTAGGGCGACTCGGGATGGAGCGACGCGTCCTCGGCGACCGGCGACACTGCTGGCGTCCCGTAGACCGCCGCGGTCGAGGAGAAGATGAACCGCCTGACCCCGCCGGCGACCGCCGCCGCGATCAGCGCTCGCGCCTTGACGGTGTTGTTGAGGTAGTAGCGCAGCGGGTCGGCGACCGATTCCGGCACCACGATGGAGCCGGCGAAGTGGATGATCGCATCGACCCGGTGATCGGCGATGATCCTGCCGACCACCGCCTCGTCGCCGCAGTCGCCCTCGATCAGGGTGGCCTCCGGCGCCACCGCCCAGGCGAAGCCGGTTGACAGGTCGTCGAGCACCACCGCGTCCTCGCCGGCGTCGATGAGCGCCCAGACCATGTGGCTGCCGATATAGCCGCCACCGCCGGTGACCAGCACGCTCATGCCCGGCGATCCGCGATTGCAGTGGACGGCTCAGCCCTAACCATAGGCCACGAACATAGGCGAAGAGTATTGACGCCGTCTTGTCGGTCGCCGATCAAACACCTGTGATTCCCGTCAGAGGCTCCCGCATGAACCGTCGCATCCGCAAAGCCGTGTTCCCGGTCGCCGGCCTGGGCACCCGCTTCCTGCCCGCCACCAAGGCCATGCCCAAGGAAATGCTGACCGTCGTCGACCGGCCGCTGATCCAATACGTGGTCGAGGAGGCCCGCGCCGCCGGCATCGAGCATTTCATCCTGGTCACCGGCCGCAACAAGAGCGTCATCGAGGACCACTTCGACATCCAGGTTGAGCTCGAGGCCACGCTGCGCGAGCGCGGCCGCACCCGGGCGCTGGCCGAGCTCGCCCGCGACTTGCCTGAGCCCGGCCAGATGAGCTTCACCCGCCAGCAGTCGCCGCTCGGCCTCGGCCACGCCGTCTGGTGCGCCCGCGAGCTGGTCGGTGACGAGCCCTTCGCCGTTCTCCTGCCGGACATGCTGATGCAGGGCGAGCCAGGCTGCCTCTCCCGCATGGTCAGTGTCTATGAGCGGACCGGCGGCAACGTCGTCGCGGTCCAGGAATGCGACCCCGCCGATACCGGCAAATACGGCATCGTCGGCGTCGGCGAGGCCATCGATGGCGCCTTCCGCATCACCGCCATGGTCGAGAAGCCGGAGCCGGCCGCCGCCCCGTCCAACTTCTACATCATCGGCCGCTATATCCTTGAGCCGGAGATCTTCGAACTCCTGGCCAGCCAGCAGCGCGGTGCCGGCGACGAGATTCAGCTGACCGACGCCATGCGGGCGCTGTCCGCCAAGCAGGCCTTCTACGGCTGCCCCTTCGCTGGCCGTATCTTCGACTGCGGAACGAAGATCGGGTTTCTCGCCGCCAACGTCGCCTACGCCCTTGAGCGGAGCGACCTTGCCGACGAACTCGAAGTCGAAATCCGCGCCCTGTTCGACCGCCGCCACGTCTGATCAGCGCAGCGCCTTGAGCTCGATCATCACCGCCTCCGACCGGTAGCTGCGGCCGGCGGCGGTACTGTCGAGCCGTTCGTGCTCGTAGCCGGCGGTGAGCCACAGCCAGCGGTTCGCCTTCCAGGTGAGGCGGGCGCCGGCGCTGGTGAGGGTGTCGATCTGGCCAGTGCCCTGGAAGCGCTCGTGCCGAATGCCGGCGGTTGCCGCGATCGCGACGTTGCGCCGCCAGGCGTAGCTGACGTCGACCGAGGCTTGGTGGGCGACCGCGCCCGACGACGCCGGATCGGCGCTCGGCCTCAGCTCGGTGGTTCCGTTGAGCAAGACCGTGACCGGTTCCCGCGGCGACCAGGCGAGCGAGCCGTCGACGGTGAAGTTCGACAGCGCCGCCAGCGTCGCGTCGTCGAAGTCGGCCCTGGCGTAGCCAAGCGCCGCCTCGCCGGTCAGCACCGGCGCGCGGTCGAACACCAGCCCGGCGCGGTAGGCTTGCACGAAGGCCGACCGCATCAGGCCGTCGTTGTCGACCGTCCGATCGTAGACCCGCCGCCGGAGCTCGGCCTCGACGAACGGGGTCACCGAGGCGCCTACCTCGTAGCCGAGCCTCAGGCGCCCGCCGAACACGTTGTTGGTGCGGTCACCCTGATCGACGACGCTGCCCCCCGAGGTGCCGTCCTCGTAGATCGTGCGGTGAAGGCTGCTTTCGAGCTCGACGAGGGCTCGGCCGCCCCCATGGTTGAGGGCGATCGACGTTCTGAGGTCGTGGACGCCCGGCGGGCTGTCGACGCCGGCCGGGAAGTCGGCGTCCGATATCGCTTGCGTCTCGAAGCCGTAGCCGTCTTCGACCGCGATCGACCAGCCATCGCCGAGATCCCTGCGGCCGGTCGCCTCGATCGCCGCTGTCGGTCGGTCGTCGGTCATCCCGTCGAAGAAGACCTGGTACGACCCGCGGAGCGCGAGCGTCGCCTCGTGCTCGGCCCAATCGGAACGGACCTCGAGTTCGGGCGAGACCCTGGCGTAGGCGGACCCCGCGCCGCCGGCGGTCCCTGTCGCGTTGGTGGTAGTGCCGGCGGTAACCGACAGCGACGGGTAGAGAATGAACCCGCCGGAGCGGATGCCGAGGGGCGCATAGGGGTCGGTCTCCGGTGCCGCGGTGCGCCTAGGCAGGCTGCCGGTCGTCGTCTCGTCCAGCGGATCGGAGTCGACCGGCAGGACGCGCTCGACCCTCCCGGTTTCGTCCTCCTCGGTCGCGGCCTCGGGGACAAGCGGTCCCCGCAGGACCAGGAGTTCGTCGGCCGCGTCCCAGGCTTCCTGCGCCGCCGCCCCTTGTGCCACAAACGCGGCAAGAACCGCCGCCGCTAGCAGGGAAAAGGCATGGCGCATGGCGCTTCGACCCCTCGGCCACCGTCCGAAATCCTTTCCGAACCGTAAAGATCGATGGTTAACGGTTGGTTGCGGGCGGCCGGGCGATCCTCCCGCGGAACGCCCCCCGGAAACGGGGGGAGGTGGTCCGCGGCAGCGGACCGCTACGGGTCCCTTCATCCTGACTGGAATCCGAGCTAGTTCGCGGCTTTTTCGACCGCGAGCACCGCCCCATCGGCCCCGGCGACCCTGATCTTGGTGCCGGACGGCAGATCGGCACCGGTCACCCGCCAGTTGGTGTCGTCGATCCTGATCTGACCGTGGCCGTCGACGATCGGTTGCGTCAGCACGTAGGTGCCGCCGACCAGCCGCCGGGCGCGATCGTTGAGGAATGGCTGCTCACCCGGCGATGAATCGCGCGCGAACAGGCGTCTGCCGACGACGACCAGAACCGCCGCCAGGACGACGAAGACCAGGAGCTCCACTTGCCAGCCGACGTCGGCGACGAGCGCCAGCGCGCCGGTGAGGATCGCGGCGACGCCGAACCAGACGAAGACGTTTCCCGGAACCACCAGCTCGAGCGCGAGCAGGATCAGGCCGGCGATCCACCAGCCCCACGGGCCCAACTGCCGGAAGCCCTCGACGATCATCAGCCACCTCCACCGACGGGCGGTACCCGGCCGGGTCGGGCCGCTCGTGTCTCGTCCGAGAAGGTCGCCCTGGCGATCTCGGCGATACCGGCGAGCGAGCCGATGAGCGAGGAGGCCTCGATCGGCAGTATCAGCACTTTCTGGTTGGGCGCCGAGGCCAGCGCCTCGATCGCCTGGGTGTATTTCTGGGCGACGAAGTAGTTGATCGCCTGGACGTCGCCGGAAGCGATCGCCTTCGACACCATGTCGGTCGCCTTGGCCTCGGCTTCGGCCAGGCGTTCGCGCGCCTCGGCGTCGCGGAAGGCGGCTTCGCGCCGGCCTTCGGCCTGGAGGATCTGGGCCTGTTTGGCCCCCTCGGCCCGCAGAATCTCCGATTGCCGGTGGCCTTCCGCCTCGAGGATGACGGCGCGCTTCTCGCGTTCCGCCTGCATCTGGCGGCCCATCGATTCGACCAGGTTCGCCGGCGGCACGATGTCCTTGATCTCGATGCGGGTCACCTTGAGGCCCCACGCCGAGGCGGCCGCGTCGACGACGTGGAGCAGCTTGTCGTTGATCTCGTCGCGGTGCGAGAGCAGCTGGTCGAGGTCCATCGAGCCCATCACCGTGCGGATGTTGGTCATGGTGAGCTGGAGGAGCGCGTTCTGCAGCCCCTTGACCTCATAGGCGGCGCGCGCCGCGTCGAGCACCTGGTAGAAGGCGACGCCGTCGGCCGAGACCGAGGCGTTGTCCTTGGTGATCACCTCCTGCGTCGGCACGTCGAGCACCTGCTCCATCATGTTCATCTTGGCGCCGATGCGGTCGATGAACGGCACGATCAGGTTGAGGCCCGGCGTCAGCGTCCGGGTGAAGCGCCCGAACCGCTCGACCGTGTGGTTGAAGCCTTGCGGGATGGTCTTGACCCCGGCGAGCAGAACCAGAATGACCAGAATGACGATCGCGATGACGACCCAATCGAAGCCCATCTGACTCCTCCTCTCGCCCGGCGGCACCGGCAGCCACGGCACCATCGATATGCGGTCTTCCGCGTCCCGACGCAACGCCCGCCAGCGCTTCTCCTCTGACGGCGAACCTGCAGCCTCCCCGGAACGGGGCGGCAAGTACTAGACCCAGCCTGATAGCTCGCGCCTGACCAGCGCCTCGATGAGGCCCATCCCCTCGGCGCCGTCGTTGAGGCAGGGGATCGCGGCGAACTCCGACCCGCCGTTCTCGCGGAACCTGACTGCCGCGCGGATGGCGATCTCCTCCAGCGTCTCCAGGCAGTCGGCTGCGAAGCCCGGCATGATCACCGCCAGCCGCCGCGTTCCGCTCCTGGCGAGCTCAGTGATGGTCTCCTCGGTGTAAGGTTTCAGCCACTCGGCCCGGCCGAAGCGCGATTGGAACGTGGTCGGCAGCCGCTCCTCCGGCCAGCCGAGTTTTTCGCGCAACAGCCGCGTCGTCTTCCGGCACTGGCAGTGGTAGGGGTCGCCCTTGTCGAGGTACTCCTGCGGCAGCCCGTGATAGGAGGCAAGCACCAGCTCCGGCTCGAAGGCGAGCCTCGCCAGCCCATCCGTCAGCGACTTTGCCAGCGCCTCGATATAGGCCGGATCGTCGTGGTAGGGCGGCAGCGTGCGGATCGCCGGCTGCCAGCGCATGGCGGCGAGCGCCCTGAAGGCCGCGTCGTTGGCGGTCGCCGTCGTCGCCGCGGCGTATTGCGGGTAGAGCGGCGCCAGAAGAATGCGGTCGCAGCCCTTTTCCTTCAGCGCCATCAGCCGCGCGCCGATCGATGGCGCGGCGTAGCGCATCGCCCAATCGACGAGAACGCCCTCGCCGGCCAGCGCGGTCGCGAGCTTCGCGGCCTGCGACCGGGTGATGGTGACGAGCGGTCCTTCGTTACGCTCCTCGTTCCAGATCGCCCGGTAGGCCTCCGCCGTCCGTCGCGGCCGCGTGGTCAGGACGAAGAGGTTGAGGATCGCCCACCACACTGGCCGCGCCACCTCGATCACCCGCCGGTCCGACAGGAACTCGCGCAGGTAGCGCCTCACCGACGCCGTGTCGGTCCCCCCGGGTGAGCCGAGACTGATGAGCAGCACGCCGACCCGTCCGAAACCAACCGCCGGGTGGCTGAACGGCAAGGTCGCCCCAGGTTCTGGCGTCGACGGCTGCTCCTCTGTCATGTCCCGCATTCCGAGGCGGTCGGTTCTTGCCGCCCGCTCCTGATCGGGGCCAAAGGCCCGGCTCGCCGTCGCCGACGCGCTAGAGGTTAGCGTAGCGGACCGCCGCCCGCGCCCGCGCCTTCATCGCCTCCTCTTCGCGGTCGCGCGGCGGTCGTGTCGTCGCCAGAGACTCGACCAGCCGTCGCGCCACCTTCGCCACCTCCCTGACGGCGGCCTCGAACGCCGCTTCGTTCGCCTTCGACGGCCTGGTGAAGCCGCTCACCTTACGGACGAACTGCAGCGCCGAGGCGTTGATTTCCTCGTCGGTCGCCGGCGGATCGAAGTTGAACAGCGTACGGATGTTGCGGCACATCGTTCACTCCCATTCTCAGCTCACTTGGCAGCTTCGGCCCCGATCATTCCACATGGGTTGACCGGCAAGGTCAACGGCTCGCCCGCCGGCCGGTCGGCCCGCTGTCTGCAATCGCCCTTCGCGCCGAGGCCGGTTTCGGCTATGTCTGGGCCCGGATAGCCGGCCATGGACCGCAGCGACCAGAACCCCCCGATTGTCGTCGTCGCCGCCGACGTGCGCGAGATGAATGGCCTGCAATGGCATGGCGCGGTCGAGACCTATCTCAACGCCATCGTCACCGGTGCCGGCGCCACGCCGCTGATCCTGCCGTCGCTCGGCGAAGCGCTCGACCTTGACGCGCTGCTCGGCCGCGTCGACGGGGTCCTCCTGCCCGGCAGCCGCACCAACGTCCACCCCAGCCGCTATGGCGAGCCGCCGAACGACAAGGCGAGGCCGCACGACGAGCGCCGCGACGCCGTGACCCTTCCCCTGATCGGCGCCGCGCTCCGCCACGGCGTGCCGCTGTTCGCCATCTGCCGCGGCATGCAGGAGCTCAACGTGTCGCTCGGCGGCACGCTGATCGCCGAAGTCCAGGAACTCGACGGACGCAGCGATCACCGCGCCCCCGGCGTCGACGACCACGACGTCCGCTATGCCATTCGTCAGCAGGTGCACATCCGGCCGGGCGGCATGCTCGCCGGGATTCTCGGGCCCGGGACCATCCCGGTGAACTCGCTCCACCACCAGGCGATCGGCCGGCTTGCCGAGGGGCTGGCGATCGAAGCGACCGCGCCGGACGGCACCATCGAAGCCGTGCGGGTGCGCGCCGCCGCCGCCTTCGCCCTCGGCGTCCAGTGGCACCCCGAGTACTGGGTGAGGAGCGACGCGCCCTCGGCGAAGTTGTTCGCCGCCTTCGGCGAGGCGATCCGCGCCCGACAAGCGAGCGCCGACAGCCTCCGCGGAATCGACGCTCCACTCGCCGCTGAATAGGGCCCGAGACCTCTCCGAGGTCGCCCGACTACGCGGAGGCAGAGGGCCCGAGGCGTTCGTAGACGATCTTGCCCGGGGGCGGCGCCCTGTCGCCAATCGTGTAGGCGGCGCCGAGTGATGCATCGGCGCGGGCGGCGGCGGCCGCGCCGCGGGCGTGGACAAGGCCGAACGGCGCGTCGGGGCCGACGGCGGCGCCGAGGCCGGCGAGGCGGGTGAAGCCGACGGCATGGTCGATCGGGTCGGCGGCGCGCCTGCGGCCGCCCCCCAGCTCGACAACCGCAATGCCGATGGCGCGGCCGTCGATGGCGGTGACGAAGCCGGAGCGTTCCGCGGGGGCCGGCCGGACGACCGGCGCGGCAGCAAGGTACTTTCCAGGATTGTCGACGAAGTCCGCCGGTCCGCCGAGCGCCCCGACCATGCGGCCAAAGACCTCAGCGGCCGTCCCCGACAAAAAGGCGGCCTCGATCCATTTGCGCCCGTCGCCGGCGTCGGAGGCAAGGCCGCCGAGGACGAGCAGCTCGGCGCCCAGCGCGACGGTCACCTCGTAGAGGCGAGCGTCGCGGCGGGCGCCGGTCAGGAATTCGACCGCGTTCATCACTTCGACGGCGTTGCCGGCGGCGGAGGCGAGTGGCTCGCTCATGTCGGTGATGAGGGCTGACGTCTTCAGGCCGGCGCCGTTGGCGACCGCGACCAGACTCTCGGCAAGGGCGCGCGCGTCCGCCAGCTTCTGCATGAACGCGCCGGATCCGGTCTTGACGTCGAGGACGAGGCCGCCGAGGCCCGCGGCGAGTTTCTTCGACAGGATCGAGGCGGTGATCAGCGGGATCGATTCGACCGTCGCCGTCACGTCGCGGACGCCGTAGAGCCGCCGGTCGGCGGGGGCGAGATCAGCGGTCTGACCGATGACGGCGCAGCCGACTTCGGCCACTACCTTGCGCAGCAGCGCGAGGTCGGGCTGGGTGCGATAGCCGGGGATCGAATCGAGCTTGTCGAGGGTACCGCCGGTATGGCCGAGGCCGCGGCCGGAGATCATTGGAACGTAGGCGCCACAAGCGGCGAGCGCCGGGGCGAGCATCAGCGAGACGTTGTCGCCGATTCCGCCGGTCGAATGCTTGTCGAGGACGGGACCGGGCAGCCCGGACCAGTCGAGGACGGCGCCGGAATCGCGCATGGCAAGCGTTAGAGCCACCGCCTCGGCGCGGGTCATGCCGCGAAAGAACACCGCCATGGCGAAGGCGGCGACCTGGCCCTCGCCGACGCCGCCGGCGGTCAGGCCCTCGACCATGAAGGCGATCTCGTCGGCGGCGAGTTCCTTGCCGTCACGTTTCTTGCGGATGATCTCCTGCGGCAGCATGGATTGTCGCGCCTTCGGCACTCCCCGCCTCTCGTTCATCACCCCGTCGGGTCTGTTGCCCGACGTGCTCGTTCCGTCTTCATTGGCTTCCCCGGTGCCGTTCGTTCCCGCGCAAGCGGGAACCCAGTGCCACGGCGTACCATTCCTGGGTCCGCGCTTTCGCGGGGACGAACCGGAAATGCCTGTGCCCGGTCATCGCCTCTTGCTCTGCTCCCGGCCCGACGGCCCCCCTGCCTGTTGCCCGATCGCGTCTCTAGCTCAAATGACCGCCAGCCGCGGTGACCATCCCGCGTTCCTCAACCATCGCCGCGGCGGGAAATCTACCGTCGACGGCGCCGGTGAATACACCCCCGTACGCTGGCGCTAACTGTGACCGCTGAGGGACTCGGTCCGGCAAGTCGAAAACTCGATCTTCTGTAGTGTTGCGGATTTGCAATATTCGGGCCGGGTGACTCGGTTTAAGGTGATTCGGCCAAATATGTCGCTTTGAACCGAGTTGCTCTCAAGAACTGGATTGGCAATGAGACACACTCTCCTGGCCACGGCTGTTGGCGCCGTAGTTCTGGCCTGCTATCCCGCCATAGCCGCGGACGTAATCGTCCCAGATAATCAGGTGCAAACGGCGCCTGAAGTTGGCCCGCTGGTCAGCGGTTATCTCGGTCTCTATGCCGGGGCATCAATTCCCACAGCCAGCGGCGACATAAACTGCTGTCGGCCGTACAACACAGTGCTTACCTTTGGCGCGACGGGCGCAGCGAATTTTTGGCTAGGCCAGATGCTGAGCCTTCAGTTCTCAGCGCGAGGCGAAGGCACAACGCCGTACAATTTGGTTCTCGGCAGCGATCAAAAAGAAGCGCGGATGGGTGGTGCATTTGGTGCGCATCTCGCTTGGCGCGATCCATCCTCCCACACCATGGGCGTCTTTGCTGCGCTCACGGGCAGCAACAACTGGTACGTAGGCGATACTCACCTCGGAATGATGGGTGGTGTGGAGGCCCAAAAATATTTCGGCGATACGACGCTTTACGCACAGATCGGCTATGGTGACCAGTTTAGGCCGGGAGACGAAATGTTCGGCCAGTATTGGTTTGCCCGAGGTGTCGTTCGTCACTTCCTCAATCCAAACATGCTCGTCTCGGGCGAAATAAGTTTTGCGAGTGGCCAAAGTACACTAAGCAGTTCTGATCTCGATATTTTAGGTTGGGGCTTGACGATTGAACGTCGGCATGACGGATCTGCCTTCAGCATTTTCGGAGAGTATTCTGGCGACCTTATTTCCGGATTCCGTGGAACCATCATTCAGCATGCTTTTTTGGCCGGCGTAAAACTCAACTTCGGCCAAGAGACTATGCTCGAAAACGATCGTCAAGGCGCGACCTTCGACCTGCCGAAGTTCTACCGCGCGATGCCGGGAAGTTGCTGGGCCGTGGGGTGTTAACTCGGCCGAGTTGTCTTTTTGGCTGCAAGCGGTCACCAGTTCGTCTCACCTAACCCCAGGCGCGGTCGCGGAGGTAGCGGCGGACGATGCGGGCGAGCTTGGCGGCGCCGATCGGCGCCAAAGCCTTGGTCTCCTCGTGGCTGATCTCGGCGCCGGTCATGCCGGCGGCGAAGTTGACGATGGTCGAGATGGCGGCGCAGCGCAGGCCGAAATAGCGGCCGAGGATCACTTCCGGAACAGTCGACATGCCGACCAGGTGGGCGCCGGCGAGCCGGGCCATGCGGATCTCGGCCGGCGTCTCGAACGATGGGCCGGAGAACCACATGTAGACGCCGGTGGTCAGCGCCACGCCCTCGCGCTCGGCGGCGCCCAGCAGCGCGGCGCGCAGCTCCGGATCGTAGGCGGCGGTCATGCTGACGAAGCGATCGTCGGTCGCCACCCCGATCAGCGGGTTCGGTCCCGAAAACGCGATGTGGTCGGTGATCAGCATGACCTCACCGGGGCCGACCTCGGTCCTCAGCGAGCCGGCGGCGTTGGTCAGGATCAGCGTGTCGCAGCCGAGCGCGCGCAAGGTGGCGATCGGCACCCGCATGGCGGCGGGGTTGGCGTTCTCGTAGAAATGCTCGCGCCCGGAGAGGACGACGACGGCGAGGCCCTCGAGCCAACCGGCGACGAACTCGTTGTTGTGCGAGGAGACGGTCGATACCGGGAAGCCGGGCAAGGCGGAATAGGGAATACGCACCGCCTCGGCGACCTGATCGGCCAGACCGGCAAGGCCGGACCCGAGGACGACGCCGATGGCATAGGGCAGATCCGCCTCGGCGCGGATCAGCGCCGCAGCCTCCTCGCCGACGCCGCTCACCGCGTCTCCTCCAGCGCGAAGGCGGCGGGCAAGAGGTCGCTCATCAGAAACGTCTGGCTCAAACCGTCCGGATCGGCGACGGTGACCTTGGTATCGGGGCCGCAGAATTCGGCCAGCCGCTGGCGGCAGCCGCCGCATGGCGTGGTCAGCCGCCCGCCGATACGGTTGGCGACGACGCAAACCGCGGCGATCGTCCGGCCTGATCCCGCCGGGTTGGCGGCGACCATGGCGGCGAGCGCCGAGGTCTCGGCGCACCAGCCCTCCGGGTAGGAGGCGTTCTCGACGTTGGCGCCGGCGTGAACGGCGCCCGCCGCGGTACGCACGGCGGCACCGACCGGAAAGCGCGAATAAGGGGCGTAGGCGCGTTCGCGAACCGCCCTGGCCGTCTCGAAAAGCTCGCGATCCATCGCTGCAGTCCCCTCCCCCCGGAAAGAATCTTGTTGGCCGGCTACCGGCCCGCCATCTTCGTCGGGAGCGGGGCGCCGCGCAACCGACGCATGGCATCGGGGGTGCCGGACAGGCCGACTTTCGAGGGGTCTCGACGATGGCGGGCGGACATGCGAGGCTGTCCCTTCAGCCTCGATCGGGCGCGCTTGGCGCGAGGGGCGCCTGGCCAATCCCGAGCGGGAGCAGGTGGTTTTCTGCCGCGCCGCGAGGCATTCCTCCCGGCGTGTCCTACCAGATGGAGGAAGACTTGATCAACAGAGTTACATCGACAGCGGTCGCGGTCGTTCTTGCCACCGCCCTGACGGGCGGCGTGTCGGCGCCGGCCGCCGCGTTCATGGCGTGCCAGGTAACCGACATCGGCGGAGTCGACGACAAGGGCTTCAACCAGACGGCCTGGAAGGGCGTGACGGACGCGCTGAAGGAACTCGCCGTCGGGGGCATGCTCCTTGAGTCCAAGGCCGAGACTGACTACGCCCCGCATATCAACTCGTTCATCTCGCAGAAGTGCGACATCATCATCACGGTCGGCTTCCTGCTTGGCGACGCAACGAAGGTCGCGGCGGAAGCCAACCCGACCTTCAAGTTCTCGATCGTGGACTACGCGTACGACCCGACGATCCCGAACGTGGTCGGCCAGGTCTATGCGACCGACGAAGCGGCGTTCCTCGCCGGCTATCTAGCGGCGGGCGTCTCGAAGAGCGGCGTCGTGGGAACCTTCGGCGGGATCAACATTCCGCCGGTTACCATCTTCATGGATGGCTTCCTGCATGGCGTGAATTACTACAACAAGCAGAAGGGCAAGAGCGTCAAGGTGCTCGGCTGGGACGGCAAGGAAGGCCTTTTCACCGGCAACTTCAACTCGCTCGATGACGGCCGCGCGTTTGCGAAGAACCTGAACGACGAAGGCGCAGACGTTGTCATGCCGGTCGCCGGCCCCGTCGGCCAGGGCTCCGCGGCTCTCGCGACCGAGCTCGGCGCTGACAAGCTGAAAATAATCGGCGTGGACGTCGACCAGTACGTCACCGATCCGGAGCACGGAGCGGTGTTTCTCACTTCAGTGCTGAAGCGGATGGACTCGACCACCACGCAGGTCATCAAGGAGGCCAAGGAAGGCACCTTCAAGGGCGGCGTCGTCGTCGGCACGCTGAAGTCCGGCGGCGTCGGCATCGCGCCCTATCACGACCTCAACTCGGCGATCCCTGGGGACCTTAAGGGCGAAATCGATGCCCTCGCCAAAGGAATCCAGGACGGCTCCGTCTCCGTGAAGGGGATGTAATCTCGTCCAGTTGACGACTTTCCCCGCCGCGTCCACCATCGGTCGCGGCGGGGTTCCTTCAGGCGAGGCGGGGCGCTTGGCGTGGAAGTTGAACTACGAGGCATCACAAAGAGATTTGGGCCTGTCGTCGCAAACTCCGACGTCAATCTGAAAATTCGGCCTGGCGAAATTCTCGGCCTGCTCGGCGAAAACGGTGCAGGCAAATCCACGCTGATGAACATCCTCAGCGGGCTCTACAGACCAGACTCAGGCGAAATCTTTCTCGACGGCAAGCCGACCTATTTCGTCGGCGCGCGCGACGCCATCATTGCGGGGATCGGCATGGTGCATCAGCACTTCATGCTGGTGCCGGTGTTCACGGTGGCGGAAA
>JBBDMC010000146.1:0-21159 GCA_040878485.1 Bauldia sp. | reverse complement strand
CCTCACCGTCATGATCGCCGGCGAATCGGGAACCGGGAAGGAACTGGTGGCGCGCGCCCTCCACGACTACGGCAAGCGCCACAACGGCGCCTTTGTGGCGATCAACATGGCGGCGATCCCCCGCGACCTCATCGAGGCCGAACTGTTCGGCCACGAGAAGGGCGCCTTCACCGGCGCCCAGTCGCGCAACGCCGGCCGTTTCGAGCAGGCCGACGGCGGAACGCTCTTCCTCGACGAGATCGGCGACATGCCGATGGAGGCGCAGACCCGGCTGCTGCGGGTCCTGCAACAGGGCGAGTACACCACCGTCGGCGGCCGCACGCCGGTCAAGAGCGACGTCCGCATCATCGCCGCCACCAACAAGGACTTGCGCGGGCTCATCAATCAGGGGCTGTTCCGCGAGGACCTGTTCTTCCGCCTCAACGTCGTGCCGATCCGCCTGCCGCCGCTGCGCGAGCGCAGCGAGGACATCGCCGACCTGGTCCGCCACTTCTTCGCCGTGGTGGAGAAAGAGGGCCTGCCGACCAAGCAGATTGAACCGGCCGCCATGGAGCGGCTGAAACGCTACCGCTGGCCCGGAAACGTGCGCGAGCTCGAGAACCTGGTGCGCCGGCTTGCGGCGCTTTATCCCCAGGAAATCATTGGTGAAAGCATCATCGAAGCCGAGCTTGACCAGCCGGCCGCGAGGGACATGGGCGCCGAGGACGGCGGCGACCAGAGGCTCGCCGCTTCGGTCGAGCGGCACCTCCACGCCTACTTCGACGGCTTCGGCGAAGGACTGCCGCCGCCCGGCCTCTATCACCGGATCCTGCGCGAGGTGGAGGCGCCCCTGATCACGGCGGCGCTCGCCTCCACCCGCGGCAACCAGATCAAGGCGGCCGAGCTGCTCGGCGTCAACCGCAACACGCTCAGGAAGAAAATCCGAGAGCTCGACATCCAGGTCGTCCGTAACGCCCGCTGAGGCGGAAGGTCGGCCAGCCCTTCTTGTGGTTTTTTGATCACAATGTTGTTGCAATTCGGTCCCAGGCTGCCGTACCTCCTTAGCGCCCTCTGGCAATGGAGAACATGCAGAGCGGGCCATGACGGTCGAGTCCCTGCCCATGGTCGAGCCGGCGGCGGAAGAGCGGCCTGACCGACGCTTCGAGTTTTCCCGCCTGGTGCGGGCGATGGGCTATATCGCCGTGGTCCTGGCGCTCGCCTCGACGGTGACGACGTTCGTCATCCTGATGGGGCTGACCGCCATCGATCCGACGCCCGACATCGTTTTGACGGCGATGACGGTGAACGGTGGACTGGTTGTCTTTCTCATTTTCGTCGTCGCCTGGGAGCTGGTCAGCCTGCTCCTGGCACGCCGCCGGGGGCGCGCCGCCGCCCAGCTCCATGTCCGCATTGTCGCCCTGTTCAGTTTCGTCGCTGCCGCGCCCGCCGTGCTTCTGGCGATCGCCGCCAGTGTCAGCCTCGACCGCGGCCTCGACAACTGGTTCTCGACGCGGACGCGGGCCATCGTCGACAGCTCGCTGTCGATCGCCCAGGCCTATGCCGAGCAGCAGGCGGTGCAACTGCGCGGCGACACGCTTGCCGTCAAGGCGCAGCTCCAGCGGGCGCCGGCGTTGATCACCGAGGATCCGGAGCGCTTTGCCGCGTTTCTCACCTCGGTCGCCGCCGACCGCAATCTGCCGGCGATCTTTCTCGTCGACGCCGCGGGGACGACGGTCAGCCAGGCGCAGAGCGCCAATCGGCGCGACTTCCCGCCGCCGCCGGTCGAGGTCTTCACCCAGGCGACGACCCGGCCAAACGAGGTGATGATCATCCCACCCGGGCCGAACACCAACGCGATTGGCGCCATCACCGTGCTCGTCGGATACGACGCCTTGTTCCTCTACGCCGCCCGGCCGCTCGATCCCCAGATCAACCGCTATCTGACCATGACCAGCGAGAGCGTGGCCGAGTACCGGGTGCTCGAGGCGACCCGGTTCGGCATGCAGCTCGCCTTCGGCATCCTCTTCCTCGGCATCACCGTCGTGGTGATTCTGTCGGCGATCTGGCTCGGGATCGCCTTCACCAACCGCTTCGTGGCGCCGATCCGGCGGTTGATCGACGCCGCCAAGGAGGTCTCACGCGGCAACCTCACCGTCCGCGTGGCGCCGCGGAGCTCAGACGGCGACGTCGGCGCCCTCGGCCACACGTTCAATACCATGACCGCGCAACTGCGCGGACAGCGCGAGGAGCTGCTCGCCGCCAGCGAGCAGATCGACAGCCGCCGTCGGTTCACCGAGGCGGTCCTGTCCGGCGCCACCGCCGGCGTCGTCGGCATCGACACCGACGGCCGGGTGACCATCGTCAACCGAACCGCCCTCGGCCTCCTCGGCGTGTCCGAGAGCCAGGCGATCGGCCAGTCGGTCGCCGACATCCTGCCGCCGCTCGCTCCCGCGGTAACCGCGGCGATCCGCGACGAGCGGCTGGAGCATCGCGATCAGATCGTAGTGCCGCGCGGCGGCCGGGAGCGGACCATCAACGTCCGCGTGACGACCGAACGGGCGGCCGGCCAAGCACACGGCTATGTCATCACCCTCGACGACATCACCGACCTGGTCTCCGCCCAGCGCAGTTCGGCCTGGGCCGACGTCGCCCGGCGCATCGCTCACGAGATCAAGAATCCGCTGACCCCCATCCAGCTTTCCGCCGAGCGGCTCAAACGCAGGTTCGGTAAGGTCATCGCCGACGACCGCGACGTGTTCGAGCAATGCACCGACACGATCATCCGCCAGGTCGGCGACATTGGGCGCATGGTCGACGAGTTCTCGTCCTTCGCCCGCATGCCCAAACCGGCAATGGCAGCCGGCAACCTGTCGGAGACGATCCGCGAAGCGGTCTTCCTGATGAGCGTTGCCCACCCGGAGCTCCAGTTCAAGACCAGCTTGCCCGAGTCGCCGCTCAGCGGTCGTTTCGACGCCCGCCTGATCGGGCAGGCGCTGACCAACGTCATCAAAAACGCCGCCGAGGCGATCGCCGCCGTGCCGGCCGACGGGCGTGGTGAAGGCCGCATCGAGGTCTCGGCCCGGGCGGACGACGGCGAAGCGGTGATCGACCTGATCGACAACGGCATCGGATTCCCCAGGCAGAACCGGCAGCGGCTGCTCGAGCCCTACATGACCACCCGCGAGAAGGGCACCGGCCTCGGTCTTGCCATCGTTGCCAAGATCATTGAGGAGCACGGCGGACGGCTCGAGCTCCTCGATGCGCCTGCGGTCGCGACCGGCGGTCGCGGCGCGTTGATCAGAATCGTTCTTCCCTGCCTCGACGCCGCCGAGGACCGTCGCGAGGCGCTGGCACCCCAAGAGGCCTCCCCGGCCAATTGAAAGCGGACATTTAGACCATCCATGGCGTCGGACATTCTCATTGTTGATGACGAAAACGACATCCGCGAGCTGGTGTCCGGAATCCTGAGCGACGAGGGACACGGTACCCGCACCGCGGCCGACGCCGACGCGGCGCTGGCGGAGATCGCCGGCCGGCGGCCCTCTCTCGTCTTCCTCGACATCTGGCTGCAAGGCAGCCGGATGGACGGCCTGGCGCTGCTCGACCTGATCAAGCGCGAGCACGCCGATCTGCCGGTGATCATGATCTCCGGCCACGGCAACATCGAGACCGCGGTCTCGGCCATCAAGCGCGGCGCCTACGACTACATCGAGAAGCCGTTCAAGACCGATCGCCTGGTTCTGGTCGCCGACCGGGCGCTGGAGGCCTCGCGGCTTCGGCGCGAGGTCAAGGTCCTGCGCGAGCGCAGCGGCGAGGCCACCCAACTGCTCGGCGCCTCACCGGTGATGAATCACCTGCGCGCCCTGATCGACAAGGTGGCGCCGACCAATAGCCGGGTGATGATTTCGGGAGCCTCGGGGTCCGGCAAGGAGATGGTCGCGCGCACCATCCACCTGTTGTCGACCCGCTCCAGCGGGCCGTTCGTCGTTCTCAACGCCGCCGCCATCACCCCCGACCGCATGGAGCACGAGCTGTTCGGCACCGAGCCGGCGAACGGCGCCAACCGCAAGATCGGCGCCCTCGAGGAAGGCCACGGCGGCACGCTCTACCTCGACGAGGTCGGCGACATGCCGCGCGAGACCCAGAACAAGATCCTGCGGGTTCTGGTCGACCAGAGCTTCCAGCGGGTCGGCGGCGTCAACCGGGTCAACGTCGATGTCCGCATCGTTTCCTCCACCGCCCGCGACCTCGAGCGCGAGATCGCCGAGGGCGCCTTCCGCGAGGATTTGTTCCATCGCCTGGCGGTGGTACCGATCCGCGTCCCCTCGCTTGCCGAACGCCGCGACGACATCCCGCTGCTCGTCCGTCATTTCGTCGACCAGATTTCGCGGGCGACAGGCCTGCCGCCGCGTGCCATTGGCGATGACGCACTCGCCGTGCTCCAGGCGCACGACTGGCCGGGCAACATCCGCCAGCTTCGCAACAACGTCGAGCGGCTGATGATTCTGGCCCGCGGCGAGGCCACCGAGGTCATTACCGCCGACATGCTGCCGGCCGAGATCGGCGAGATGCTGCCGACGACGCCGGGGCGGGCGGGCGGCGAGCACCTGATGTCGCTGCCGCTGCGCGACGCCCGCGAGATCTTCGAGCGCGAGTATCTGACCGCCCAGGTCAACCGCTTCGGCGGCAACATCTCGCGCACCGCCGAGTTCGTCGGCATGGAGCGTTCGGCGTTGCACCGCAAGTTGAAGTCGCTAGGCGTCGGCTAGGCGGGCAGGGGGTCGGGGCACCCATGCGGGTTGTGATCTGCGGCGCCGGCCAGGTCGGCTACGGCATCGCCGAGCGGCTGGCCGCCGAGGACAACGACGTCGCCGTCATCGACTCGGCGCCGCAGCTCGTCCAGGCGATCCGCGACAGCCTTGACGTCCGCGGCTTCGTCGGCCACGGCGCCCACCCGGAGGTGCTGGCCGCCGCCGGGATCGAACAGGCCGACATGCTGATCGCTGTGACCCTCCACGACGAGGTCAACATGGTCGCCTGCCAGGTCGCCCATTCGCTGTTCAACGTGCCGACCAAGATCGCCCGCATCCGCTCGCAGAGCTATCTGCAACCGCACTGGCGCGACCTGTTCTCATCGAGCCACCTGCCGATCGACGTCATCATCTCGCCGGAGCTCGAGGTCGGCGAGCTGGTGCTCAGGCGGCTGGCGCTGCCCGGCGCCTTCGATACCGTGCGGTTCGCCAACGGCGATGTCGTCGTGGTCGGCATCGTCTGCACCGAGGATTGCCCGGTGGTCGACACCCCGCTCTCCCAATTGACCGAGCTGTTTCCCGACCTCCAGGCGGTGGTCGTCGGCATCGTGCGCGCCGCCAGACTGTTCGTGCCGCACTCGACCGACTCGATGCTGGTCGGCGATCAGGTCTACGTCGTCTGCGGCAGCGACCAGGTCGCGCGCGTGCTCGGCCTCTTCGGCCACGAGGAGCAGGTCGCCAATCGGGTGGTCATCGCCGGCGGCGGCAACATCGGTCTCTACGTCGCCAGCACGCTGGAGGCGCGCGGCGCCGCCGCCAAGGTCAAGATCGTCGAGTCCAGCCGCGAGCGGGCGATCGCCATCGCCGACCAGCTCAAGCGGACGGTGGTGCTCCACGGCAGCGCCCTCGACCGCGACATCCTGACCGAGGCCGACGTCCAGGACGCCGACACCATGGTGGCGCTGACCAACGACGACGAGGTCAACATCATCTCCTGCGTCATGGCCAAGCAACTGGGTTGCCGCAGCACCATGGCGCTGATCAACAACCGCAGCTACCCGGCGTTCACCGACATGCTCGGCATCGACGCCACCGTGAACCCGCGGTCGGTGACCGTTTCCAAGATTCTTCAATACGTGCGCCGCGGCCGCATCCGCGGCGTCCATTCGATCGAGAACGGGCTGGCGGAAGTGATCGAGGCGGAGGCGCTGGAGACCTCGCCGCTGGTCGGCAAGCCGCTGCGCGAGCTCGATCTGCCCGATGGTATCCGCATCGGTGCCGTCTACCGCGAGGGCAAGGTGATCGTTCCCGACGGCGAGACGCAGATCGCCGCCAAGGACCGCGTCATCATCCTGGCGACCGCCGAGTGCCTCCGCCAGGTCGAGCAGATGTTCCGCGTCAGCCTCGAGTTCTTCTGACGTCGCCGATGATCGGCGTTCTCCACATCCTGTCGCAGGTGCTCGGTGCGCTGGCCTTGGCGCTCCTCGTCCCCGCCGCCATCGCGTTCGTCGGCGGCGAAGGAACCACCGAGGGATATCTGGTGGTTGCCGGGCTCGCCGGGTTTCTCGCCGGCGCCATCTTCTTCGCCTACCGCGACCGAGGGAGGGGCGTCGGTCGTGTCGACCGCTTCGTCCTGGTGGTCGTCGTGTGGACCGTCGCGCCGATGATCGCGGCGGTGCCGATCATGCTGTCGGCAGAGGTCCCCTACACCTTCGCCCTCTTCGAGGCCGCCTCCGGCCTGACGACGACCGGCGCCACGGTCTTTGCCTCGCTCGCCGACCTCGGTCCGGCGGTCATCTTCTGGCGCGCCGAGCTTCAATGGCTCGGGGGATTCGCCACCCTGTGCATGTTCGCGCTGGTGCTGGCGCCGGCCGAACTCGGCGGGCTGTCGAGCCGCGGGCTCAGCCTGGTCGGCGGTGTCGCCGGGCACGGGCCGAGCCGGGCCGGCCGCGTGATCCGCGAGGTTGGCGTCATCTACGCGATGGTCACCGGCGGCTGCATCATCCTCCTGTTCGCCGGCGGCGTGCCGACCTACGACGCGATCTGCCTGGCCTTCGCCACCGTCTCGACCGGCGGCTTCATGCCGCGCGACGGTACGCTTGCCGCCTACGGCAGCCGCTTCGCCGAGCTCGTCGTCGCGGTGTTCATGCTGGTCGGCGCCACCAGCATCGTCTGGCAGCGGATGGTGCTGGAGGGGCGGCGCGCCCTTCTCCTCGAGCACCGGGAGAGTTATTGGGTGATCGGCGCGGCGCTCGCCGCCGGCTTCCTCTACGCCGTCGGTTTCGCCGGATCGGAGAGGGTGTTGGCGGCGCTCGGCGAGGGGTTGTTCACCGGCATCTCGCTCGTCAGCACGACCGGGTTCGAGACTCGGCCGGCGGGCCTGGCGGGGCTTCCCGAGTCCCTGGTCATGCTGCTGGCGCTCGCCGGTGCCGCCTCGCTGTCGACCGCCGGCGGACTCAAGCTCTACCGGGTCGGCGCCATGCTGGTGCAGTCCTCGCACGAGCTGAAGCGGCTGATCTTTCCCCACCTCGTGCGGCCCACCCGGGTCGGCGGCCAGCCTTATGATCTAGGGCTGATGAAGGCGATCTGGGCCAATCTCGGCCTGTCGCTGGTGGTCATCATGGCCGCGGCGCTGCTGCTTTCGCTGAGCCTGCCGTCGTTCGACGCCGCCGTGGTCGCCACCGTTGCGGGCTTCTCCGGCATCGGCCCGCTCTACTCCCCCGAGTGGCCGACGGCGGCGGCCTGGCCGAGCTACGCCGCCTTCGACGGCTTGTCCAAGGTCGTCATGGTGGTCACGATGGTTCTCGGCCGGATCGAGGTGATCGTGTTTTTCGCCGCCGCCAACCCGGCCTATTGGCGCTCCTGAGGAAGCCGCTCGATGTCGCGAATCGCTTACGTTAACGGCCGCTACCTTCCGCATCATCGAGCCGCCGTTCACGTCGAGGATCGCGGCTACCAGTTCGCCGACGGCGTCTACGAGGTGTGCGAGATCCTGAACGGCCGACTGATCGACGAGCGGCGCCACCTCGCCCGACTCCGGCGTTCGCTCGGCGAGCTCAGGATTCGCCCGCCGATGACGGCGGTCGCCCTGGGCGTCGTCATCCGCGAGGTCGTGCGGCTGAACCGGGTCGCCGACGGCATCGTCTACCTCCAGGTCACCCGCGGCGTCGCGCGGCGCGACCACGCCTTCCCGACCGGCGACGTCGCCCCGAGCCTGGTCGTCACCGCGCGGGCGATTGCCCGCGGGCCGCTCGACCGGCGGGCCGGGGAGGGGATCGCCGTCGTCACCGTGCCGGACAACCGCTGGGAGCGCGTCGACATCAAGACGGTGTCGCTGTTGCCCAACGTTCTGGCCAAGCAAAAGGCGCGGGAAGCGGGCGCTTTGGAGGCATGGTTCGTCGACCGCGAGGGCTTCGTCACCGAGGGAGCCTCGACCAACGCCTGGATCGTCACCGCCGAGGGCACGCTGGTCACCCGCTCCGCCGACCGGGGCATCCTCCGGGGCATCACCCGCGGCGTGCTCATGGACCTCATCCGCCGCCGCCGCCTCAAGGTCGAGGAGCGAGCCTTCTCGGTCAAGGAAGCGCTGGCGGCGCGCGAGGCGTTCATCACCTCGGCGACGGCGATCGTCACCCCGGTCGTCAGCATCGACGGTCGGCCGGTCGGCGGCGGCCGGCCCGGCCCGATCGCGGCGCGCCTCAGGGGCGCGTTTCACCGCTACGCCGAAAGGGCCCCCGTCTTGTCGCGGCCGGCGGCACGGCAGCGGCCCGACGTTGGCCAAAAAATCGCAGGTGACGGGAGGGGCAACTCCCGGCAGACTGGCCGCGGCAGCATTCCGACCCAAGAACGCGAGCCGTAAGACCCAAGAACCGCAAGAGCGAGAAACATGGCGGACCGCGCGCAAAACCTCCAGGACACGTTCCTCAACCACGTTCGCAAGAACAAGACACCGCTGACGATCTTTCTGGTCAACGGCGTCAAGCTCCAGGGCATCGTCACCTGGTTCGACAACTTCTGCCTGTTGCTGAGGCGCGACGGGCATTCGCAGCTCGTCTACAAGCACGCGATCTCCACCGTCATGCCCGGCGCGCCGGTGCAGCTGTTCGAGCCCGGCGAAGAGGGCGCGACTGATCGGGAGATCGATTGACCGACATCGCGAAGGCCGGAGCGAGCCTCCGAGGCGGCGGCGGGGAGGGCGGCTCGCGGCAGCGGGCGCTGGTGCTGGTGCCGGTGATGCGGAGCCGCGCCGCCGGCGGCCGCCAACCGCCGGCGCGTATCGACGAGGCGGTCGGGCTTGCCCGCGCCATCGACCTCGACGTCGTCGAGGCTTTGGCCGTGCCGATTTCCGTCATCCGCCCGGCCACCCTCATCGGCTCGGGCAAGGTCGCCGAGATCGCCACCCGGACGGCGGCCGAGGCCATCGACCTGGTGATCGTCGATGGCGTTCTCTCGCCCGCCCAGCAGCGCAACCTGGAGCGCGCCTGGAAGACCAAGGTCATCGACCGTACCGGCCTGATCCTCGAGATTTTCGGCGAGCGTGCGCAGACCCGTGAAGGTCGCTTGCAGGTCGAACTTGCTCACCTTGGGTATCAGAAGAGCCGGCTGGTCCGTAGCTGGACCCACCTCGAGCGCCAGCGCGGCGGCTTCGGCTTCCTCGGCGGCCCCGGCGAGACCCAGATCGAGACCGACCGGCGGCTGATCGAGCAGCGCATCGCCCACATCGAGGGTGACCTCAAGACCGTCGTCACCCGCCGCCGCCAGCAGCGCAAGACGCGCGGCAAAGCGAGCGGTGCGGTGGTGGCGCTCGTCGGCTACACCAACGCCGGCAAATCGACCCTGTTCAACGCCCTCACCAAGTCGGGCGTCACCGCCGACGACCGGCTGTTCGCCACCCTCGATCCGACGCTTCGCCGCCTGTCGCTGCCGCACGGCGCCGTCGCCGTGGTCTCCGACACGGTCGGTTTCGTCGCCGACCTGCCGACCACGCTCGTCGCCGCCTTCCGCGCGACCCTGGAGGAGGTCCTGGAGGCCGAACTGATCCTGCACGTTCGCGACATCGCCCATCCCGACAGCGAGGAGCAGGCGCGCGACGTGGCGGCGGCTCTCGATGAACTCGGCATCGACGCCCGTGCCCCCCGCCGGGTGATCGAGGTTTGGAACAAGATCGATCTCCTGCCCGAGGCCCGCCGGCCGCCACCGGTCATCCCGGCGCGCTTCAACGGCGACGGCAGCGCGCCGGAAGTCGTTGCCCTGTCGGCGCTGACCGGGGAGGGGCTGCCCGAGCTACTGGACGCGATCGAGCG
The DNA here is from genome assembly GCA_040878485.1 of Bauldia sp. Classification (GTDB taxonomy): domain Bacteria; phylum Pseudomonadota; class Alphaproteobacteria; order Rhizobiales; family Kaistiaceae; genus JBBDMC01. The sequence continues at coordinate 11,126 of JBBDMC010000146.1, read as the reverse complement.
GCGGATCGTCGGCCACCGGCAGACTTACGCGGTTGAGTTGTCGGGCGAGGCTCTTGCCAACCTTCATCTGCTCTACGAGATCGGCGAAGTGCTCGACCGCAGGGATACGCCGGAGGGTGCCACCATTGCCACGGTTCGGGTTCCGGCCGACCGCGAAGCCAAGTTGCGCCGCGCGTTTCCCTCGGCAACTCCGGTCGGGTGACCGGATGCCCAACCTGACCTCGCGGGAGAGCCTGCAAAGGACTACACGCGCCCATCGGATGTTGCGCGCTCGGTAGCGCTGCCGGGCATCGCCCGGAGCGAACCATCCCTCAGTTGCCCGGATGCACCGCGCCGTGAAACGGTGCGGTGCTGATCCGGGGCCCACAGCCTCGAAGGTGTAGGTCCCGGTTCTTCGGCGCACCACTCCGTGCTGCGCCGCGCCCGGGAAATGCTGGGAAAGGCGAGGCGTGGTGCCTATTCCTCCGCCTTGGCCTTCTGCCAGAGGGCTTCCATCTCGGCCAGCGAGGCGTTGGCGGCGACTCGGCCCTCGGCGGCGAGCGCCGCTTCGATCGCGCGGAAGCGGCGGGTGACCTTGGCATTGGTGCGCCGGAGGGCCTGATCGGCGTCGACCTTGAGGTGGCGCGCAAGATTGACGACGACGAAGAGAAGGTCGCCGATCTCGCCTTCGATGCGGTCGGTCGAGCGAGGTGATTGCGCCAGCTCGGCTTCGATCTCACCGATTTCCTCTTGGACCTTGGTCAGAACCGCCCTCGCATCGTTCCAGTCGAAGCCGACGGTCGCCGCCCTTTCTTGGAGTTTCAGCGCCCGCATGAGGGCGGGAAGGGCCGTGGCAACGCCGTCGAGCAGGCCGCCTGGCCCGGCCTCGCCACGGGCGCGCCGCTCCTCGGCCTTGGCCTTCTCCCAGAAGCCCTTGGCGGCGCCGGCGGCCAGCGCGTCCGCATCGCCAAACACATGCGGGTGGCGGCGGATCAGCTTGGTCGTGATCGCCTCGACCACGTCGGCGAAGGCAAAGGCGCCCGACTCCTCCGCCATCCGCGCGTGGTTGACCACCTGCAGCAGCAGGTCGCCGAGCTCGTCGCGCAGCTCCGCCATGTCGCCGCCGGCGATCGCTTCGGCGACCTCGTAGGCTTCCTCGATGGTGTAGGGCGCGATGGTGGCGAAGGTCTGCTCGATATCCCACGCGCAACCGGACTTGCGGTCGCGGAGCGCCGCCATGATCTCGACCAGGCCAGAGATGTCGCGGGAGGGCTTCACCGGCTCGCGTCCTTGTGTGATGGCGTTTGTCGCATAAGATATATTATGGAACCTTCGCACGTCGTACGACCGACCGGTCCGCCGCCATCGGCGGCGCCTCATGCCTCAAGGTCGATGACCATCCCGTCGTAAGCCGGCTCGATCGGTGGCGGCAGCTCGCGCTTCAACGTAGCGTAGTCGAGGTCGGTGTGCATGTGGGTGAGAAGCGCGCGGGCGGGCTTCAGCCGTTTGACCCACTCGGTCACCTCAGCGACGCTGAGGTGGCTCGGATGCGGCCGGTAGCGAAGCACGCCGACGATCCAGACGTCGAGGTCGCCGAGGTACGGGAGCGACTCCTCCGGCAGGCCGCTCATGTCGCACGAGTATGCGAACCGGCCGACCCTGAGACCGAGGCTGGTGGTATCGCCGTGCAGCTGGAGAAACGGCGTCAGCGTCAGCGGTCCGCCGCCGCCCTCGATGGTGAGCGGTACTCCGACGGCGATCCCATGACGCCTCAGGATCGGCGGGTAGAAGCTGCCGGCCGGCCGGTGGAAGCAATAGCCGAACGCTGCCTCGAGATGCTTAAACGTCGCGTCGTCGGCGTGGATGTCGACCAAACGCTTGGTGTTCTGCCAAAAGGCGCGCAGGTCGTCGATGCCATGGACGTGGTCGGCGTGCGCGTGGGTGTACACGACGCCGTCGACGAAGCCGACGCCGGCGGAAAGCAGCTGGGCGCGCAGATCCGGGCCGCTGTCGACCAGGACGCGCGTCGGCCAGTCCGCACTGTCCATCCGTCGCTCGATCAGCAATGATGACCGGGTACGCCTGTTTCTCGGCTCGTTTGGGTCGCAGGCGCCCCAGTCGTTGCCGATGCGCGGCACCCCCGAGGAAGCGCCGCAGCCGAGGACCGTCACCTTGAGCTGGGGGCTCACGGTCTCGGCACCCTGTTGAAAAGTCTAAAGAAATTCTCAGTCGTCGCCGCCGCGACGGCGTCGAGGTCGATCCCTCTGATGCTCGCCAAAACATTGGCAGTTTCAATCACATAGGCGGGTTGGTTGCGCCTGCCGCGGTGGGGAACCGGGGCGAGGTAGGGCGCATCGGTCTCGACCAGCAGCCGGTCGAGGGGCACCTCGGCCGCGATCGCCCTCAGCCCGTCGGCGCCCTTGAAGGTGACGATCCCGGAGAACGAGACGTATCCGCCAAGCTCCAGGCCCCGCTTGGCGAGGTCGCGCCCGGAAGAAAAACAATGGAGGACGAAAGGAAAGGCCCCCTTCCCGCTCTCCTCGCTGAGAATGGCTGCGATGTCGGCGTCGGCGTCGCGGGCGTGGATGACGAGCGGCAGGCCGGTGATGCGGGCGGCGCCGATATGGCGGAGGAAGCCCTGCCGCTGCGCTTCGCGGGGCGAATTGTCGTAATGGTAGTCGAGACCGGCTTCGCCGATGGCCACCACGACCGGGTCGGCGGCGACGGCCACCAGATCGTCGGTGGTGACTTCGGCTTCCTCGGCGGCGTTATGGGGATGGGTTCCGATCGAGCAATAGACCCGGTCGTAGCGTTCGGCGATCGCCCTTACCGCCGGGAATCTGGCGACGCGCGTCGAGATGGTGACGACGGTCCCGACGCCGGCGGCGCGCGCCCGCTCGACGACGGCGTCGCGATCGGCGTCGAAGTCCGGGAAATCGAGATGGCAGTGGCTGTCGACGAGCACGGGGGTCAGCCGGCCTTCTGTTCCTCGCCCTCAACGTAGCGCGGGAAGACCGGCTCGGGCGGCGGCAGCTGGGTTCCGGGCTTCAGACAGCCGCCGGCACCCAGGGCGGCGAAATTGCGCCCCGACTCATCGACGGCAAGCAGGTCGAGCAACCTCGCCGCCGCGCCCGGCATCGCCGGCAGGGCCAGGATCGCCACTTGGCGGAGCACTTCGGCGGTGACATAGAGGACCGTGCCCATGCGCTTCGGATCGCTCCGGCGCAGCTCCCACGGCGCGGCAGCGGCGAAGTAGCGGTTGGCGTCGGCCACCACCGCCCAGACCGCGTTCAGCGCCTGGTGGATCTGTTGCTGCTTCATCGCCGCACGGCAGAGGTCAATCAACCCGTCGGCCGCGGCCATCATGCGGCGATCGGCGTCGGCCAGCGTCCCTTCCTCCGGCAAAACGCCGCCGCAGTTTCTGGCGATCATGGACAGCGAGCGCTGGGCAAGATTGCCGAGGTCGTTGGCGAGGTCGGCGTTGATCCGCTGGACGATCGCTTCGTGGCTGTAGTTGCCATCCTGGCCGAAAGGCACCTCGCGCAGGAAGAAATAACGCACCTGGTCGCGGCCGTAGGCGGCGATCAGATTGAACGGGTCGACGACGTTGCCGACCGATTTCGACATCTTCTCGCCGCGGTTGAACACGAAGCCGTGGGCGAAGACGCGTTGCGGTAGCGCGATCCCGGCAGACATCAGAAACGCCGGCCAGTAGACGGCGTGGAAACGGACGATGTCCTTGCCGATAACGTGCAGATCGGCCGGCCAGTAGCGCCACAGCGGCGCCTTCTCGTCGGGGAAGCCGACCCCGGTGATGTAGTTGGTGAGCGCGTCCACCCACACGTACATCAGGTGCTTGTCGTCGTCCGGGACCCTGATCCCCCAGTCGAAGGTGGTGCGCGAAATCGACAAATCCCTGAGACCGCCCTTGACGAAGCTCATCACCTCGTTCCGGCGCTCTTCCGGGCCGATGAAGCCAGGGTGGGCGTCGTAGTGGGCGAGCAGCCGGTCCTGATAGGCGGAGAGGCGGAAGAAGTAGCTTTCCTCCTCGACCCAGTCGACCGGCGTGCCCTGCGGGCCGTAGCGGACGCCGTCCGCTCTCACCTCGGTCTCGGATTCGCCGTAGTAGGCCTCGTCGCGGACCGAATACCACCCGGCATAGACGTCCTTGTAGATGTCGCCGGCGGCCGCTATCCTCCGCCAGATCTCCTGCGAGGCGCGATGGTGGCGCTCTTCGGTCGTGCGAATGAAATCGTCGTTGGAGCAGCCGAGCGCGGCGACCATCTTCTTGAACAGCGGGGTGTTGCGGTCAGCCAGCGCGCGCGGCTCGAGGCCCTCGCGCGTCGCGGTCTGCTTCATCTTGATGCCGTGCTCATCGGTGCCGGTCAGGAAGTAGACGTCATAGCCGTCAAGCCGCATGAAACGGGCGATGGCATCGGTCGCCAGGTCCTCGTAGGCGTGGCCGACGTGGGGAGGCCCGTTCGGATAGGAAATCGCGGTGGTGATATAGAATTTCGGCGCCGTCATCGCCGTCTCGCCTTGGTTGGTCGCGCGCGGACGAAGGGAATTGCCCGGCAGCCCCGTTGGCTGGCCAGGGTCGGCGAAGTCCTCACATTCGCGTGGCGCGGGCGAGTGACATCAGGATCGACAGCACGGTCCGGTTTCGGTCGAGGTTGAGCGCGTCGGCAAGCGCCGACGAGTGGCGCAGGTTTTCCCACACCTCGGCCCACCTTTCAAGCGGCGTCGCAAGGACCGCTGGTGCCGGCGGAACCCCGGAATCCGGCTCTTTTTCGCCCCTCACCCGCCGATTCAGCCAGCCCGCCAGGATGTCTCTGAAGCCGTTCCACGCGTCGTCGTCCCCCCGCCGCGACACCCGCTCGGCAAGCCGATGCATGGCGGCGATATCGACCTCCGGCAACCGGGAGAGGATTTGGGCGAGGCGGCGGTGGATATCGATGCCGCCGCCCTCGACGAGGAGGATCGCGCGGCGGAGACTGCCCTCGGCGAGCACCGCCGCCAGGGCGACGTCGGCGGCGTCGGCCTCGACCTTGCCGCCGATCGCGTCTGCGATCGCCTCCAGCGACAGCGGCTTGAGATCGAGCCGGCGACAGCGCGAGCGGATGGTGGCGAGCGTCCGTCCGGGTGCGTGGCTGACGACTAGGAACAGGGAACGTCGCGGCGGCTCCTCAAGGACCTTGAGGAGCGCGTTGGCCGAACTGGCGTTCATGTCGTCGGCCGGATCGACGATGGCGATGCGCCAGCCGGGCTCGCCGCTGGTCGAGCCGAAGAACGAGACCGTGCGGCGGATCTCGTCGACGGGAAGCTCGCTCTTGTACCGGTGATACTTCTCGTCGTAGGGCCGCTCCAGTACCAGCAGGTTTGGATGTGCGCGCGCCGCGACCTTGCGGAAGGCCGGGTGGTCGGCGGCGACCGAAAGGTCGGTCGCCGTGGCGACCGCCGCCGCTCGGTGGTCGGGATGGGCGAGCACGAATCGCGTCAAGCGATAGGCGAGCGTCGCCTTGCCGATCCCCTTCGGCCCGCCGATCAGCCAGGCGTGGTGCATGCGGCCGCCGCGATAGGCGTCGAGCAGCACCCGTTCCGCGCCGAGGTCGCCGAACCAGTCGGCGCGCCCCTCCGGCGCCGGCCAGCCTTCGATCAAGTCGAGGCGCGCTACCCCCGCGGTGTCGGCCTCGGCCATCGCGGCGCGCGCCATCATGCCGCCTGGTCGAGCAGGCGGGCGGTGACCACCTGCCAGACCGCCTCGGCGACAGCGTCCTCGGGTTGCGTCGCATCGATCGCCACGCAACGCCCCGGCTCCCACGCGGCGATGTCGAGAAAGGCCCGCCGGCGCGCTTCATGCATGGCCAGGTCATCGCGCTCGAAGCGATCCGGCTCGGCGCCGCCACGTCTGGCCGCGCGGGCAAGGCCGATCTCGGGCGGGACGTCGAGGATCACCGTCAGGTCCGGCTTCGTGCGGCCGACGGCGACCCGCTCGAGCGCGCTGAGCAGGCCCTCGTCGGCGCCCCCGGTGGCGCCTTGGTAGGCGCGGGTCGAGTCGGTGAAGCGGTCGCACAGCACCCATCGGTCGGCGGCGAGCGCCGGCCTGATCACCCGGTCCACGTGGTCGGCGCGCGCCGCGGCGAACAGCACCGCTTCGCCCTCGACCCCCAGCGGCTGGGCGAAACCGGAGAGAATGAGGCGGCGGATCGCCTCGGCGGTCGGGGTCCCGCCGGGCTCCCGCGTCACCGTCACCTGCCGTCCGCTGGCGGTGAGGCGCTCGGCCAGCCGACGGATCTGGGTCGACTTGCCGGCCCCCTCCCCGCCTTCGAAGGTCACGAACTTGCCGGGCATGGCTTCAGGTTCAAGGCCGCTGATATCCGATTGTCAAAGCGATTTTTCGCGTCGCCACAGTCGCGCCGGCCGGGCTACCACCAGCCGAGCAGCAACTCCTGCAGCCCGTCGAGGGCCCGTTGGCTCAGCGTGCCGACGCCGACGTCGTCCTCGGCGTAGACCGGCGCCTGCTGCAGGACCTCGCCGTCGAGGCTGATTTCGAGAATCCCGACCTGCTGGCCCTGATCGACCGGCGCGGCGACCGGCCCGTGGTAGACGACGCGGCCCCTGATCAGGTCGCGCGAGCCGCGCGGCAGGAACACCGACACCGTCCCCTTGCCGACCAGACCGACGCTCGGCCGATCACCGCCGAAGACGCTCGCCTGCGCGATCACCTCGCCCTCGGCGAACAGGGGGACGCGCTCGAATGCCCGCCAACCCCAGTCGAGCAGCTTGCGCGCCTCCTCGGCGCGCTCCTTTTCGCTCGCCGTGCCGTTGATGACCAGGATCAGTCGCTGATCGTCGCGCACCGCCGATGCCGCCAGGCCGTAGCCGGACTCCTCGGTGAAGCCGGTCTTCAGCCCATCGGCGCCGATGTTCATGTCGAGCAGCGGGTTGCGGTTGCTCTGCCGGATGTTGTTCCAGGTGAACTCGGGCTCGCTGTAGATCGCGTAGTACCGGGGGTAGGTGTAGATGATGTGCCTGGCGATGGTCGCCAGATCGCGAACCGTCACGTATTGCTCGGGGTCCGGCAGGCCGGTGGCGTTGGTGAAGCGGGAGCCGGTGAGCCCGAGTTGCCTCGCCTTGGCGTTCATCAAGTCGGCGAACGTCGCCTCGGTCCCGGCCATGCCCTCGGCGACGACGATGCAGGCGTCGTTGCCCGATTGAACGATGATGCCGCGCATCAGGTCGGCGATCTTGATCGACGAGCCGAGCTTGGCGAACATGGTGGAGCCGCCGGAGCTCGCCCCTCCCGTCCGCCAGGCGTTTTCGCTCACCGCGAATTCGTCGTCGAGGCTGAGCCGCCCCGATTCAAGCGCCTCGAAGACGACCGCCATGGTCATCAGCTTGGCCATGCTCGCCGGCGGCGTGCGCGCGTCGGCCTCCTTCTGGAAGAGCACGGTTCCGGTCTCGCCATCCATCAGCACGGCGTGGGCGGCGCGGGTCTCGAAACGCTGCGCCACGGCGCTGCCGGCAAACAGCGCGAGGGCCAGGCAGAGCAGCGGGCCGAGCCACCGCGACAGGCAGCGCCGGCCTTGGGGGCCGGGCAATGGTGGTCGGGCGTGCGACGTCCGCATAGTCGGCGTTCCGCTGTCTCGCCCCCGGTCCCGTGAATAGCAAGAGAGCGCCGCGCAAAACAATCGCGCGGCGCGCAAATCCGACGACAAGGCGCTCTAGTGCTGCAGGATGAACGCGTCGGGAAGACCGATCTCGGCGGCGGCAGCCATCACCGCCTGCGGCGCCGTCAGCGAATCGAGCCCGACGCAGAGCACGTAAATCGTGCGCTCGTCGCTCTGGCGAACCCGCAACTCCGTCCGGCCGAATCGCTCGAAGCCGACGGCGGCGCGCTCGGCGTTCGTCCGGTCGGAAAAGGACCCGACCTGGACGATCGCCGGCGGTCCGCCAATCTCGGCTGCCTTTTTCGAGGCGGCGAGCCTCAAGGCACTCGCAAGGTCGGCTCGGGCAAGGTCAGCCCGGGCGAGGTTTCCGGCGGCGCGATGGGCCGGGCTCGGCGGCGCCGCCTCGACGTAGGAGGAGGTCAGACCCGACCCCAGGATGAGGGCGCCCAGCGGATCGCCACCCGGCGAGGCGAACGCGAAGGCCGGCAGTAGAACCAGCGGCTCGCCTAACCCGGCCGGGGCCGGCGACGGCTGGAAGGCATCATCCGGAAGCCGCCGCAGCGCTGGACGTGGCAGAGGTGCCGCAGCCATCATGAACGCGCCGGCCGGCAGCCTGGGCGCGGCACCGGGCGCGTCATAGGAGGCGAGCAGCTTGCGACCGTCCAGGCCGTCCATTTGGGCGGGGCCGAGGTACTCGACCTTGACCTTGGCGGTTCCCGACCGCTTGAAGTCGAGCATCTCGGCGACCGTCGCCGAAACGTCGATGACGCGGTCGTGGGCGAAGGGTCCGCGATCGTTGACGCGAACCACGAGTGAGCGGCGGTTTTCGAGGTTGGTGACCCGCACGTAGCTCGGCAGGGGCAGCGTCGGGTGGGCCGCGGTCAGGCCGCTGACGTCGTAGACTTCGCCGTTAGCGGTCAGCCGGCCGTGGAAGGCCGAGCCGTACCAGGAGGCAAGCCCGACCTCGGCATAGTCCGGGTTGTCGCGCGGGATGTAGGTCTTGCCGGCGACCCGGTAGGGCTCGCCGATGTGATAGCGGCCGCCGCCCTTCGGCGCCGGGGCGCTGGCGGCGATTACGCGCGGGCTCGCCGCCCCGTAGGTCTTCGGGCTGAAGTACTCACTCGTCTTGTGGCCGGTTGGCGTCGGGGCGAGACCACAGGACGCCAGGAGCCCACCGGCGACGGCGGCGGCCAGCACCCTGGTGAAGCGCCGCGTCGTCACCCAGTGCCCACCGGGAGGCCGCCCGAGGACAGCGATATCGATTCGGCAGCTAAGCCCGCTTCCGCCCGGGATGATCACCCGCGCCCCTCGTCCCGCCCTTCCCCCAGCCGACCGGCATTGATCGGCCAGCGACCCCTAACGCTTCGTTAACGCCCGTCTGAACAATGGACCAAATCGCGGCCGGTTTGGCAAGCGGAACCATGGACCTTATTTGAAAGCCGGACCGGCCATGCGCCCTTGCGATGGCCCCGCGGCCAGAGCATTGATGACGTAAAGGATGGGTGGCCGAGTGGTTGAAGGCACCGGTCTTGAAAACCGGCAGGCGGGCAACCGTCTCGTGGGTTCGAATCCCACCCCATCCGCCAGTCAACTTGAAAACACACGCGAATCAGCGAAGCGGCGGATTCTACCCATACCGTCTTACCCGTGATCGCGCACGGCGGCCCTCGCCTGTTCAATCAGCCGTCGCGAGTCAAACGGCCGCTCGCGGGCTTCCTACGCGGTGCTTTCAGCCGCCGCCGCTGCCCGGCGACGGCAACTGACGGCCGCGCGCGGTTGGCTCCACCGGCTCAAGCCTGGTGACCCCCGGTTCGGCGCCGACGTTGTCGATTATCGCCCGCAGGCGATTCAGCTTTTCGCTCCAGACGGCTTCGAGCTTGTCCTGGCGCGGGCTCTTCCCATCCATTGGGTGGATCTCCGGTTCGAAAGAGTCGAGCGTCCGGAACCGGGATCGTTCCGCCACGGCGATCAGCGGGTGGTCAAGGACCTTTAGGGCCTGTTCGTTCCACGCCTCAAGTCTTGCGTCTTCATTGTCGAAATCGATGATGTTTCTGAAATGCTCAAGGGGTGGGATGAGCGCATCCCTATGCTTGGTGCCCTCGGCATACAGATCGTCGAGCGCCGAGGCTATCGTTCGGCGAGCGTCGGCGGTCCGGAATTCCTTGCCCTGATTCAAGAGAACCAGCGTTTCTTCTATTGCAGCCTGCGAAATGGGTGCTGGCGCGCCCGCGGCATAAGCCGGCTTTCGCCTTGCGGCGTAGATCAGTTCGAGCAACCCCCACACGACCAAAACCGTGAAGACGCCCCACCAGAACGGCAGTACGGCGCCAATCGCTTCAAGGGCACCGGGCCAATTGGCTGTAACCAACGTGGTCGTCTGCTCAACGGCTAAGGCGACGCCGCGAGCTCCGCGTTCGACGTATTCATCCAGGCCATATTGGAGCAGCAGCCCTCCGATGTGCGCGGCGAAGAACGTCTGCAGAACGAAGATGATCGTCGCGATGACGACGATCACGAGCCAGACTTGGAATGGCGCGCGCATGATCCGACAATGTACCTCCACGTCGGAGCTGTGTAGTCGGGTCGATTCGCGGTGGTTAATTCCGCACTCACCACTGAACCCCAGAACTTGTCCGGTCGATGTTGTCGACTTCACGGCGACCGCCGGCTGGATCGAGAGATGGCACTCGAACCATCCCGAGGGCAGCCCTCCGAAGCGCTCTACCTTCACGCCGCCCGCGACATGCGCGTCCAGCCGTTCAACCTCAGGCAGCGGCGCTTGATGGGGGCGGCGAGCGCCTTTCAGCGGCCAAGGGCACGGACAAAAGCGTCGGGTTCGCGATCCATCACCTGCAGCAGCGTGAGAGCGGCGCCGCTCGGCCGCCGCTGGTCCTGCTCCCATTTGCGCAGGCCGGAAACGCTGACGCCAAGGACCGCGGCAAAATCCTTCTGCGTCAGCCCGACCTTCTTGCGGATGCGCCGGATCGCGACGGCCGGCTCTCCAAAGCCGGTGACCCGCGCGTCGACGTTCCCACCGCGCGCGTGAGCCAGCGCCTCGCCCATCGAATGGATGAGCTCCTTGCCGAATGTCCCGGCCTTCGTCCTCTCCTTCGTCATCGCCTTTTCCTCGTCGCCTTGATGGCGAACGCGAAGGCCCGGATCGCCTTCTTCTCGTCCGCCGTCAGATCGTCCCGTTCGTTCTTGCCGTAGACCAGCAGCGCGTGGAGCGGCATGTCGGCGTCGACCACGTAGTAGATGACCCGGATGCCGCCGCGCTTGCCCTTGCCGCTGCCGAGCAGGCCCTCGGCCTTGAGTTCGGTCAGCAGGCGCTTGAGCGGGATCTTGTCTTGGCCGCGCAGGTTGAAGGCGCGGGCGATCTCGCGCTTGCCGACTTTGCCCGGGCTCTCGCCGATGAAGGCGAGGACTTCTTCCCTGGAAGGGAAGGTCGATGGCGTGGGACGATGTTTGACCAATGAA
>JBBDMC010000145.1:19303-21275 GCA_040878485.1 Bauldia sp. | reverse complement strand
ATCGTCGATCGCGTGCATGATGTGCTTGCGCGACAGGCCGCGCTGGTTGGGGTCCTCGCCCATGACGCCGAATACCTTGGTGGCGATTACTACCTGGTCGCGGGATGGGCCGTAGTCCTTGAGCGCGCGGCCGGTGATTTCCTCGCTGACCCCGGTCGAGTAGACATCGGCGGTATCGAAGAACGTGAACCCTAGTTCGATCGCCCGCTTGATCAGCGGCCGTGCCTCGTCCTCCTCGAGCGCCCACTCGCGGGACTTCTTCGACCCGTAGGTCATCATGCCGAGGCAGAGACGCGACACCGTCGTGCCGGTCGATCCAAGTCTGGTGAACTGAATTGCTCTTCCTCACATCGTTCGCCGATTGCCGTTAACGCGCTGATCCAGTGCCGGAGTCAAGGCGATGCACGAACGCCGAGCGCAGTCGCAGAGCCGCGATGAAGCGAATGTCGGCGCGCCTGCGGGCGTCGCTTGAACTCTGCTCATTCACATGCTAGTGTGAACTCTGTTCACGGGCGCCGGAGTCCGCGCCGGCCCGTCTGAGAGGAGGCCGACGTTGGAACGGCACGAGATGGTCAACGACATCCACACCCGGCTGAACCCCACCCGCGTCGGCCGGGTTGAGGCGCCCGCCACCCTCGACGGGCTCAGAGCCGCCGTCGCTTCCGCCAGCGCCAGCGGCGACCCGATCTCGATCGCCGGCGGTTGCCACGCCATGGGCGGGCAGCAGTTCGTCACCGACGGCGTGGTGATTGACACCCGCCGGCTTGACCGCGTTCTCGGCTTCGACGCCAGCGCCGGCATCGTCGAGGTCGAGGCCGGCATTCAGTGGCCGGCGCTGATCGACCGCCTCGTCGCCATGCAGCAGGGCAACGAGCGCCAATGGGCGATCGCTCAAAAACAGACCGGCGCCGACCGGCTGACCATCGGCGGCTCGCTGTCGGCGAACGTCCACGGCCGCGGACTGGCCATGAAGCCGTTCATCGCCGACGTTGAGTCGTTCACGATACTGGACGCCGGCGGGAGCTTGCGCACCTGCAGCCGATCCGAAAACCGCGAATTGTTTCGGCTGGCTATCGGCGGCTACGGGCTATTCGGGATCGTCTGCGCGGTTCGGCTGCGCCTTCGGCCCCGCCACAAGCTGAGACGCGTCGTCGAGATGACCACGATCGAAAAGGCGATGGCGCTGTTTCAGCAGCGGATCGACGCCGGCTTTCAGTACGGCGACTTTCAGTTCGACATCAACCAGCAGGCCGATGGCTTCCTGAGCCGGGGTGTCTTGGCCTGTTACCAGCCGGTCGATCCGGCGACACCCCTTCGCGCCGCCCAGCGGGAGCTGTCCGAGGCGGATTGGCTGAACCTCTTCGCTCTCGCCCACACCGACAAGCAACGCGCCTTCGATCTCTACACCAGCCACTATCGTTCGACCGATGGGCAGATCTATTGGTCCGACATCGGCCAGCTGAGCTACTACCCGGATAACTACCACGTCGCCCTCGACCGGCAACTTGGTTCCGCCCACCCGGCCTCCGAGGTGATCACCGAAATCTACGTTGCCCGGTCCGAGCTCGCTGCCTTCATGGGCGAAGTGGCCGAGGATTTTCGTGGCGACGGAACTGACCTGATCTATGGCACCGTCCGGCTGATCGAGCCCGACGACGAGAGCTTCCTCGCCTGGGCGAAGCAGCCTTACGCCTGCATCGTCTTCAACCTCCACGTCGTCCACACGCCGGCCGACCAAGTACGCGCCGGTGCCGCCTTCCGCAAGCTGATCGACCGCGGCCTGGCCCACGGCGGCAGTTACTTTCTCACCTATCACCGGCACGCCACCCGTTTGCAGGTCGAAGCGTGCTACCCGCAGATGCCGGAATTCCTCCGCCTCAAGCGCGCCTACGATCCAAACGAGGCGTTCCAGAGCGACTGGTACCGGCATTACCGATCAATGTTTGCCGATCGACTGAGGGAACCAAGCCGA
>JBBDMC010000145.1:0-19293 GCA_040878485.1 Bauldia sp. | reverse complement strand
GTCGAAAATGACCGCCGCGATTCTGTGGATTCTGTGGGGCCTTTTTGTCCTGCGCGTGCTGGGGCAGGCCGCTGTCGCCGCGTTCCAGGTCAGCTATCTGCCCCCGATGAAAGAATGGTATTCCGGCCTCGTCCCCTACCCCATTCTGTTGCCGACCCAGATCGCGCTCGTTGCGGTGATGGCCTGGATTGCGGCCGACCTGTCGCGCCAAGCCGGGTTCTTTTTCATCCCACGCCCGCTGTTCGGGCGCGGGGTCGTCTGGTTTGGTTGTCTCTACGCCGCTGCCATGGCTTTCCGCTACGTCGTCCAGATGGCGCGCCACCCCGAGCGGCGCTGGTTCGGCGGCACCATCCCGATCGTCTTCCACTTCGTCCTTGCGGCCTTCGTCATCACCTTCGGGCTCCATCACGCGCGCGGTGGATGGCATCCCTCCGCAGCCGTAAGTGACCGGGACGTCGGGATGGCCTCGGCCGCGACCGCCGATTTGGCCCCTGCGTTCATTTCTTAACACCATTCGATTTTCTACTTGAACGTCGTTCACTGCTGTGCTACATGAACGATGTTCAAGGTAGCGTTTTCCAAGGAAATGGCAGAACATAAGGAGTTTCCACCATGTACCAGACATCGGAGACGACTCAATCGAGCCAGCCTGACAGCCCGCTGGCCGACCTGTGGTGGTTCCTAAGTCGCATGGCGCTCGCCGCCGCCGCGGCGGTCGCTGCCCATGTGTTGATGACCGGCGACAGCTTCGCCGGTGTTGCCGGGCATGCCTTCGGCGATGCGGGGGATGTCATCGCCTTTTTCACCGGCGGCCAGGTCACTTGCCTTTGCCTGCCCAACTAGAAACGAGCCGTCCGGGATCCGTGTCGCGGAACGGCCCACCGACAAACGGGAGGTCACCACGATGTTCGGCTCGCTCAATCCGCAGCGCTTCGCGCCCACGTCTTCGGGCCGGTGGCCGCGCCCGACCCGCAACCTCAGCTCGCTCCTCCTGCGCTCTCTCTACCGCATGGAGGTGCGCGGCGCCGAAAACCTCGCCAAGGCCGGACCCAACCCGATCATCGCCCTCAACCATGTGAGTTTCCTCGACCCCGCGGTCGCTCTGGCGCTCCTCGACCGCGAGCCGATCTTCGCCGTCGACAAGTCGATCGCCGAGCGCTGGTGGGTTAAGCCGTTTCTCAAGCTGGTGCGCGCCTTTCGTCTCGACCCGACCCGACCGATGGCGACCCGCGCGCTGATCAACGCGGTGCGAGCCGGCGAGACGCTGGTCATCTTTCCCGAGGGCCGCATCACCGTCACCGGCAGCCTGATGAAAGTCTATGACGGCGCCGGTCTGATCGCCGACAAGGCCGACGCCATGATCGTACCGGTCCGCATCGACGGCCTGGAACACACCCCGTTCACCCGCCTCGATCGCAAACTGGCTCGCCGCCGCTGGTGGCCGAAGGTGGTGGTCACCGTCCTCGAGCCGGTCAAGCTGACGGTCGATCCGGCGCTCAACGGCAAGCACCGTCGCCGGGCCGCCGGGGCCGCCCTCTACCAGGTCATGTCCGATCTGGTCTTCCGCACGACCTCTATCGACCGCACCGTTTTCCAGGCGCTGATCGATGCCACCGACAAGCATGGCTCCGACCACGTGGTCCTCGAGGATCCGACGAGCGGCACCCTCACCTACAAGCGCGTGGTGATCGCCACCGCGGTTCTCGGCCGCAAGCTGATGCCGCTTGCGGAGGTAGGCAAGGCGGTGGGCGTCATGCTGCCCAACGCCAACGGGGCGGCGGTCACCGTTCTGGCTCTGATATCGGCTGGCAGGGTGCCCGCCATGATCAATTTCACCGCCGGCTCGGCCAACATCCTCGGCGCCTGCAAGGCGGCCGAGGTCCGCACCGTCGTCACCGCGCGGGCTTTCGTCGAGAAGGCCAAGCTCGAGGAACTGATCGCCGCCATCGGCAAGGCGGTCGAAATCGTCTACCTGGAGGACATCCGCGCGACCATCGGCCTCCTCGACCGCATCCGCGGGCTCATCGGCTCGCGCCGGCCGCTGGTCGAGCGCCGGCCCAACGATCCGGCGGTGATCCTGTTCACCTCCGGCTCCGAGGGGACGCCGAAGGGCGTCGTGCTGTCGCATCGCAACCTGCTCGCCAACGCCGCCCAGGCGGCCGCGCGTCTCGATTTCGGCCGCACCGACAAGGTCTTCAACGTGCTGCCGCTTTTCCACTCCTTCGGCATGACCGTCGGCCTGATTCTGCCGGTGGTGTCGGGTGTGCGCGCCTATCTCTACCCGACGCCGCTGCACTACCGCGTCATCCCCGAACTGATCTACGGCAGCAACGCGACGATTCTGTTCGGCGCCGACACCTTCCTTGCCGGCTACGGCCGCTCGGCCAACCCCTACGATTTTCGTTCACTGCGCTACGTCATCGCCGGTGCCGAGCCGGTTAAGGCGGCCACGCGCCAGCTCTACGCCGAGAAGTTCGGCATCCGCATTCTCGAAGGTTACGGCGTCACCGAGACGGCACCGGCGCTGGCCGTCAACACACCGATGTTCAGTCGCGACGGCACCGTCGGCCGCATGCTGCCTGGCGTCGAGGTGCGGCTCGAAGCCGTGCCTGGCATCAGTGACGGCGGCCGGCTGTTCGTGCGTGGACCCAACATCATGCTCGGCTACCTGCGCGCCGAACGCCCGGGCGTCCTCGAGCCGCCGACTGACGGCTGGCACGACACCGGCGATATCGTCACCATCGATAGCGACGGCTTCGTCACCATCGTCGGCCGCGCCAAGCGGTTCGCCAAGATCGGCGGCGAAATGATCTCGCTCGCCGCCGTCGAGGCCATGGCGGCCGACTTATGGCCGGATTGTCCCTCCGTCGTGGTTGCGGTTCCCGACCCGCGCAAGGGCCAGCGTCTGGTTCTGGTGACCGAGAAGGTCGGCGCCGATCGGGCCGCATTTCTCGCCCTCGCCAGGGAGCGCGGCGCCACCGAACTGATGGTGCCGTCCGAGATGATGGTGGTCGAGGCGGTGCCGCTGCTTGGCGCCGGCAAGGTCGATTTCGCCGGCGCCGGCCGGCTGGTCGCCGACCGTGCGGCGAAGGGAAACGACGCGAGCGCGTGAAACCCCTATTCGCTCGAACGAGGAGCCACTCCGATGTTCTACGGCTATGACGCCTTCCTGATCCTGGCGCTCATCCTCGTCGTTCGCTACTTCGTCTGGCGAAAGCGCTACCGCGAGATCAACGCCCGGCTGGATTCCCTCGCGGTCCGCGTCGGCGATGCGACGACAAGCTTGGACAGGCTTGGTGACCTCGTCGACCGTCGTGCCGCGGAGGCAGCGGCGGCGGCCGGAACGCCGCGCGCCGGCGCCGCGTGGGACACCCTCGTTGCCGCTGCTGACGAAGCGGCGGCTCCAGCGGCGGCGCTTGAGGCGAGCGAAGGTGAACTGGCCGAGCAGCCGCCCGTCCCGCTGGCGGAGTGGCCACAGGTCGAGGCGCTGGCGACGCCGGAGGCGGCCGGGATGTCGCCGCTGACGCCGCGTCCGAGCGTTCCCGCCGTCGCAGCCCGTCCCGCGCCGCCTCGCCTTGGGCTCTTTGCCCGCATCGGCGGTTCGATCCAGGCCGCGCTCGCCCGCGCCGGCGGCGGCGCCGAGCTGGAGGCCCTGATCGGCGGCAACTGGCTCAACAAGATCGGCGTTTTTGCGCTGGTCATCGGCATGGCGCTGCTCAGCAGCTACGCCTGGGACTGGTTGGGCCCGTGGGGCAAGATCGCCCTCGGCGTCAGCGTGAGCGCCGTCCTGCTCGGCGCCAGCGTCTGGCTGGAACGGCTTGAGCGCTACACCCTGTTCGCGCGGCCGCTTATCGGCGGAGGCTGGGCGCTCCTCTACTTCACCGCCTACGCCGCCCACAATTTCGAGGCGTCGCGGGTCATCGAAGATCCGGTGGCTGGCCTCTTCGTGATGCTTGCCGTCGCCGCCGGCATGGTCGGGCATTCGCTGCGCTACCGGTCGGAGATGGTGACCGGCGTCGCCTACGTGCTGGCCTTCGTCGCCGTCGACATCAACCCGCTCGACCTCTACAGCCTGCTGGCCGGCGCGTTCCTCGGCGCCTCCATGGTCTTGCTGCTGTGGCGCTTCGCCTGGCACCGGCTCACCCTTGGCGCCGTCGTCGCAACCTATCTCACCCATTTTCTGTGGTTGCAGAGCGCCCAGCTCGGCGATGTTTCAGTGGCCGTCGCCTTCTGGACCGCCGAAGGCATGCTCATCCTTTACTGGGCGATTTTCGCGGTCAGCGAATTCCTGCGCGAGCCGGAACGTGAGATCGACCGTCAGGTCTTGTTCGCTACGACCGTTCTCAATGCACTCGCCTTCACCGGCCTCTCGTACAGGCTCGTCGGCGCGGCGTTCCCTGACGGCTACCATCTTTTCGCCGATGCCATCGCCGTCGGCGCGGTCGCCATGAGCGTTCTGCTGGCGTCGCGCGCCCGCCGCTCGGCGCACATCTTCTACGGCCTTTACAGTGGCGCGGCTTCGTTCGTCGCGATTCCGCTCGCCATCGCGCACTGGTCGCTCGCCAGCGAATGGCTGGCGATCGGCTGGGCCGGCCTCGCCGCGGCATTGCTCGCCACCGGTCTGTGGCGGCGCGAATTCGCCTTCCGGGCCGGAGCCTACCTGGTCGGCGCTGCCGCGACTGCGGCGGCGCTCGCCGTCAATATTTCCGGCTTGAGTCCGTCTTGGTTGCCGCCGGCCGCCGGCGGTGCACTGGGCTGGTCGACCGTCGCCTTGATTGCGGCGGCCCTGTTCGTCGGCGAGTGGCTGGTGAAAAGGGTGCGCGACCGCCTGGGACCGCGGGATCTGCCGTACATCTTATACGGCCTTTACGGCGGTGCGTTCGCCTTCGTTGCCATCCCGCTTGCCTTCAATCACTGGTCGCTCGCCGGCGAATGGCTGGCGATCGGCTGGGGTGGCCTCGCCGCAGCGTTGCTCGCCGTCGGTCTGTGGCGGCGCGAATTCGCCTTCCGGATTGAAGCCTACCTGGTTGGCACGGCCGCGACCGCCACGGCGTTGGTCGTCAACGTGTTCGGTATCAGTCTGCCCGACCTGCCGGCGGCGCCCGACGGCGACGTGCTGCGCTGGTCGACGATCGCCACTATCGCGGCGGCGCTGTTGGTGGCCGAGTGGGTGCTCGCCCGCGTGCGCGACCGGCTCGATGCGATGGAGCAGGATGTCGGCGTCTCCGCCGGTTATGCGGCGACGGTGCTGCTTGCCTGCACCGTCTTCCAGGACGCCGGCGCGGCCTATCTCGGTATCCTCTGGCTCGCCGGCGGCATCCTTGCCTTCGAGATCGGTCTCGCCATCCTCTACGCCCACGCGCGTTATCGCGGCTACGCCCTGCTCGTCGCCGGTTTCATCGCGCTGATCGTCAACAACGCCAATCTGCTGTGGGCCGCCACCGACCCGTTGCAGCCACCATACCGCTGGATGGCGCTCGCCGCAGCCGCGGCTGCCTTCTTCGCGGTCGCCTGGCGCATCAAGACCGCCGGCAGCCGCAGCGCCGCCAAAGAGACGGCGCTCTATCCTCTGGCCGCCCATGCCGGCGCCCTGTTTCTGGCGCTGCTTGTCTGGAACGAACTGCCGATCGCCGCGATCGCCGTCGCGTGGGCGTTTCTCGCGCTCGTACTCCACCAGGCCGGGGTGCGCCTGCGTGAACCGGCGCTGCGGGCCGAAGCTTATGTTCTGGCGGCCTTTGCTTGGGGCCGGCTGTTTCTGGTCGACTTCGTCGCCATCGGCAGCGTCGCCGGCGTCTCGACCCGCGTATTGACCGTCATTCCGGTCGCCGCCCTGCTCTACTTCTTCCGCCACGCGATTGCCGCCGAACCGGATGGCGGCAGGTTCGCCCGGCTCGAGACGCGCCTGCCGGTCCTGTTCTCCTTCGCCGCGACCATCGCCCTTTTCGCCCTCGCCCGCTTCGAGTTCGGCCGTCCCGACGCGGTTGCCGCCTGGTCGGTTCTCGCGGTGGTCGTGCTGGCGGTCGGCGTCCGCTACGGCAACTGGGACTATCGTATCCAGGCCTATCTGATCGCGGTCGCGGCCTTCGCCCGCAGCTGGACGACCAACTTCTACCTGGACGGGACCCTCTACGGCGTGCCGGAGCGCGTCGCCACCACCATCCCGGTGATCGTTGCCCTGTTCGCCATCGGTCTCTTGTGGCGCCGCCGCCGCATGACGCTCGCCGCGGAGTTGGCCGGCGGACTGCCGCGACCGATCGGCTGGCTCGACGCGTATTCGATCCAGATCAACTCTGGCCTCGGCGTCGCCCTGACCGCGCTGCTGATTCTCTACAGTGCGGACGGCAACTACCTGACGATCGCCTGGGCCCTTGAGGGGCTGGCGGCGACCGCCGCCGGCTTCGCCATCAAAGAACGGACGCTGCGCCTCTCCGGCCTCGGCCTGCTGGCCATCTGCCTGGTCAAGGGCTTCGTCATCGACCTCGCCGGCGTCGATCCGATCTTCCGTATCCTGTCGTTCATCGTCCTCGGCGCCATTCTGGTCGGCATTTCGTTCGCCTACACCCGGTACCGCCATATCCTCAAGACATACATCTGATGGAGGTGACCATGATCTCCTCTCTTCCGCGCACCATCCTGCCCCTCGCGCTCGGCCTCGGCCTGTTGGGGTCCGCAGCGTTGGTATCGAAAACCGACACACGGGTGCCGGGGACCTCGGCGGTGCTTCAGATCTGGGGCGACCTTGCCCGCGACTTCGACTCGGTTGGCATGGCGATAACCCGGGTCAGCGCCGCCAAGGAAAAGGCGATCGGCGACGCCATCGCCGGCGACATCGAAGCCTACCAGCTGAGCAAGGATGTCCGCCTGCAGGCCTACGTCGAGGGCGTCGGCAACCTCATGATCAAAGCCGCCGGTGAGCAGCCGTTCCCCTATACGTTCCGCGTCATCGACTCCTCCCAAGTGAACGCCTTCGCCATCCCCGGCGGACACGTCTACGTGACGACCGGCATGCTTGACGAGCTCCAGTCAGAAGCCGAGCTTGCCGCCATCATCGGCCATGAGATCAGCCATGTCGCGCTTCGCCATTGCATCGCTCGACTGCAATACGAGCTGTTTACCCGCCGCATCGCCGGCGACAACATCGCCGCGATCGTCGGCGAGGCGCACCGGTTGTTCACCAGCACCTACGACAGACAGCAGGAGACCGACGCCGATTTGAATGGGATGCTGCTCGCCGCCAAGGCGGGATACGATCCTCGTGCGACCCTCGGCGCCCTGCACATCCTGGTGAGGCTTGAGACAGGCGACCAGCGCCCGGCAACGCGGACCGCGACCGGCGAGATCATCGGTGGCATCGGCAAGATCATGACCGACCTCGGCCGCAGCCATCCGGAGGCCGTGCAACGCATTGCCGACGCCGAGGCGATGCTCCAGCGCAACGCCGGCGCCTGGCGGGGCGAGCGATTCTACCTCGGCGTGCGCAACCTGACGGAGAAGGACGCCCGCATGGTCATTGCCCACGACGACGAGTGGACGGTCTTCGCTGACGCGGGCGCGCCTTAGCCGGCGAGGGCCGCGACCTTGCCGGCGCCCCGCCCAGGCTCCGCGGCCGTGCGCCGGGTCGGCGACGCCGCTGCGACATCCAGATGGCCGAACAGCATCCGCCGCTCGAAATAGCTTGACCGGAAGAAGTGGAACCGGTGGTTCACGCGGTCGCGCTGCCGCGAAAAGTCCGACACCATCAGGCTCAGCGGCTTAATCAGGGTCGGGTAGGGTCTGGGGTCGCACACCACCGCGTGGCCGAACACCCGCTTGTAGAAGGCCTGGTGCTCGGTTCTGACCGAAGCGAGCAGCAGGTCCGCCCCAAAATGCTCGCAGGCCATCCACGCGATCCGGGTGGTCGCGTAGCGCAGGTCCGGATAGAGCCGCGAGAATTTCCGGTCGACCACGAAACGGGTGGGGTCGACGATGATCCGGTCGCGCTCGAGCTCGGCTGCCAGGACATCGTGGAACGACTCGATCGCCGGGGATTCGGCATGCGCCGACGAAGCAACGGTGATGCGGATCGAGCTCGCCAGACTTTCGTCGACGAAAACCCCGAAAATCCACGAGTTGTCGAGATCGTCGTACCGGTCGCTCAGCCGTTTGGCGAAGCTGGGTGAGATGCTTCCCTCTCGGAGGTAGGCCTCATACCGCAGCCGGTAGATGTCGTCCTTCTCCTGGTCACTGACGGCCGTACGATAGTCGACACGCTCCAGAAGCTCCGAGACACGCTCGGAGAAGCTCGTCTCCGGGCGCAAAGCCCCGATGGTACCCATACTCCAAGCCTCCTCGTCGCCGCCGCCATCCGGGCCGTGGCACGACGAGAAAGCAGTTTAACAATTCCTTCAGCATAATTGAAGACCAGGGCGAAACCATGCGCCGCGCGGCTTGGGCGCGTGCATGACAGCGCTGTCGATTTTCCGGAACGCGCACCAAGGCAAGCCGGTCGCGGCCCCGCCGCCGGTTGCCATCAACCGCGTCAGACCGCCCGCCCTCTCAGGCCACCATCTCCATGCGCGGCAGCCCGGTATTGAGCAGGATTTCCAGGTCTGCGGCCGGAATCGCCATACTGAACAGGAAGCCCTGCGCCTCCGTGACGCAGCTCTCCGCTGCCACCAGGGCCAGCTGCTCGGCCGTCTCGATGCCCTCGACGGTGACCGCCAGACCGAGCTCGGCGCTGAGCTTGGCGACCCCGCGCAGGAGAACCAGCGAGCGCTCGCCGTCCTCCAGCCCCTCGAGGAATGAGCGGTCGATCTTGACCTTGTTGAGCGGCAGGCTGTGCAGGTAGCTGAGGCTCGAATAGCCGGTGCCGAAATCGTCGAGCGAGATGCGCACGCCGTAGTCCTTGAGCTCGCGCAGGATCTGGCGCGTGGCCCTGGTATCCTGAAGCAGGACCGACTCGGTGATCTCGATCTCGAGCCGCCCGGGCTCCAGCCCGGCCGCGTGCAGGGCCTCCTTGATCGTGCCGGCGATGTCGCCGCGCCGGAACTGGTTGGCCGACAGGTTGACGGCGACCCGCACGTCCTCGGGCCAGGTCGCGCAGGCCCGACACGCCTCGTGCAGCACCCAGTTGCCCAGCTCGACGATCAGCCCCATCTCCTCGGCGACCGGAATGAATTCGCTCGGCGACACCATGCCGCGGGTGGGGTGGGGCCAGCGCAGCAGCGCCTCGCAGGTGGATATCTTCTGGGTCCTGAGATTGAGCAGCGGCTGGTAATGGACCTGGAAGGCGTTGGTGCTGAGCGCGTGCCGGAGATCGAGTTCAAGGGCACGGCGCGCGTGCGCCCTGATATCCATCTCCGGTTCGAAGAAGCGCCAGATACCCCTTTGATCCGTCTTCGCCCAATAGAGGGCCATGTCGGCGATCTTGAGCAGGTGATCGACGCCGGCGGCGTCACCCGGCGACATGGCGATACCGATGCTGGCGCCGATGACCACCTGATGGCCATCGACTTCGTATTGCTCGCTGAGCGCGGCGATGATGCGCCGGGCGAGGCTTGCCGCGTCCTCGACCCCGCCGATCGGCGTCTGCATGATCACGAACTCGTCGCCGCCGAAGCGCGCCACGATATCGGTTTCCCTGACCAGGCGGCGCAATCGGTTGGCGACCGCCCTCAGCAGGATGTCGCCGCGCGGATGGCCGAGAGTGTCGTTGACCTGCTTGAACTGGTCCAGATCGACGAACAGGATGGCGCATTGCCGGCCGCCGGCCGCCGCCAGCGCCTTCTCCATCTGCTCGCGCATGAACACCCGGTTGGGCAGACCGGTGAGCGAGTCGTAGCGGGCGAGATGGTTGATCCTCGCCTCCGCCGCCCGGCGCTCGGTGATGTCCTCCACCAGAACCACCGACCCGCCGTTTTCCATCGGCTGGAAAGTCAGATTGAGCGCCCGCCCATCCTGCGTCTGGATGGTGAAACTGTCGCTGCGGCCCGCCGCCAGTCGGCTCTCGAAATCGCCGATGAACCCGTCGACGTCGGAGCGCAGAATCGTTCCGGCGTCGATGCATTCGCGGATCAGTTCCCGCGGCGATATGCCTTTGCGATCGGCCTCCGGCAGTCCGAGCAGGGCCAGCAGCTGCTGGTTGGTGACCACCAGGCAGCGGTCGGAGTCGAACATGCATAGGCCGTGCGGCATGTTGTTGAGCGCCGTATCGAAGCGCGTGGCCAGCAGACCCATCTCGCGATTGGCGATGACCGCGTCGAGCAGCACCTGGCGCAATCGATCGGAGATGAACTTCAGCGCCATGAAGAACGGCACCAGGATCAGCACGAAGATGGTGTAGTAGAGCCCGCCGCTGGCGAACATCGCGGCGCTGAGCGGCAGGCCGGCGCCGATGATCTGCGCGTAGACAAGCAGCGGGCTGGCGAAGTTGCGGCCCGACGTGCCGATCGTGTAGGCCAGCGTGATGCCAAAGCTGAGCAGCCGCACGAACGGATCGGCCGTGGTGACGAACACGACCAGGCACCACACGCCGATGAGGCCGACCGACATCGTCGCGCCGACCACGTAGCGGATTTCCCACCGCCGGGCGTCGGCCACGGTGGTCAACCCGCTGCGGGCGTGGGCGTAGACGCCCATGTCCCGGAAGCGGACCAGTGCGACAACGGCGATGGCGACGGCGAAGGCCAGCAGCACGACGCTACCGGTTATCCAGGCCGACAGCAGCGCGCAGCTGGCGGCGGCCATCGAACCGATGAGCAGCGACCGCCGATCGTCGAACAGCGCGTCGACCAGCGAGGCGTAGATGTCGAGCGGAACCGCCTTGTCCGCGCTCCGATGGCGGGTGTTGCCGAACACGTTCATGTCACGCGGGCGCGCGATCCGAACCGAAGCCCGAGCGCGTTCCGCCACCGGCTGCGGGCACGTTCCAACCGCGTCGCCGGGCCGCCGACGAATGGAACCGCGGCCTCCTGACGCCGACCACATTCGACTTTGCGTCGGGGCGAAAAGAACATCGACGACCGCTCCCAGCATGAACCACGGCGGCGACTTTCGCCGGGTTCTCTAAAAATTTCCTTCAGGTTCTGGAGAGAATTGACGCGATTGCCGCTCCTCTCGTTCAGTCTTTCATCCCTGGTGGCCGATCGGCCGCCGCCCGGTCAGGCGAGCTCTGCCCGCGGCAGGCCGTCTCGTCAGGCGGCCGCAGTAGCGGATGACTTGCGCGCCTCGGGGCGGTCGCCCCGCTTTGCCATGTCATTGAGAAAGCGAAGGAAAATCGCGTTGAATGCGGCCGGCGTGCGCAGAAATGGCGCGTGGCCGGCGCCGCGCAGCACGAAGCAGTGCTTGTCCCACAGGTTGCGATAGGACAGGCCGCCGACGTACTCGACGTTGACCAGAGGGTCGTCGGCACCGTTAACGACTGCGATCGGCACCGCCGAATTGATGGCGAGCGCCCGTTCGTCGGACACCTCGCCCGCAAACAGGCTAGCGAACATGGTGGCCCGCGCCCGGCCGTCGGCGCGGACGACCGCCTGCCTCATCGCTTCATCGACCGGCTCTCCGAAGATGGCGCGCGCGAAGGTCTCGACGTCCTCTCTGGTCAAGTCCGGCTTGCCAGTGAGGGCGACGTCCGGGTTGGGCCTGAAGCCGGCCAGGATCTCCTCGGGCGTCCGCCCGACCGGCGGCGCCCCCGCGATCATGACGCCGACGAGGCCAGGGAAGCGCGGCAGCAACTCCAGCGCGACGTGCCCGCCGAGCGACCAGCCCAAGACTGCCGCCCGCTCGATGGCGAGCGCCGCAAGCAGCTCGACCATGGCATCGGCGTAGCCAGGCAGGGTGTAGGTGCGCTTGGGATCGAAAGCGTCGCTCGATTCCCCGTGTCCCGGCAGGTCGACTGCGATCAGACGAAAGGCCTCGCCGAGGTCGCTTTCGAGCTGCTTGCCAAAGCACTGCTTCGACGCGGAATTGCCGTGAATGAGAAGGACCGGAAGCTTTCTGCCGGACGTCTCGCTAATCGCGATGTCGGCATGGCTGGTCCTGATCGTTCGGCTCACGACTGACATGATCTCTGCTCCTGCCGACACCATCCGCATCCGAACGACGGGTCGGCGGACGGCATGAAGGTCCCCCTTCGCCGCTGATCCGCGTCGCCGCTGCGACGCTGGATTGCCCGCACCAAGCAGGTTCCTCTGACCGCGAGGATGCCGAGAAGTCCTTTACCGATATTGAAGATCGTCTCGAATTTGACCAAAAAAATGCGCAGTCGAGCGAAGGTTTTTGAAGCCTTAACGGGAAGCCATCGGCGATTAGGACGTTTTACGGCCCCAGCCGCAGAGTTGAAACCCGAACGGAGTTTCGCCCGGCGCAAAACTGTCTATAACCGCAGATCACCAACCGGCGGAGACTTGTCATGTGTGCCGACGCTCAGCCCAGGTCCTACGTCCTCGGCCACTCGGAACAGGAACTGGCGCGCCTGGAGCGCCAGGGAGAAATCTTCGCGGTCGAGACGCGCGAGGTGTTGCGGCGCGCCGGTCTGAACGCCGGTATGCGTGTGCTTGACGTCGGCTGCGGCGCCGGTGACGTCTCGATGATCGCCGCCGAGATTGTCGGTCCGACCGGAGAAGTGATCGGCATCGACAACGCCGCCGGAGCCTTGCCGATCGCCAAGACCCGCGCCAAGCGCGCCGGCTACGACTGGCTGAGCTTCGAGCAGGCCGACCTCTATGCGTTCACCCCCGCCAAGCCGTTCGACGCCGCCGTCGGACGCTTCGTCCTGCTTCATGTCGCCGACCCGGTTGCAGCGGTCTCCGGTCTCGACGCCTGCCTGAAGGAAGGGGCGATCATCGGATTCATCGAGATGGACATCGGACAGGCGGGCGCCATCCCCGACATGCCGCTGCTCACCCAGTGCCTCAAGTGGATCGACACCACCTACCGCAAGGTCGGCGTCGAGCCCAACATGGGCTCCAAGCTCTACGCCACCTTCCGCGCCGCCGGCCTCAGGCCGCGGCTCACCGGATCGACCCGCATCGAGAGCGGCCCCGATTCGATTGTCTACGAGTTCGCCGCCCAGACGCTTCTCAGCCTGATGCCAGCCATAGAACGGCTGGGCGTGGCAACGTCGGCGGCGATCGGCATCGACACCCTTGCCGACCGGTTGCGCCAGACCGCGGTGGCCGGCGACCACTGCATCCTGATGCCGCGGCTGATCGGCGCCTGGGCGACCAAGCGGGCACCGAGATAGCGCCAAGGCGCGGGGGGCGCGCCTTTCAGACCAGCGGGGGACCAATGCCTACCAGCCATGTGGCGCTTGCCGGACAGTGGAGGCTCCATGACGCAGCCGGCGATCCGGTCTGCGACTGCCCGATCCCTGGCGACATTCATTCGGCCTTGATCGCGGCCGGCCGCATTGCCGACCCGATGATCGGCACCAACGAGGCCGACGTTTCGGTGGGTCGCCGAGGCCGATTGGGACTGAGGCGCCAAGCACCATCAGCTGGCGGACCACGAACGGCCCGATCCGGCCGTGGGTGTAGTAGTGGACGTCGCTGCCGCAGATGCCGACCGTATCGCTCCTGACCTTGACGCTGCCCGGTTTCAGGTCGAGCGGCAGGTCGATGTCGCGCAGCGACAGCTGACGTTGGCGTTCCAGGACCAGCGCGCGCACCACCGCTCCTCAGTCATGCCGCCCACTCCTCCGGCGGCGGCGGCTGCATGGCCCCGGTCATGATCGCCACCGCATCGGACATGGAATACTTCCTCGGATCGATGACCGCGATCCGCCGTCCGAGTCGGTGGATGTGGATTCGATCGGCGACCTCGAAGACGTGCGGCATGTTGTGGCTGATGAGGATGATCGGCAGGCCGCGCTTCTTCACGTCAAGCATCAGTTCGAGCACCTTGCGCGACTCCTTGACGCCGAGCGCCGCGGTCGGCTCGTCCATGATGATGACCCGGCTGCCGAACGACGTGGCCCGCACCACCGCCACACCCTGGCGCTGACCGCCGGACAGGGTTTCCACCGCCTGGTTGATGTTCTGGATCGTCATCAGGCCGAGCGCGTTGAGGTGGTCGCGGGCCTCCTTTTGCATGGCGGACCGATCAAGCAGGCGGAAGAATTGCCCGAGCGGGCCGGGTTTGCGTCGCTCCCGGCCGAGAAAGAGGTTGTCGGCGATGGACAACGACGGAGCGAGCGCCAGGTGCTGATAGACGGTCTCGATGCCGACCTCTCGCGCCTCGATCGGCGAGCGGAAATGGACCGGCTTGCCATCCATCAGGACCTCGCCCTGGTCTTGGCCGATGGCGCCGTTGAGGACCTTGATAAGGGTGGATTTGCCGGCACCATTGTCGCCGATGACGCCGAGAATCTCGCCGGGATTGAGGTCGAAATCGGCGTGATCGAGCGCGACCACCCGGCCGAACCGTTTGACCAGGCCGCGCGCCTGAAGGATGGACGCGACCGCGATCATGCGGACACCCGCCGGATCCATTGATCGAAAGTAACCGCCACGATGATCAGCAGGCCGACCGTGAACTCCTGCCACAGGACATCGAGGCCAGCCAGAGCAAGGCCGTTGCGGAAGACACCGACGATCAAAGCGCCAATGAGGGTGCCGAAAATCGAGCCGCGCCCGCCGAACAGACTTGTGCCTCCGATGACCACGGCAGTGATCGAATCGAGATTGGACGTTGAGCCGGCGAGCGGGCTCACCGATCCGATGCGGCCAATCATCGCCCAGCCGGCGATCGCGCAAATCACGCCGGCAAGCACGTAGACCGCGATCAGGACCCGGTCGGTGCGGATGCCGGCCAACCGGGCCGCATCGGGATCATCGCCAGTCGCGTAGACGTGCCTGCCGAATGGCGTCCGGTTGAGCACATACCAGGTCAGCGTGACGAGCGAGAGCATCAGGAGCGAGCCAACCGTCAGCCGCGCGCCAAAGAAATCGACGGATAATCCTAACCATTGAAGGAACGGAGCCGCCTCCTCGACTTCCTGCGCCCTGATGGTGTTGCTGCGCGAATACCAGAGATCAAGGGCGTAGAACATGTTCCACGTGCCAAGCGTGACGATGAACGGCGGTAGCCGAAAAACAGTGGTCAACGTCCCGTTGATTGCGCCGGCAAAGGCGCCGATCAACAGCCCTCCTGGGATCGCGACAAAGAGTGGCAGGCCCCACTCCACCGCGAGGCGCCCCATGACCACCGACGACAAAACCATGATGGCGCCGACAGAGAGGTCGATGCCGGCCGTTAAGATGATGAGGGTCTGGCCGACAGCGATGATGCCGACGATCGTCACCTGCTGAACGATCAGGGAAAGATTGAAGGGATCGAAGAACCGGTCGCCGACGCGCGCGCTGAAGCCGATGACGCCGGCCAAGAGAACGAGGGCCGGAACAACGGTCGGATTGCCGTGGAGGAACCTCTGCAGCCGCCTGAGTGGCGTCAGTCGTTCCTCGTCAAAGACGGCAACGGATGCCTCGGACGACGACAATGCCCGAATCTCCCGACCGTTCGGTGCGGCGACCCAGTGGCCACCTTAATGGCGAAGCGACCGCCCAGGCGAGCCAATTCTACGTGGTGAATGGGCCTCGGAGGTATCTAACCTGGCGCACGCATTGCCCGACGTCACGGCGCTATTCTCGGCAAAGGGACGATTGGCGGCGGCGTGTCCGCAGAAGAACAGCCGGGAGAGCAGCCAGCGGCCGCCCTCCCGGCAAAAGGAGAAGCGTTCAGACCGTTAGCCCCAGCACCTCTTCAGCCCCTCGGCGGAGGTCAATGAATCCAGCCCCCCCACCGGCTTATCTGTGATGAGGTTGACGCCGGTATTGAAGAACTGGAGGCCCGGCGACATTTCGGGCTTCTTGCCCGACTTGGCGAATTCGGCGATCGCTTCGACACCGATGGAGGCCATCAGCAACGGAAACTGCATCGCCGTCGCGCCGATGACGCCCGCAGCGACATTCTTGACGCCCGGGCAGGCGCCGTCGACCGACACGATCAGAACCCCCTCAGTCTTCCCGGCGGCCTTCAAGGCCTCGTATGCGCCGGCCGCGGTCGGCTCGTTGATCGTATAGACGACGTTCACGCCGGGATCCTTTTGTAGAAGGTTCTCCATCGCCGTGCGTCCTCCGTCTTCGGCCCCGTAACCGAGCGCGTGGCCGACGACGCGTGAGTCTTTCTCGTCGCCGATGCGTTTCGGATCGCCGACGTCGATCCCGAAGCCGGTCAGGAACCCTTGATCGCGTTGCACGTCGACAGTCGACTGATTCTCGTTCTCGTCGATCAGCGCGATCTTCGCACTAGCCGCGCCGGCGCCCAGGCTTTTCGCGGCCCATTCGCCGATCAGCTTGCCGGCTAGGAAGTTGTCGGTGGCGAATGTGGCATCGGCGGCGTCGATCGGATCAAGGGCCGTATCGAGCGCGATGACCAGAAGGCCAGCGTCACGGGCCTTCTTGACCGGTGCCACCATGGCGGCGGTGTCGCCCGGTACGATGAGGAACCCCCTCGCACCCGCGGCGATCAGGGACTCGATCGCCAGCACTTGGCTTTCCATGTCGGCGGCGTCCTTACCGGCGAACGTGCGCAGCTCGACCCCGAGCTCGGCCGCCTTGGCCAGAGCGCCCTCCTTCATCTTGACGAAGAAGGGATTGGTGGCGGTCTTGGTGATCAGTCCGACGATGGTGTCCGCCGCCAGCGCCGCGGGCGTCGCGGAAACGGCGCCAATCGCAAACACCGCCAACGCCGCAGTCGACGAAACCAGCCAACGGCGGTTCAAAGATGATCTCTGCATCAAATCCTCCCTTTTTTGACCACGACTGTCATCCGACGGCTTTACCTACCGTCATTCTTGACTTTCAAGATGTTATCGATAACGGTTCGTAACAACCAGGTCAACGGCAATCTTCAGGTCAATCAGGAAGGCGCCGGCTCGGGGTGGCGCGTCGCTGGCGCCGTTCGATCCGGCTATCAGGTCGGAGGTGCCTGTAGGGGCACGCCCCGGCGCCATCCTGAGACACAAACGACTTGCCGACCACAGTGGGTCTATGTTACATGAACCAGATGTTGACGTTACACGTAACATGACTAGGCGATCGCCCGTAAACGCCACGGTTCGGCAAGTTGCCGCACGGGCTGGCGTCTCGGCGATGACCGTATCGCGGGTCATCAACGGCCGCGACGGGGTCGGCCAGAAGACCCGTCGCAAGGTGGAGCAGGCCATCCTGGAATTGAACTACGTGCCAAGCCGGATCGCGCGTGGCCTCATCTCGAACAAGACGGATACGATCGGCCTCATCGTTCCCGATGTCGCCAACCCGTTCTTCGCGCTGCTGCTGAGAGGCGCCGAGATGACGGCACGCAAGGCCGGGTACCGACTGCTCGTCTGCAATAGCGAAGGCGACCTGAGGCTCGAGCGCGAATACGTCAACGATCTGGTCTCCCATCGCGTCGAAGGCCTGCTGATCGCTCCGGCCAGCGATCGGTCAAAGGCGAGCCTGGTGCAACTCATACGCGATGGGTTCCCGTTCGTCCTGGTTGACCGTGCGATCCCGGGCCTCGACTGCGACACGGTCAAGGGCGACAGCGTGGTCGGCGCGCGTCGCCTTACCGAGCACCTGATCAGCATCGGCCATCGCCGGATTGCCCACATCACCGATTCCGATGATAATGTGTCGACCGGTCGCGAACGCCTGCACGGCTACATGGAGGCGCTCCAAGCGGCGGGAATCCCTTATTCGGCCGACCTCATCTTCCACGCGACCGTCGACCGCATCGGAGGGTATCGCGCCACGCAGCAGATCCTGGCGCTGCCGGACGTGCCGACGGCGATTTTCGCGGTCAACAACGTCAGCGCGGTCGGCGCGATGCAAGCCCTGCGCGAACGCGGTTTTTCGGTCCCCCGGGATATGGGCCTTGTATGCTTCGACGACGTGGAGCACCTGGCGGTGCTGTCGCCATTCCTGACAGTGATGGATCAACCCGCCCAGACGTTCGGCAGCCTGTCCGCACAACTGCTCTTGGAACGGATCTCTGGCCGCGCCGGCGAGCGAAGCCGACACATCGAACTTCAGGCCGACCTGATTGTTCGGGAGTCCTGCTGTGTCCGGACCGGAGTCCCGAAACGACCGACTGACCGCCTTGTCGGAGTTCCTCGGTGATTTCGAGGCAAGACTCGCGCACCGCCCCGCCGATC
Source organism: Bauldia sp. (assembly GCA_040878485.1). Classification (GTDB taxonomy): domain Bacteria; phylum Pseudomonadota; class Alphaproteobacteria; order Rhizobiales; family Kaistiaceae; genus JBBDMC01. Next base: position 1,118 of record JBBDMC010000145.1, on the reverse strand, counting down.
AAGCTACAGACCGCCCGGCCGCCGATCGCCGTTCCGCGGCAAACACGCTGACCGAGCGAGGCGGCAGGGATAGAGGCTCTAGGGCCGGCGACGGCGCCCGTCGCGGATCGGCCGTATCGACCTCCAGCCGCCATTCAAGGCCCGTCGGCAGGCTCGGCAGCCAGACGTCGGCGGCAGCCAGTCCGCCGTTGATCCACACCACGGTACGGTCGCCGGGCGCCGCCGCGGGCCTCGGAGTGTAGAGCGCCATGCCGAGCACGCGGCCCGCCCGCTGCCAGTCCTCGGCCCGCATCTCGCCGTCGGGCTTGAGCCAGACGATGTCGGCCACGCCGGTTTCGTCGACCGCGGCGGCAGTCAGGAAGCGATCCTCCGACAGCGACGGGTGGGCGGCGCGCAGCCCCGCCAAACGGGCGGTGAAGGCAACCAGGGCCGCGTCACCATTGGCCCAGTCGAGCCAAGTGATCGGGTTGTCCTGGGCGTAGGCGTTGTTGTTGCCGTCCTGGGTGCGGCCAAACTCATCGCCGGCGGTCAGCATCGGCGTGCCGCGGGCGACCAACAGCGTCGCCAGCAAGGCTCGGATGTCCCGCCGCCGCGCGGCTGAGATCGCCGGGTCGTCGGTCTGGCCTTCCACCCCGTTGTTCCAGGAAAGATTCTGGTCGTTGCCGTCGCGGCTGCCCTCGCCGTTGGCCCGGTTGTGCTTGCGCTCGTAGGCCACCAGATCGGCGAGGGTGAAGCCGTCATGGGCGGCGATGAAGTTGATGCCGGCTGCAGGCCGTCGCCCACCGAAGATGTCCGACGACCCGGTGAGACGCGTTGCCAGCGCCGCGGTGCCGGCCGTATCGCCGCGCCAGAAACCTCGCACGTCGTCGCGGAAGCGATCGTTCCACTCGCTCCAGCGCGACGGGAAGCTGCCGAGCTGATAGCCGCCGCCTCCGACGTCCCAGGGTTCGGCGATGAGCACGCACTCTTTGAGGAGGGGATCGCTCTCGATTGCCTTGAGCAGCGGCGCTTCGGCACTGAAGCCGGCGTCGGTGCGGCCGAGCGTCGCCGCCAGGTCCAAGCGAAACCCGTCGACCCCGGTTGCCTCGACCCAACGGCGCATGGCGTGGGGGGGGGGG
>JBBDMC010000144.1:10942-21350 GCA_040878485.1 Bauldia sp. | reverse complement strand
CCCACCACACTGGCGTCGAATAGCTCCCGCTTCCGAACGAGATGCGGTGCGGGTTGGAGCCGTCGGCGCCCGCCACGTAGAGCTGCTGCGAGCCGCCTCTGTCGGATTCGAAAACGATCAGCGCGCCGTCCGGCGCATACGACGGGCTGGTGTCGATTGCCGCGCCGTCGGTTAGCCGCGTCGTCCGCCGTGACCTCAGATCGAGCGTGAAGATGTTGGCGTTTCCCTCCTGCTGGAGGCTCATGATTACCTTTTGACCGTCGGGCGAGAAACGCGGCGCGAACGTCATTCCCGGAAAATCGCCGACGATCTCGCGTTGGCCGGTCTCGATGTTGAGCAGGTAGACCCGCGGCCCGTCGCTGCCGTAGGACATGTAGGTGATTTCCTGGCTCGACGGGTTGAAGCGCGGGGTCAGCACCAGGTCGTTGCCGCGCGTCAGGTACCTGAGGTTGGCGCCGTCCTGATCCATGATCGCCAGGCGCTTGACCCGCTTGTCCTTCGGTCCGGTCTCGTCAACGAACACCACGCGGGTGTCGAAGTAGCCCTCCTCGCCGGTCAGCCGTTGGTAGATCGAGTCGGCGATGATGTGGGCGACCCGCCGCCAGTTGTCGGGACTGGTGAAGAACTGCTGGCCGGCCATCTGCTGGCCGGCAAACACGTCCCACAGACGGAAGTCGGCGCGCAGTCGTCCGTCGGCCTGACGGGCGACGGCGCCGGTCACCAGCGCCTGGGCGTTGATCACCTGCCAGTCGGCGAACCGCGGCGTCTGCTGCGGATCGGCCGTCTTCTGCACGAACGTCGCCTGGTCGAGCGGCAGGAACAGGCCGGACCGGCCAAGGTCGGCGGCCACGACCGCCGCGATGTCGACGCCGAGCTGGCCATCGGCGCCCTGGCCTAGGAAGTTGGTGATGGCGATCGGCAGCGGCTGGACGTTGCCACGGTTGATGTCGATCTCGATCAGGGCGGCCGCCGGGCTCGTCAGGGCGGCGAACGCCAGCAGGCCGGCCGCCAGCCGTCGGATCGTGGCCGTCGCAGGCGTTCCGGTTGTTTCCATGGCCTCTGTCGGCGTTCCTAGACGCCACTCATGTCGGTCGGATCGAAGGTGACCCTCACCTGCTTCCAGGTGTCGTACTTCTCCGGCGGCAGGATATAGGGCGCACAACGCCGCACCGCGCGCGCCGCGCTCTCCGGCGCCAACTGGGCATAGCGTCCGCCCGGCGCCTCGACCACCTGCGGCGCCCCGTTCACCGAGCCGTCGGCGTTGAGATGGACCATCAGGACGACCCGCACTTCCGACGGATCGGTCCAGCCGAGCGGCGGGCTCCAGCACTGCGCCAGGCGGGCGCGTAGCGCGTCGAGCTCGCTCTCGGTCATCTTGGCGTCAGGCGACCCCGACGCCGTTCCAAACGCCGCCGGTAGGTCAGGCGGCGTTTGGCTTGCCGGCGACGATGGCTTGTCGAGCATTGCCGTGATCTGGTCGACGTCGAACTCTTTGTCTTTGGGCTTCTTGGTGATCTCAGGGGCCGGCTTCGGTGGTTTCGGCCTCAGCCGCGGCTCCGGAACGCGGTCGAGCGGCGGCGCGGCCGCCGGCTCATCCGGCGCTGCCGCCTGCTGCTCGGCCGGCAGGGTCGCCGCTGGCGCCGCCGCCGGCTCGGGTGCCGGCTGAGGCGCCGGCGGCTCGGGCACAGGCGGCGGAGGCGGCGGCTCGGGCTTGGCTGGCGTCGGCTTCGGCAACGGCGGCGGCTCCTCCGGCTTCTTTGCCGGTTCGGGCGGCGTCACCTTCTCGACCAGAGCCGCCGTCTGCAGCCCCTTGGGCAGGCTCGTCCCGTCTCTGATCTCGACGAAATCGACCGGGATCGCCTCGATCTCGGTGGCGTTGAGCGGGCTCGGCGCCGGAAGCGAGAAGAGGCCCCAGGCGATGAGCAGGGTGTGGCCGGCGACCGAGACTGCGAGTCCGGAACGCATGGGCGGATCAGCCTTCCGGTTCCGCCAGCGCGACCAGCGCGATGCGGCGGAACCCGGCACCGTTGATGGTGCCCATGACCCGCATGATCGTCCCGTAGCTCGCTGCCTTATCGCCGCGCACATAGATGCGCTCGTCGAGACCGTTGGCCGAGATCGCGTTGATCTTCGCCACCAGGTCGCCGAGCACCACCTCGTCGTCCCTGACGAAGATCCGGCCCTCGGTGTCGACGGTCACCGTGATCGGCTCCTTCTCGATGGCAAGCGGTTCGGCATCAGCCTCCGGCAGGTCGACCGGGACTCCGGCCGAGAGCAGCGGCGCCGTGACCATGAAGACGATGAGGAGCACCAGCATGACGTCGACGAACGGCGTCACGTTGATCTCGCTCATTAGGCGCGGGTGGCGGCGGCGGCGGTTCAGCGCCCTGAAGCCTCCGGCGCCGCTTGACGGGCTCACGGTTCAGGCTCCTTCGTCGGCCTGGCGCGACAGGATGGCGGAGAACTCGTCGGCGAAGCTTTCCAGCCGCTGACCGATCTTGCTCGCCTCGCTCGACAGCTTGTTGTAGGCGACGACCGCCGGGATTGCGGCCAGCAGTCCGAGCGCCGTGGCGAGCAGCGCCTCGGCGATGCCGGGGGCGACCACCGCCAGCGCCGTGTTCTTGGATGCGGCGATCGCCTGGAACGACGTCATGATGCCCCACACGGTGCCGAACAGCCCGACGAACGGTGCCGCCGATCCGACGGTGGCCAGGAACAGGAGCCGGCGCTCGAGGCGCTCGGTCTCGCGCCCGATGGTCACGTCGAGCACCTTGTCGATCCGGGTCTGCAGGCCGATCGGCGAGCGAGCGCCGGACTCGAAGCTGCGCTTCCATTCGCGCATCGCCGCCACGAACACCGACGCGGTTGCCGTTGGTGTACGCCCGGTGAGCGATCGGTAGAGCTCCTCCAGCGACTGCCCCGACCAGAAGGTCTTCTCGAAGCGGTCGATCTGGCGCCTGACCCGGCTGTAGAGCAGCGCCTTGTCGAAGATGATCGCCCACGTCCACACCGAGGCGACGAGGAGGCCGACGATGACCGCCTTGACGACGATGTGGGCCTGCAGGAACAGCGCCACCAGCGAAATTTCGGTGTTCGGGACGGCGAGGATTACTTGCGTCACCGCATCGTCGGGCATGGAGTCCTGGCCTCTTGGATATCGTCGGCGTGGCGCGCTTGGCGCCGACCGCACGCTCACCACCTCGGCGGCCGCCGGGTCCGCCTGATCACGCTTCTACAAGTGGTTGGCCGGGCTTCCTTTTCGGCCCGGCTCTGTCGCCTTCAAATTTGTCAAAACGAGGGCGTCGGCGACCCCAAAAACCAGGCATTGCTAAGGCTGTCAGAGTTAACGGGGCGTTAACTCATCTGCGAAGCAACGAGCAGCCGGCGCAACTCCGCCGGCAGCCGGCGCGGACGGCCGGCCGCGTTGACCAGCGCCACCGTCACCCGCGCCCGGACCAACGTGTGTTCGCCGCGACTGACCGTCTGGGTGAGCGTGCCCCGCGCTCCCGCGATCTCGACCGGTCGCGTTTCCACCTCGATCACCTCGTCGAGCCGCGCCGGCCTGAGGAAGTCGACGGTCATGCCGCGGACGGTGAACAGGAGCGGCTCGCCGTAGGCGCCCGCCGCCAGCGTGTCGTGGCGAATTCCTATCAAGCGCAGGAAATCGGAGCGGCCGCGCTCCAGAAACCTCAGGTAGCTCGCGTGGTAGACGAGGCCCGAGGCGTCGGTGTCCTCGTAGTAGACGCGGACCGGCAGGATGTGGCGGCCGCCCTCGATCCGGCCGGCAATGTCGGGCCACCGCTCACTCTCCGTCATTGGCACCGTTGGGAAACAACCCGTACTGCGGCGCGACCGCGGCCGGCGCGTCGAGCCCCAAGTGGCGGAAGGCCTGCGGCGTGATCAGCCGCCCCCGCGGGGTGCGCTGGATGAAGCCTTGCTGAATCAGGAACGGCTCGACGATCTCCTCGATCGCGTCGCGCGGCTCCGACAGCGCCGCCGAGATGGTCTCCACCCCCACCGGACCGCCGCCGAAGCTTTCGGCGATCAGCTTGAGATAGCGCCGGTCGAGGGCGTCGAAGCCAAGCGTGTCAACTTCGAGCCGCGCCAGCGCCCGGTCAGCGACGCCGGCGTCGATGGCGTCGACCTTGTCGACGCCGGCGAAGTCGCGCACCCGCCGCAACAGCCGCGTCGCGATCCGCGGCGTGCCGCGCGAGCGCCGTGCGATCTCGTTGGCGCCGTCGTCGATGAGACGCACGCCGAGGATGCGCGCCCCCCGCTTGACGATGTGCTCCAGCTCGGCGACCTCGTAGAAGTTGAGCCTGACCGGGATGCCGAAGCGGTCGCGCAGCGGCGTCGTCAACAGCCCCAGTCGCGTCGTTGCCCCGACGAGGGTGAACGGCTGCAGCCCGATCTTGACCGAGCGCGCCGCCGGCCCCTCGCCGATGATGAGATCGAGCTGGAAGTCTTCGAGCGCCGGATAGAGAATCTCTTCGACCGCCGGCGACAGGCGGTGGATCTCGTCGATGAACAGAACGTCGCGCTCCTCGAGGTTGGTGAGCAGCGCCGCCAGGTCCCCGGCCCTGGCGATCACCGGCCCCGAGGTGGCGCGGAAATTGACGCCGAGCTCGCGGGCGACGATCTGGGCGAGCGTCGTCTTGCCAAGACCGGGCGGTCCGACGAAGAGCACGTGGTCAAGCGGCTCCTTGCGCGACCGCGCCGCCTCGATGAAGACCTTGAGGTTGGAGCACGCCTGCGCCTGGCCGACGAACTCGGACAGGTATTGCGGACGCAGCGTCGCGTCCGGCGCGTCGTCGTCGCGGACCTCGGGCGACACGACGCGGGTCACAGCGGGTACTCCAGCTCGATCTCGTCGCGGATCGGGATGCCGTAGGCGCCGATCTCGGCGATCGACGGCTTGATCCGCCGACTTTCCCCGATCGCCCCGACGTGCACGGCCACGATCCGCCACCCCCGCCGCTGGTAGAATCGCAGCGCATCGAGATTGTCGTTGGTGGTGATGAGCCACAAACGCCTGGCGCCGGCCCGGCGCGCCAGCTCGACGGCGGTGTCCGTCAGACGTGTCCCGATGCCTCGGTTAGGCTTCAGGCTGTTGAGGCTGATCAGTTCCCAGTCGGCGGGATCGGGTCGCCAGCTCACCACCCCGGCGAGGTCGTCGCCCTCCATGGCGCGGATCGCCCTGAGGTCGCGCCCGCTCCACAGACGCCCGCGGGTCACGACGCCCGGCTTCCCCCAATGCTCGCCGATGAAGCCGTCGAGCCAGCCCGCGTCAGTCACCGGCTCGAGCCGGATGTCGCCGCTCACCGCGCCAGCTCCTTGAGGCCAGCCTTGAGGTCCGCCTGGAGGTGTCTGATCATGTCTTCGCGCGGGTCGGCTTCGAAGAGAATTTGTCCCGCATCCGGAAAGTGTGTATTGGATACACAACGAGTGGTGAGATTTCGGTGGACGCGAAACGCTCGACCGTAAGGCCGAGAGATGTCGTCCGCAGACTGGTTGACGACGGTTGGACCGAGCGCAAGGGATGGGGTGACCACCGCAATTTCGTCAAGCCCGGCCGTGGCGTGGTGACGATCGATGCCGGGGTCCGCGAGATACCTATCGGGACATTGCGCGGTATTTACCGGGTGGCCGGCTGGCAGTGGTAGCCGCACGGCCACAGCGACCGGCAAAAGAGCAGGGACATGGCGACAATCGTTGCGCTTGTTCATGGCGAGGCCGGTGTCTACGGCATTTCCTTTCCGGACTTTCCGGGCTGCGTCGCTGGCGGACGGACGCTTGTCGAAGTCCTGCGCCGCGGCCGTGAAGCCCTCACAACTCATGTGGCGGCCTTGCTCGAGGCCGGGATGGCGCCGCCGACGATCCGCGACCTCGACACGATCCGCGCCGATCACCAACTCGCCGATGATTTCGCCGAAGCTGTCTTGGTCACGACGGTCGACCTCGATCTTCCGGGCAAATCGGTCCGCGTCAATGTCTCGCTCGACGAAACCCTGCTGGCCCGCATCGATCGGGCAGCCGCCGCCGAAGGAGAAAGCCGCTCCCGCTTCCTCGCGGAGGCAGCCCGGAAGCGGTTGGCTGGGTGAACACTGGCAATCGAACTCACCGCGCCAGCTCCTTGAGGCCAGCCTTGATCAGGTCCTCGGTCGTGGCCGACTGGCCGGCCGCGCGCGAGGCGGCGGCAACCACGGCGCTCGCCTGGATCTGGGCGTAGCCGAGATTGACCAGCGCCGACACCGCCTCGGCGACCGGACGCGGCGCCCGATGCTCGGCGAGGTCCTCCTGGAGATGAACGACCGCCGGGTCGGCGCTCGAATAGGCCGGCGCTTTGTCTCGAAGCTCCGCCACGATCCGCTCGGCGACCTTCTTGCCGACACCGGGCGCGCGGGCGAGCGTCGCCCTGTCCTGGAGCGCGATGGCGGTGGCGAGGTCGCCCGGTTTCAGCGTCCCGAGGACCGAGAGCGCCACCCGCGCCCCGACGCCCTGGACCGTCTGCAGAAGGCGGAACCACTCGCGCTCGAGGTCGCTCTGAAAGCCGTAGAGCCTGATCACGTCCTCGCGCAGATAGGTCTCGATCGCCAGCGTCACCGGCTCCCCCGCCGCCGGCAGCGCCATCAGCGTCCGCGCCGAGCAGAAGACCTGGTAGCCGACGCCGCCGACGTCGACGATCAACCAGTCCTCTCCGTAGGAATCGATGACGCCGCTGAGCTTGCCGATCATTAGGAACGCCTTTTTGTCCGGTTCCTAATCATCGCCTGATGATTGATGACGCGACGACAAAGACTCACAAAGTCTCTGAGAGGCAGATCGCTCTTGCGGGTTCTGGCGGAGAGCAGCTCAGTCATCGCCACGCAACAGCCGCATGATCTCGTCGGTAGTCAGATGGCGGTTCGCCGTCCCGCTACCACGGAACGTTTCCAGCCATTCGCGCATTTTACGACCGCGTTCAACCGGCGTCTTCGCCGGCACTCGCTTCCGCAATGTCACCTCCCCACCATCATAGTTGAACTCCACCTCCACGCCTGGATGAAGTCCGGTCGCTTGGCGGATGCGAGTCGGTATTGTGACCTGTCCCTTTGCATTGACGCGCATTGCGATCGCCCAGGTTGAGAGCCGGAATGGTAGAACACTTGGTGAACAAGTGCCAGCTCGTAGCTGCTCAACGCCCGCCCATCGCCACCCGCAACGCGGCCGACTGTCGGTGGTGCGCGTGGCAGATGGCGATCGCCAGTGCGTCGGCCGCATCGTCGCTGTCGAAGTTGGCGCGCGGCAGCAGTACCCGGACCATCGCCCTGATCTGGACCTTCTCGGCGTGACCGGCGCCGACGATTGCCTTCTTGACCGCGTTCGGCGCGTATTCGGCAACCGCGATGCCGGCCTGCGCCGGGACGAGCAGCGCGACGCCGCGCGCCTGACCGAGCTTAAGCGTCGCCACCGCGTCGCGGTTGACGAAGGTCTGTTCGACCGCGGCCTCCTCGGGCCGCCAGGCGCGCACCACCTCGGCAAGGCCCTCGGCAAGCACGGCGAGGCGCTCGGCGAGCGTGCCCTCGGCAGGCACCTTGACCGTCCCGGCGGCCAGGAAGGAAAGCGCGTTGCCGTCGACCGTCACGATTCCCCACCCGGTGCGCCTCAGTCCGGGATCGACACCGAGGATGCGAATCGGCGACCTCATGGCAGACAAGGCCTAGTGCCGAACGGCTGGGAAGGCCATCGTCGGCGGTCTACAGTGCCGCGACCCGACCGTTCCCTACCCTCTACGCCGGATCGCGTCTCTTCGGGCACACTGCCGGCGCCGGCTATCGCCAGCTCGCCTACGCCGTCATCGCGCTCGCCGCGATCACTTCGCTGCCGGCCTTCGACCGCGTCCTGCGCTAGCGATCACGTTCGGCGCAGACGTCCCATCAACCGGTCGAGCGCGACGATCAGGATTGCGGCCAGCGCGAAGCCGACGATGAGGCCGGCCACGCTGCGCAGCACTCCGGCGTAGCCGAGCGCCGCCGCGTCGATGAACGGATAGGGATACAAGCCGGCAAACGGCCCGCGGATGAGCGTGTAGGCGGCATAGGCGATCGGGAAGGCCAGCCAGGCCGCGGCCGCCCGCAGCCCGAGCGCGCCCTTCGGCACAAACACTAGCCAGAAAGCGACGTAGGCGGGCGGAACGACGTAGTGCAGCAGGTTGGTCGCCAGCAGCCCCAGCCCCACCGGGTGGTAGATGGCGCTGAGCAGCACGTAGTAGGTCACGCCGGTGACCGCGATATAGAGTGAGGCCGCCCCGGCGACGGCCGGCCTCTTGATCAGCGTCGCGCCCCGCGCCCCGGAGGCGAGGGCGAACGCACCCGTCAGCCCGGCGACCAGGAGGTTGCTTTCGACGGTGAAGAAGGAGAAGAAATCGATCGACCTCCACAGCAGCGCCGCACCGCTCCTGCCGGCGACGAAATCGCCGTAGAGGAGCACGACCCCGGCGGCGGCGGTGACCGTGATGACCGCCGCGGCCGATCGCGCCAGCCGGTGCATTACGCCGCCGTCAGCTTTGCCAGGACCTCGTCGGCGACCTCGAAGTTGGAGTAGACGTCCTGGATGTCGTCGTCGTCCTCGAGCGCTGAGACCAGCTTTATCAGGGTCGCCGCCTTCACTTCATCGAGGCTCGTCGCCGTTTGCGGCCTCCACACCGCCTTGACCGTCGCGGCCTCACCCAGCGCCGCCTCCAACCTCCGGCTCACCTCCCCGAGATCGGCGAAGGCGCAGGTGATGACGTGGCCGTCGTCGCCGCTTTCGACGTCCTCGGCGCCGGCCTCGATCGCCGCCTCCAGAACCGTCTCGCCACTCCCCGCCTCTGGCGGGTAGGCGATCTCGCCAACCCGATGGAACATGAACGCGACCGAACCAGTCTCTCCGAGCGAGCCGCCGTATTTGGTGAAGTAGGAGCGCACCGCGCCGGCGGTGCGGTTGCGGTTGTCGGTCAGGGCTTCGACGATCATGGCAACGCCGCCGGGGCCGTAGCCCTCGTAGCGCACCGTCTGGTAGTCCTCCGCCTCCCCGCCCATCGCCTTCTTGATCGACCGCTCGATATTGTCTTTGGGCATGTTCTCGGCCCGCGCGTTTTGGATGGCGAGGCGCAGCCGGGCGTTCATGGCCTGGTCCGGACCGCCGAGCCTGGCGGCGACGGTTATCTCGCGGGCGAGCTTGGAGAAGAGTTTCGAGCGGCGGGCGTCGGCGGCGCCCTTCTTGTGCATGATGTTCTTGAACTGGGAATGTCCGGCCATCTCGATCTCCGGCGGGCAACCGCTGGCGGCGCGCCGCCGGCGGCGCGGTCGGGCCGCTCGACGGGCATTGATCGGCCGCCTCATACGACCGCGGCCCCGCGAACGGAAGCCTCGCCCGCCACAGCCGCGAGGCCCAGCTGGCCGAGCCAGTCGCGCACCGCAGTGGCCACCGTCCCCACCAGCGAACCGGCCACCAGCGAATGGCCGAGACCGGGGAAGACGACGTGGTCGGCCATATAGAACGCCGCCAGTCGCCCGCCGACCGACTGCGATAGGAGACGGTCGGCGCTGCCGTTGATGCACAACACCGGACAGCGCACCGCGCCCTCGGCAAGCGACGCCCGGCCGAAGACCACCGTCCGGTACGCCTTTCCCGACTCGTAGGCAAAGATCGGCAGCAGCTCCTCCTGCTCCTGTGGCGACAGGTCGTGCAGGACGAGCTTCATCGCCGCCTCGGGGTTGGCGCGGATCGGACGCCCGGCGAGGACCGGCAGCGCGTAGGGCAGCACATAGGGCAGCGCGAAGCGTGTTCCGCGCGCCGGCCACGGCGGCGTCGAAGACACCAGCACCAGCGCCGCGCAATCGTTGTTCGCCGCCAGGTGCTGTCCGATCAGGCCGCCCATCGAGTGCCCGATGACGATCGGCGGCCGGTCGAACTGGCGGTGGATGGCGGCGATCGCGGCCAGGTAGTCCGAGAACTCGAGACCGGCGAGCGCCTGTGGGTCCGGCGGATCGTGCGCTGGCAGCGACGGCGCGACACAGCGGTGGCCGGCCGCGGTGAAGTACGACACCCAGGCGTCCCAGCGCGCGGCGCGCGTGAAGGCACCGTGGATGAACAGTATGTCAGGCTGCATACAGACTGACCCTCTGGCGGACAATCACTCTAGCACGGAGGGCGATCAACGCCAGAAGGCAGGGACGGTCTCGCTGACCACGCCGCCAAGCCTCAGCGGCGCCACCGCGGTCCCCAGCCCGCTAGCATCCTCGCCCTCGACCGCGCCGGGCCAGGGCTTGGCCTCACGGGTCATGAGCGCGAAGTCCTTGCGGAGCGGATGTCCCTCGAACGGCTCGGACAGCAGCAGCTTCACCGGCTGGGGATGCCCCTCGAACCGGATGCCGAACATGTCCGC
>JBBDMC010000144.1:0-10932 GCA_040878485.1 Bauldia sp. | reverse complement strand
CGCCACCGCGGTCGCCAGCCCGCTCGCATCGTCGACCTCGACGGCGAGGCCGGCGACCGTTGCCGGACCCTCCGCCGGAGACAGACGCTCGCCCGGGACCTTGCGCAGGAAGCGCCTCAGCGGCTCCTCCGGCTCCATGCCGATCACCGATTGGTAGTCGCCGCACATGCCGACATCGGACTGATAGGCGGTGCCGCCGGGCAGTATCCTGTAATCGGAGGTCGGAACGTGCGTGTGTGTGCCCACCAGCAACGTCACCCGCCCGTCGAGGTGGTAGGCGAGCGCCTGCTTCTCGCTCGTCGCCTCGGCGTGGAAATCGACGACGATAGCGTCGGCCTGTTCGCCGAGCGGACAGGCGGCGATTTCCTTGTCGATCGCCGCGAACGGATCATCGAGCGGGTCCATGAACAGCCGCCCCATGGCGTTGATGACCAGCACCGACGCACCATTGCGGGCAACGTAGATTCCGACGCCGCGGCCGGGAGTCCCGGTCGGAAAGTTGACCGGCCGCAAGAATCGCTCCTGACGCTCCGCGAACACCAGCGCCTCGCGCTGGTCGAAGACATGGTTGCCGGTGGTCACCACGTCGGCGCCCGCGCCAAGCACCGCGTTGAGGATTTCCTCGGTGATGCCGAAGCCGCCGGCGGCGTTCTCCCCGTTGACGACGACGAAGTCGAGGCGATTGTCGGCGATGAGTCCCGGAAGACGCTCGATCGCCGCCGTGCGGCCGGAGCGCCCGACGAGGTCACCGAGGAACAGCAGCCGCACCGTTTCGCCTCAAGCCGTCTTGCGGAAGTCCAGCGTTTCGTTCTCGGTCGCCACGACGTCGAGGCGCGCATCATGCGGATCGCTGGGGATAGTGACAACTTCCTGGACCGCGAAGGCGACGCCGAGGAACAGCGGCCGACGCCCACGGGCGCGCAGCATCGCGATCGCCCGGTCGTAGTAGCCGCGCCCGTGGCCGAGGCGGGCGCCAGTGCGGTCGAAGGCGACGACCGGCGAGACGATGAGATCGGGGTCGGCGGTCAGCGCCTCGCGGACCGGCGCCAGCGTCCCGAGGCCGCCGTTCGCCAGCGCGTCGCCCGGCCGGTAGCGGCGAAAGACGATCGTGGTTGCGTCGACCACCGCCGGTAGGACGACGTCGATGCCGCTGTTGAGCGCCCAGTCGATGATCGGGCCCGGATCGACCTCGCTGCGCACCGGGAGGTAGGTAGCGAGACAGGTCGGCCTTGCCCCCACGGCGACGGCGACGGCACGCCTTGCGATCGCCGCGGAGGCGGCCTGCCTGACCGACGGATCGAGCCCGTCGCGCCGGCCAAGCGCTTCACCGCGCAAGGCCGTCTTGGCGAGCGCTGTCGGGAATGATCGGTCCATCGGGTGGTCTTGATTGTCGGCGGGGTGAATGCGAAGCCGCAGGGTCGGTGGAGTGTTCGATCCCGGAGACCTACAGCGTAGGTGGGCGCCGTTTGAATGGGCCCACGGGCCCGCCCAGGGACAGCTCCCTTTAGGATCGTAAGGCCCCGGGGATGCTAGATTCCTGCCGGGCCCCACAGCCTCGCCACCGTCAAATATAGGGCCGGCCGCAGCAGCACGCCAGGGGACGCCAACGCTCAGCCGCCGTCGGCGCCGTTGGCTCCCGACAGTCGCGCCGCCATCGCCTCGACCCGTTCGGCGACCGCCCCGATCGCGTCGGCGACGTCGCCTTCCGCCGCCGCTTGCCGCTCGACGACCGCGGCGCGGGCCTCTTCCAGGCCGGCGACCGTCGCTTCGAGTTGGCGCAGTCGTCGGCTGGTCTCGGCAAGCTCGTCGGCGAAGGTGATCGCCGCCATCACCGTCAGGCGCTGATCGCCGATCTCGCCGAAGCGCTCCCGCAACTGCTCGATCGACGCGTTCAAGCGCTCGGCGAGGGCGGTCAGGCGTTGCTCCTGGCCGTCGTCGCAGGCCATGCGATAGCTCTTGCCGCTGATCGTTACGTTGACCTGGCCCATTGCCGACCTTCCGTTTAGCCGCCGTGCCGGGCGAGCACTTCGCGGATCGATTCCATCGCCGCCACCAGGCGGTGCGACACCTCGCGGTTGGCCTCCTCCAGGCGCGCCGAGCGCGCTTCCGCCGAGTCGAGCGACTGGGCGAGCCGCGAACGATCGGTACCGAGACGGTGGAGTTCGCCCTCCAGCCCGGTGACTTCGCGCGCGTTCTCCAGTCGTCGCTCGACGGCGCTCTCGAGCAGCTCGAGCGCCGCCTCCAGTCGCCTGACCGCGTTGTCGATGGCAACAGACCCCGGCATGCACCGCACCGCAACGAGCCGAACCGACCACAGACGACCTGCCGCGACTGTTCGCACGCTGTTGGCCCATTGGCAGGCGAGCCGGGCAAGGCCGTGGGAGGCGAGATTAGGCGCCGCCGACTTGACGCGTCAATGGTCGGCGGGGCGCGATTGACTCGCCTATGTCAACTGCTATGTCTGTCCGCCCCGCCGGGCCGGTCGCCAGCGCGCGGCCTGGCCGCGCGGCGATAGGGCGGCAGCGGCCGGGCCCACGGCGATCCCCAACACCCGGCACCGGACCGACGATCGTACGATGACCGACCTTGCCAAACACCAGCGCATGGCGAACGCAATCCGCGCGCTCGCCATGGACGCGGTCGAACGCGCCAAGTCCGGCCATCCCGGCATGCCGATGGGCATGGCCGACGTCGCCACGGTCCTGTTCACTCGTTACTTGAAGTTCGACCCGACCGATCCGCAGTGGCCCGACCGCGACCGCTTCGTTCTGTCGGCCGGCCACGGTTCGATGCTGCTCTACGCCGTGCTCCATCTTCTTGGCGTCGAGGACATGACGATCGACCAGATCAAGCGCTTCCGCCAGCTCGATTCGGCCACCGCCGGCCACCCCGAGCACGGTCACGCCGGCGGCATCGAGGCCACCACCGGGCCGCTCGGCCAGGGCCTCGCCAACGCCGTCGGCATGGCGATCGCTGAGCGCATCCTCGCCGCCGAGTTCGGGCCCGACCTCGTCGACCACCGGACCTACGTCATCGCCTCCGACGGCGACCTGATGGAGGGGATCAGCCACGAGGCGATCTCGCTCGCCGGCCATCTCAGGCTCAACCGGTTGATCGTGCTTTTCGACGATAACGGCATCTCCATCGACGGACCGCTGGCGCTCGCCGAGTCGGGCGACCAGGTCGCCCGCTTCCATGCAGCGAACTGGAGCGCGGTCGGCATCGACGGCCAAGATCCCGGCGCCATCGCCGAGGCCATCGAGGCGGCGCAGAAGAGCGAGCGGCCGTCGATGATCGCCTGCAAGACGACCATCGCCTTCGGCGCGCCGACCAAGGCCGGCACGGCGGCCGCCCACGGCACGCCCCTCGGCGAGGACGAGATCGCCGGCGCGCGGCATGCGCTCGGCTGGACGTGGCCACCCTTCGAGGTTCCCGCCGACATCCGGGACGCTTGGCGGATCGCCGGCCTCAAGGCGAGCCAGTCGCGCAAGGACTGGGAGCGGCGCCTTGCCGCGCTCAACAGCGACCGGCGCGGCGAGTTCGAGCGGCGCGTACGCGGCGTCCTCCCCTCGGCCTTCGCAACCGCCATCGCCGCCCACAAGAAGAAGCTCGCCGCCGAGGCACCGACGGTCGCCACCCGCAAGGCGTCGGAGCTGGCGCTCGAGGTCATCAACGGCACCGTCCCCGAGACGGTCGGCGGCTCGGCCGATCTCACCCCGTCCAACAACACCCGCTCCAAGGGCCTTGCCGAGATCAAGCCCGGCGATTTTTCCGGCCGCTTCATTCACTGGGGAGTCCGTGAGCACGGCATGGCGGGCGCCATGAACGGCATGGCGCTCCACGGCGGCATCATCCCCTACTCCGGCACCTTCCTGATATTCTCCGACTACTGCCGGCCGTCGATCCGCCTCGCCGCGCTGATGGGCCAGCGGGTGATCTACGTCATGACCCACGACTCGATCGGGCTTGGCGAGGACGGCCCGACCCACCAGCCGGTCGAGCACCTGGCGGCGCTGCGCGCCATGCCCAACCTCAAGGTCTTCCGCCCGGCCGACGCCACCGAGACGACCGAGTGCTGGCAGCTCGCGCTCGAAAGCCGTTCCGGTCCGAGCGTGCTGGCGCTGACCCGGCAGAACCTGACGGCGCTGCGCCGCGAGTTCGTCGAGGAGAACCTCTGCGCCCGCGGCGCCTATGAGATCGTTGCGGCCGACGGCGACGCCGCCGTGTCGCTCTTCGCCAGCGGCTCGGAGGTGGAGATCGCCGTTGCCGCACGCTTGCTGATCGTCAAGGCCGGGCACGCCGCCCGCGTCGTCTCGGTCCCCTGTTTCGAGCTGCTCGAAGCCGAGAGCGACGACTACCAGGCGTCGATCGTCGGCGAGGCGCCGGTCAACATCGCCATCGAGGCCGCCGTCCGTCAGGGCTGGGACCGCATCATCGGTAATGACGGGCTGTTCATCGGCATGACCGGTTTCGGCGGCAGCGCACCCTACAAGGATTTGTATCAGAAGTTTGGCATAACCGCCGCGGCGGCCGCCGACGCGGCCCTGGAGCGACTTGCGGCGCTTGCCTGATCGCGATCTGGAGATGAGACCATGACTGTCAGGGTTGCCATCAACGGTTTCGGGCGCATTGGCCGCCTGATCCTGCGCGCCATTCTCGAATCCGGCCGCAGGGACATCACGGTCGTCACCATCAACGACCTCGGCCCGGTCGAGACCAATGCCCACCTGCTCCGCCGCGACTCGGTCCACGGCAAGTTCCCCCATGAGGTCAAGGTCAACGGTGACACGATCGACGCCGGTCGCGGCCCGATCAAGGTGACCGCCATCAAGGACCCCGCCACGCTCCCCCACAAGGAGCTCGGCGTCGAAATCGCGCTCGAGTGCACCGGCATCTTCACCGCCAAGGACAAGGCCTCGGCCCATCTCAAGGCCGGCGCCAAGCGGGTGCTGGTCTCAGCACCCTCAGACGGCGCCGACATCACCGTCGTCTACGGCGTCAACGACGACAAGCTCGCCAAGCACCACGTCGTCGTCTCCAACGCCTCATGCACCACCAACTGCCTGGCTCCGGTTGCCTACGTGCTCAACAACGCCATCGGCATCGAGCGCGGCTTCATGACCACCATCCACTCCTACACCGGCGACCAGCCGACCCTCGACACGCTCCACAAGGACCTCTACCGGGCCCGCGCCGCCGCGCTCAACATCATCCCGACCTCGACCGGCGCCGCCAAGGCGATCGGGCTGGTGGTTCCCGAACTCAAGGGCAAGCTCGACGGCTCGGCCATCCGTGTTCCGACACCGAACGTGTCGCTGGTCGATTTCAAGTTCGTCGCCAGGCGGCCGACCACCGCCGAGGAGGTCAACGCCGCGGTCAAGGAGGCGGCGAAGTCGAACCGCCTCGCCGGCATCCTCGCCTGGACCGAGGAGAAGCTGGTCTCCTCCGACTTCAACCACGATCCGGCCTCGTCGACCTTCGCCATCGACCAGACCAAGGTCATCGACGGCACCTTTGTGCGCGTCGTCACCTGGTACGACAACGAGTGGGGCTTCTCCAACCGCATGGCCGACACCGCCGTCGCCATGGGCAAGCTCGGATAGGCCCGGTGCCCGGCGATGGCCTTTCGGCCGTTCGCGCCACTGACCGCCCGCTGGCGGTTTGAGCACGACAACGGCCTGGAGCACCTGGACCTCGACCAGGCTGATGAGGGGATCCTCGCCGATGGCGTCGTGATCGGCGACCGCGACGGCGTTCCCTACGGTGTTCGGTACCGCATGATCCTGGACTCCAGGTGGACCGCCTTGACCCTTGACATCGAGACCACCGACGGTCGTGGGCTTCACCTCAGTTCGGATGGGGCCGGGTCGTGGATCGACGAGGCCGGTCGCGGCCTGGCACAGTTTGACGGCTGCATCGACATCGATCTTGCCGGCTCGCCTTTCACGAATACGCTGCCGATCCGCCGCCTGGAGCTTTCTCCTGAAATGGGGGCGACCGAGTTCAGGATGCTCTATGTCCCATTCACGACCTGCGCCCCGGCCGTCGATCGGCAGCGCTACCTCTGCCTTGAGCGGCAGCGGCTTTATCGCTACGAGGCAGTCGACCGCAGCTTCACTGTCGACCTCACCGTCGACGACGACGGGCCTCGTGGTCGACTACCCGACCCTGTTTCGTCGGGTCCATGTCTAGATCCGGCAGGACGATTGGCCCGTGACCGCCTTCCGCACGCTCGACAACGCCGGCGAACTGAAGGGCAAGCGCGTCCTCGTCCGCGTCGATCTCAACGTGCCGATGGCTGAGGGCAAGGTTGCCGACGACACCCGCATCCGCGCCGTCACCCCCACCATCCGCGAGATTTGTGGCGCCGGCGGCAAGGCGATCCTGCTTGCCCATTTCGGCCGGCCGAAGGGCGAGCCTGTGCCCGCCATGTCGCTGAAGCCGATCGTCCCAGCGGTCGCCGCGATCATCGGGCGTAAGGTCGCCTTCGCCGACGATTGCATCGGCAACAAAGCCCATGCGGCGGTCGCCGCCATGAAGAACGGCGAGGTGCTCGTGCTCGAAAACACCCGCTTCCACAAAGGCGAGGAGAAGAACGACCCTGCCTTCGTTGACGCGCTTGCGAGCCTCGGCGACCTCTACGTCAACGACGCTTTCTCCGCCGCTCACCGCGCCCATGGTTCGACCGAAGGCGTCGCCCGCCGGCTGCCCGCCTACGCCGGCCGCGCCATGCAGGCCGAGATCGAGGCGCTGGAAGCCGCCCTCGCCAACCCGAAGCGCCCGGTTGTCGCCGTCATCGGCGGCGCCAAGGTGTCGTCGAAGATCGATGTTCTGGAGAACCTGGTGGCCAAGGTCGACGCGCTGGTGATCGGCGGCGGCATGGCCAACACCTTCCTCCTCGCCCAGGGCGTCGCCGTCGGGCTGTCGCTGGCCGAGCCCGATCTCGCCGATACCGCCAAGCGCATCATGGCCGCCGCGGACAAAGCCGGCCACCACATCGTTTTGCCGGTCGATGTGGTCGTTGCCGCCGCCTTCAAGGAAGGCGTCGCATCGCAGACCATCGCCGTCGACGCCGTACCCGCCGGTCAGATGATCCTCGACGTCGGCCCGCAGTCGATCGCCGCGGTCAACGCCTGGATCGACAAGGCGGCGACGCTGGTCTGGAACGGTCCGCTCGGCGCCTTCGAGGTGCCGCCGTTCGACAAGGCGACGGTCGCCGCCGCCCGCCACGCCGCCGAGCGCACCCGGGCCGGAAAGCTCCTCTCCGTCGCCGGCGGCGGCGAGACGGTCGCCGCCCTCCATCACGCCGGCGCCGCCGAAGGCTTCTCGTTCGTCTCAACCGCCGGCGGCGCCTTTCTCGAATGGCTGGAGGGCAAGGCCCTCCCCGGCGTCGAGGTGCTGCGGCATTGAGGGCATGACCGCGGGCGGCGGGTATGATGCTTTGCGTCGATGACATTCTGGTTAGTGCGCCCAACCGCGCGCCGGGGGTCTGAAGTGTCCAACCATCCTGCTGCCGACGTGGAGGGCCCGCCACAGTTTGATCTTCGATGGACGCTCGCCCAGATTGCGGCGATATGGGTCGTTTCCGACGTCGGATTCTACGTTCTGTTGCCGGCGTTCGGCGTGCCGGCCAGCTACAATGCGGGCTCGGTCGCGGTCACGCTGTATTACGGATTCTGGGTTGGAATTGCCGTCATCACGTTCTGGCCGCTGTATGCAACGTGGCCGCTGTATGTCAAATGGACCACCTTCGAGAGCCGATTGACAAGTTATGCTATTTGGTCCCTCGGCTTCGCCGCATTCGTGCTGTTCGCCGCATACGTCATTCCCGCGCTGCCGACGATAGATTGGAGAGAAAAGTGGAACCCGCCGGAGATCGTCGGCGTCACCCAATCATATTTCTTGCCCAAATCCGTCGACATTCTTTTTCAACAACTTCTTATCGTTGCACTGGTTTTGGCTTTCGCGGACCGGAAATACAACATCAGAAGAATATCGCTTTACTGCGCAATTCTTTTTGGAAGTATGCACATACTTCTCGCCTTTGGCGGAGTGCCTTTCGGCTATGTGGTCAGATTTGCAATCTCGGCCGCTGCATTCGGGCTCTTCTTCCCATATCTTATCTTGCGCGCGCACAATGGTCTGGCGTACTCTTACATCGTCCATTGGATTTATTACGCAATAAGCGTCGTAATTCCGCACATATTCTTAGCCAAGTGACTTGTTCGTCGGTGGAAATTGGGAGTGGCTTGAGGGCAAGGCGCTGCCCGGCGCGGGGGTACTGCGGCGGCGCGCCTGATATGGTCGCAGGGCGCGCTTCGCGGTGCCCGCCTGCTATGTGAAAGTTGCGCGCCAGTCGCTATAAACCCGCCCAAAACTGACTGCGAAAACGGGAAATCCTGACATGGCCGAGCGCATTGAAGACATCGCCGCCCGCATGGTCGCGCCAGGCAAAGGGATTCTCGCCGCCGACGAAAGCTCCGGCACCATCACCAAGCGGTTCGAGAAGCTCGCCATCGTCTCGACCGCCGACAGCCGTCGCGACTACCGCGAGATGCTGTTCCGCACCGACGAAGCGATGCGGAACTGTGTCTCGGGCGTCATCCTCTACGACGAGACAATCCGCCAGAAGGCGGCTGACGGAACGCCGCTGGTCGACGTGATCGCCGCCACCGGCGCCATTCCCGGCATCAAGGTCGACAAGGGCGCCTGGCAGTTGGCGCTTTCGCCGAGTGAGAAAGTTACCGAGGGTCTCGACAATCTCCGCGACCGGCTGGCCGAGTACTACAAACTCGGCGCCCGCTTCGCCAAATGGCGGGCGGTGATCGACATCGCCCCCGGCGTCCCGACCGACAACTGCATCCATGCCAACGCCCACGCCCTCGCCCGCTACGCCGCGCTCTGCCAGGAAGCGAACATCGTTCCGATCGTCGAGCCGGAAGTGCTGATGGACGGGCCAGTCGCCGCCCACGACGCCGACACCTGCTATGCGGCAAGCGAGAAAACCTTGAAGGCGGTCTTCGCCGAGCTTGGCCTCGCCAAGGTCAGGCTCGAGGGCATGGTTCTGAAGCCCAACATGGTCGTCGCCGGCAAGAACGCGTCGAAGCAGGCTTCGCCGCAGGAGGTTGCCGAGAAGACGATCAGACTGATGAAGACATGCGTCCCGCCCACGGTGCCGGGGATCGCCTTCCTCTCCGGCGGCCAATCCGACGAGCTGGCGACCGAGCACCTCTCGCTCATGAACCAGGTCGGTGGTCTGCCGTGGAAACTTACCTTCTCCTACGGTCGCGCCCTCCAGGCGGCAGCGATGAAGACATGGGCCGGGAAGGCCGCCAACGTGGCGGCGGCCCAGCGCGCCTTCCTCCACCGCGCCCGCATGAACAGCCTCGCCGCCATGGGCAAGTGGGAGCCGAAGCTCGAAAAGGCCGCATGAAGGCAGCCAAAGCGCTTCAGAATGTTCTATATTTAGCCGCGAGGCGCATGAGCCGGGCCGGCTCCGTTTCGCGTGAAAAGGTGAAGTGCCCTGGCGCCCGGACCCCTGCGGCAGCCGGACGTAAAGAGTCCATGGCGAATGAGATCGACACCCGCTGTCGCCTCTGCCTGGTGATGCCGGCAGGCGGCGATGTCGAGGCCTCGGCCGGGATGCTGGCCGAGGCCCTATCCGGCGGCGACGTCGCCTCGCTGATCATCGCCGGCAACCCGGATGACCCGGCGGGCCTAGAGGCCAAGGCCGAGGCGATGGTGCCGCTCGCCCATGCCCGCGGCGTCGCAGCCCTCATCCACAACGACATCCGGATCGCCCAACGGACCGGCGCCGACGGCGTCCACATCGACAGCGGACCGGTCGACCTCGCCGCTGCCGTCGCGGCGCTTCACCCCAACCGCATTGCCGGCGCTGCCGGCGTCAAGTCGCGCCACGACGCCTTGCTCGCCGGCGAGGCTGAGCCGGACTACGTCTTTTTCGGCCGCCTCGACGGCGACGGCGGCGATCGGATCTTCGCGCCGGCATTGGAGCTCGCCGCCTGGTGGTCGTCGATCACCGTCATTCCGGCGCTGGTCATGGGCGCCCGCTCGCTTGCCTCCGTCGGCGAGGCGGCGCGGGCCGGGATCCCGTTCGTTGCCCTGTCGCGCGCCGTCTGGGGGCACGAGCGCGGGCCGGCAACCGCCGTCGCCGAAGCTTGCCGGCACCTCGACGCCGTCGCCGAGGCCGTCACATGACTCGCCGCGCAATCGGCATCGCCGTCCTCATCGGTCTGCCGGCGCTTGCCGCGCACGCCCAGGATGCGCCGATGGTTCTCACCCCGCCGGCCACCATTCCGGGTGCGACGGCGCCGGTGGCGCTGCAGCCGGTGACGCCGCCCCTGCCCCGCTTGCGGCCTCAGATGTCGGTGCGTCAGTCGCTGCCACTGGACGCCGCACCCCCCGCGCCGCCGCTCGCCACGGCGCCGACGGCACCGCCGCTGGTCGCCTCACCGCCGCCGCCGTCCGTGCCTCCCGTCGCTTCGCCGCCTCAAGCGCCGGCCGGCGAGCAGCCGATACCGCTGCCGGCCGCCATGCCGGAGCTGCTCGATGTCCCCGCCGTCGACAAGATTGACGCCGCCGCCGAAGGACCGCCGCCGGCAGGCCAGGGCGTCGCCGCCGGGGAGCAACCGCCCGTCCCGGCCTCGCCGGCCGCTCCCGCGACCACGCTCTCGACCCCCGCGGAGGGCGCCGCCGGGGCCGATCTCGCCTACGGCGCCTTCCAGCGCGGCCTCTACCTCTCCGCCTTCAGCCTCGCCATTCCACGCGCCGAGGCCGGCGACGCGGCCGCCCAGACCCTGATCGGCCTCATCTACGAGGGCGGCTACGGCTTGCCGCGTGACTACCGGGAAGCGGCCAACTGCTACCAGTTTGCCGCCAAGGGCGGCGCCCGCGAGGCCCAGTTCGCCCTCG
>JBBDMC010000143.1:6008-21905 GCA_040878485.1 Bauldia sp. | reverse complement strand
CGTCACGTCGACGTTGGCGATGTCGCCGTCGCGCAGCGGCTTCTGGCTGGGGATGCCGTGGCAGACGACGTGGTTGATCGAAACGCAGGTCGACTTCATGTAGCCCTTGTAGCCAAGCGTCGCCGGCAGCGCGTCGTGGGCAAGAGCGAAGGAATGGACGAAGCGGTCGACCTCCTCGGTCGGCAGACCCGGCGCGATGATGTCCTCGAGCGCGTCCAAACACTCGGCGACGAGGCGGCCGGCCCGGCGCATGCCGGCGAAACCGGTGGCGCCGTGCAGCTTGATCTGGCCGTCGTTCTTGAGCGGCGCCAGGGAGGCTTCGACGTAGTTCACCATGACCGCGAAGATATGGCGGCTTTCGGCGGATGTGCAAGGCGGTGGCGCGGCCTCGGTCATCCAACGATCGGCACGGCGCCGGCGACGGTGATCTCGGTGGAGCTTAGCCGGCAGGCGTAGGCGAGCATCTCGACGCCGGCGGCGCGCGCCCGGTCGAAGGCGGTGCTGTAGGCCGGGTCGACGTCGCGGGCGAGCGCGAACCCTTCCGCGTCGCTCCGCTGAATCAGGTAGAGCATCACCGCGCGATGGCCGGCGGCGGCCATGTCGTCAAGCTCGGCGAGGTGCTTGGTGCCGCGGGCGGTCACCGAATCGGGAAACTCGGCGAGGCCCGGCCGCCGCGACAGGTGGACGTTCTTGACCTCGACGTAGGCGTCGGGGCGGCCGGCGCCCGACAGGAGGAGGTCGATGCGGGAATTCCTGCCGTAGGCGACCTCGCGCCTGAGGCGGTCGTAGCCGGCGAGTTCGGCGATGGCGCCAAGGCCGAGCGCCTCCTCGACCAGCCGGTTGGGGTGCGCCGTGTTGATGCCGACCAGCGTCCCGTCGGCGACGACCAGCTCCCACGACCACGGGAATTTGCGGGTCGGGCGGCCGGATTTCGACAACAGGACCCGCATGCCCGGCTCGGCGAGACCGGTCATGGCACCGGGGTTGGCGCAGTGGACGGTCACCGTCTCGCCGCCCGGCAGCTCGACGTCGGCGAGAAAGCGCTTGTAGCGCCGGATCAAGCGGGCTTCGGCGAGCGGTGCGGCAAAGCGCATGGAGACCGCTTAGCATCGCCTGCGCCGGTGGGCGAGGGGGTACGCCACCCGCTTGCAGGGCGTGCCAAAGGCGCGTCCAATGGAGCGTCCTCGTCCGGTTCGATGCGAAGGGTGGTGGAGGTGAGCATGTTGCCGCGGCAGGGTCTCGGGTGGCTTGGTCTTGTTGTTTGCGGTCTCGCGGTCAGCATGACGCCGGCTTTGGCCGACCGTTCGGCATCGTGGCCGCCGATTGTCGCGATGGGCGAGGTCGACACCGACCCGGCTCAATACGGCTGGCTCAGCGAAAACACCCGCAAGGCGCTGGGCGAGGCGATCGCCCAGTACAAATCCGGCGCCGCCGTCGCCCTGGTCTTTGCCGGCGCGCCAGGCGGCGACTTCTGGGCGTACCGGTCCGCGGCCAAGGGCACCGATCTCTTCAATATCGGCGATCTGGCGCGCCAGGCGCTGGAGTCCTGCGAGTACTTCGCCCGTTCGCCCTGCTTCATCGTGTCGATCAACGGCAAGGATGCACGCGCCGCCGACGGCGGGCTCCCCGAGCAGCCCTCGCAGCTTGCCGACCAGCCGGAGACGTTCGACGCCGGCCGCGTGCCCTTCGTTCCACTCGCCGACCAGCGTCTCCTGCAGGCCTATCGGGCCGAGACCAGGCCGCGGGTGCTGGTCGTGACGCCGACCGGGGGCTGGCTGTGGCGGAGTGGCGACAATCTCTTCGCCGCCACAGCCCAGGGCTTCACCGATTGTCAGACGACCTACCCCAACCAGATCTGCCTCCTCTATGCGGTCAACAATCGCGTGGTTTTCACGGCGGGTGGTCCGTATTGAGGGTGGCGACATACGTGGGTGGGCGAGGCGATGGATGAGGCGACCGGCGCCGCCGACGGCGATGTCGTCACCGCCGCCATCCTGGTCATTGGCGACGAGATTCTGTCGGGGCGAACCAAGGACAAGAACATCGGCCACATCGCCGAGGTCCTGACCGGTATCGGCATCGACCTCCGCGAGGTCCGCGTCGTCCCCGATGTCGAGGCGGAGATCGTCGCCGCGGTGAACGCGCTGCGGGCCCGCTACACCCACGTCTTCACCACCGGCGGTATCGGCCCCACCCACGACGACATCACCGCCGACGCGATCGCCAGGGCCTTCGGCGTGCCGATCGATGTCGACGAGCGGGCGGTGGCGCTGCTCATGGAACGCATCCCCAAGGCCGATCTCAACGAGGCGCGCCTCAGGATGGCGCGGATGCCGGTCGGCGCCGAGCTGATCGAGAATCCGGTGTCGAAGGCGCCGGGGTTCTCGATCGGCAATGTCCATGTGATGGCCGGGGTGCCGGCGATCATGCAGGCGATGCTCGCGGCGCTGGCGCCGCGGCTCAAGACCGGCGCCAGGATGATGTCGCGGTCGTTGCCGGCCGGCCTCAAGGAGGGCGACATCGGCGGGCCGCTCGGCGCGGTCCAGTCGCGCTTCCCCGACGTTGCGATCGGCAGCTACCCGACCTTTGAGGAGGGCGTCGGCTTCACCACCACGCTGGTGCTTCGCTCGCGCGACGCCAAGCGCCTCGACGCGGCAGAAGCCGCGGTCAAGGCGATGCTGGCGGAGGTCAAGGCAAGGCTCGGGCGCTGAGGCGGGCGGCGATGAAATTCCGCCGGATCGACGCCGGCGCGTCCCTCGAGGCTCGGCCGCGTGCGCGGCCTCGCACCTCAGTGAGGAGGCGGGCGGTCTCCACGAGCTGTGGGCTTTCGCTGTCGCCGCTCATGGAGCAAGCCAACCGCCTCATGGTGCGGTGCTCCGCGCAGCGGAGCCTCGAACCCGAGCGCTGGCACCCGACCGTTCCGGGGCGGGATGAACGGCCGGGCACGCCGCAGAATCCTGTGGATCGCCGGCCCGGTGTGGTTGGTGCTAAGTCAAGCGCTATCGGAAGGTGACTTCGAGAATCCTGGCCACATGGAGGGGACGATGTTGGAACCGCGGCCGGAGAAGGCGTTCCCGGTTTCCTGGGACCAGTTCCACCGCGACGCGCGGGCGCTGGCCTGGCGGCTCTCGGGGCAGGGGAGCTGGGAGGCGATCGTCTGCGTCACCCGTGGCGGGCTGGTGCCGGCGGCGATCATCGCCCGCGAGCTCGGCATCAGGCTGATCGAGACGGTCTGCATCGCCTCCTACCACGAGTACAGGGAGCAGGGCGGACTGCAGGTGCTGAAGTCGGTCGGCAAAGACATCGTCGATCTCGCCGGCGGCAAGGGCCAGGCGGTGCTGGTCATCGACGACCTGGTCGACACCGGCAAGACCGCGCGTCTGGTGCGCGACATGGTGCCGAAGTGCCACTATGCGACGATGTACGCCAAGCCGGCCGGGCGGCCGCTCGTCGATACCTTCGTCACCGAGGTCAGCCAGGACACCTGGATCTACTTTCCCTGGGACATGGGCTATTCGTTCCAGCCGCCGATCGCGCCGGACGCCGCGGGCTGACCGACTGCAGTCTCGAGCAGCGGGGCGGCTTCACCGACCGCCGAACTCGTCCGTTGCCATCCCTCCGGTGAACGTTACGCCGAGGATCGGTCTTGGCCGAGCGGTCCCGGCGTCAGCGTGCCGGGACCATCATGCGTGGTGCCGGCGGCGGCGGTGGTGGCGGCGGCGGCAGGAGCGGCACCAGGAGTCCCGGCGGCAGCAGGAACTGAGTCGGCTGATCCGGTACGCGAATGCAGGACGTGCGCGTCGCGTTCGGGACCGTCCCGGCCGGGCAGCGGAGCATCGTTGGTGCGACCGGCGGTGGCGGCATGGGCTGGGGTGGCGGCGCCATCACCGCAGGCGGCTGCAGAAGCCGTGGCGCCGACGGCAGCGGCCGCGGCACGACGCGCGCGGGCGGCGGGGTGTTCGGGACGCACAGGCCGTTCACCAGATGGGTTCCCGCTCGGCACACGAGGGCCGGCGGCTTGTTGGTGGGCGTCCGCGCAGCGGGATTCAGGCTCACGCAGGTGGAATAGTTGGACCCTTGGATGGCCTTGATCACCATTTGCTGGCCGGCCGGACAAACACAGGCGAACTTGTCCGTATCGAGGGTGGAGCCCGGCGGGCAGGCGCAAGTGAATGTCGCGGCAGAAATTTGCTTGTTGGCGTTCTTTGGACAGGCGCAGCTGTCGCCTTTGGCGAAGGTGCCCTCGCTACATTGGCACCGGCCGGTCGCGGCTGAATAGACTTGGCCGGGCTTGCAGTAGGAGCAGGCGTGCGGGTGCGCGGGATCGAAATAACCGAGCGGTGGCGGACAGTTCAGCGGCTCGCACTGCTTCGACGAAAAACTGTAGGTCTGTCCGCTCGGGCACTCGGCGCACACGCCGATGCTGCTGTTTGAGGATTGGTAAACCGGGTACCAACCGGGCCGGCAGTTCTTGCACTGGCCGGCCGGGATGCTCCAGTACTGGATCCCCTGGACGCACGCCGGCGAGCAGACACCCCATTGGAGGACCCGCTGGCCGTCCGCGCAGCAATGCACCACTCCGGGCACCTGCGTGCAGACACTGTCCACGGGTTTGGAGTCGATCGTCCAGTAGCACTTGCCTCCCGACTGGAACGTCTTGATCGGGTCTGGGCATTTGGCCGAGCACTTGTTCATCGTTCCACCGGTGGTGGTCTTCTTGATGACCACGTGTCCCGGCTGGCAGCGCACGACATTGCACTGGAACCCCGGGTCAGTGTGGATCGGCGTGGTCGTCCACACCTCGTCGGGTAGTATTTCGAGCCAGCACGTCTGCTCCTGCTGGACGCCCGGCTTCATCGACGGCCCGTGGAGGGCCTCGTGGATGTCCTCGCCGAGACTGCCGACGCCGCTGGCGAACGTGTTGATCGCATCGGAGGCGAAACTGGCGCAGCTTTCCGCGGCCGCGGCGTACTGCTTGGCGATCTTGGCAAATTCGCCGGGAGCGCCGGCGACCGCGCAACCGCAGTGGATGTAGGCGATCACCACATTGAGGGCGGGAACGGCCGCGGCGATCTGCTGGAAGGTCATGGGCGTGGAGCCGTTGACGTAGGCCGTCAGCAGATTCTTTGCGGCGTCCGGCAGCGGCAGCGTCAGCAGCGCCTCGGCCACCAGCTTGCCGACGACGCCGTTGATGAGCGCATTGCACTGGTCGGTGGTCGAGAATGCGCCGCCCATGGCGGCCGCCGTCAGCGCGGCGATGGTCATCGCCATCACCGGGTCGCCGGTGGCCTGGGCCGAACAGCTTCCGGCTTTCGCCGCCACTTCCGCCGCTTTTTTCGCCGCCTCAAGCGGCGCCAGCGCTTCGAAACAGGCGAGCAGGCCCGCCCGCGCGCCGTTCACCTGTGCAAGCATGATCGCTGCCGCAAGCGGCAACGCCCACACCAGACCGCGGAAGCGAGGTCGCATGTTCGCCAGCCGGTCCTCCGGGCGCGAACTCCATCCTAGCGGATTCCGGCGGCGTGTCAGCGGCGTTTTGAAATGGGTCTCGGCGGTGAAATCAGGTGCCCGAAAACTAATCTGGCGGGGCCATCTTGAGCTTGTGCCCGGTATGGGCGCGCGAGCCGCGCCTGCTGCGATCGTGGCTGGGAAGCGCGGCATCACAGGTTCTGTTTGCCACGTCCGGGCGCTAATGTCGCCCGTGTCGGTCGCCCTTGTGGCGCCGTCAGTCAGCGATGGAGAACAGCCCAATGACGGGTCATCTCGCGTTTGCCGCCGGTCGCGCGGCGGTCATCACCGGTGGAGCCAGCGGCATCGGCTTGGCCGCCGCCAAGCGCTTCGCCGCGGAGGGGATGCGCGTCGCGATCGCCGATCTCGATCACGCGGCGCTCGACCGTGCGGCGGCCGAGATCGCGGCGGCGGCGCCCGACGGCCGCGGCGAGGTGCTTTCGATGGTCACCGACGTCAGCCGCAACGAAGACGTCGAGGCGCTCAAGCAGCGCGTCTATTCGGCCTTCGGCGAGGTCGCGGTGCTGATGAACAACGCCGGCAGGGGCGGCGGCGGGAGTCCGCTGGAGAATTACGCCGGCTGGCAGAAGGTGATCGGCACCAACCTCTGGGGTGTGATCAACGGCGTCCAGGCCTTCGTCCCGGCGATGATCGCTCAGGGCAGCCCGGCGGTCATCGTCAACACCGGCTCCAAGCAGGGTATCACCACGCCGCCGGGCGACACCGCCTACAACGTCTCCAAGGCCGGGGTGAAGGTGGTGACCGAGGGGCTACAGCACGTTCTCCGCAACACCCCCGGATGCAAGGTCACCGCCCATCTGCTGGTCCCCGGCTGGACCTTCACCGGGCTGACCGCGCGCGGCGGTGGCGAGAAGCCGGCGGGCGCCTGGTGGCCCGACCAGGTGGTCGACCGGATGCTCGCGGCGGTTGAGCGCGGCGACTTCTACATCATCTGCCCGGACAACGAGGTCACCACCGTGATCGACAACCGGCGAGTCCTGTGGGCGGCCGGCGACATCGTCGAGAACCGCCCGCCGCTGTCGCGCTGGCATCCCGACTACGCCGAGGTGTCCGCATCCTTCATCAGGCGATGACAGCAGGGGTGGCAGCGCTGGCAACGTGCTAGTTTCACGCCCCGCACACGGCAAATCAGCGCGGACGTGGCGGAATTGGTAGACGCAAGGGACTTAAAATCCCTCGGGAGGTCACTCCCGTGCCGGTTCGATCCCGGCCGTCCGCACCACGGTCGCAGCCGGTCTTGCGCCGGTCCGCAGACCCCCAATCCGCTCGGCTTGCACGAGCTCCGATTGCGAAAGGCCGGCCTGCCGGAGTGAGACTCTGGTGCGCTGGTTGTTGGCGTCTTAGATTGGCCGGAGCCACCCAGTATCGTCGCTGTTGACGTCGTGGGCGGCTTTCGACCGAGCCAGGCTCAGGGCCATGGTTGAGAAATCGGGACGAGCGGGGGACGGCGGCGGCGGTACCGGTGGTTGTAAGGCAGCGGCAAGTGCAATCAATCCGCCAATTTTAGGCTCATTCGATCCGTTCGATTAACCGAAGCTCAAGCCTCGGCTGGTACATTTTTCGTTGATGGTTTCCCGCCAACTGGCACCAACAGGCTCAACTGCGGCCGGGGGCGCTGGCTCGTGACACACTCGTCGACCGCCGAAGCGCTTCCCCTTGCGCAGCCCGAGACGATCATCGGGCGCGTGCTCTCCGTGCGCGGCTCGCAGGCGACGATCGGACTGCCGGAAGTCAATTGGGACGAGCCCGACGAGGCGCGGGCAACGGTCGGCCGCTTCATCGGCATCCGCTGCGCCGCCAAGACGGTGGTCGGCGTGGTGACCGACGCGACGATCCAGACGCTACCGCTCGCCCGCGAGCAGGGCTTCACCGTCACGGCGCTGCTCGATCTCATGGGCGAGATCAGGCTGGCGGCCAACGGAACGTTGCGCTTCTCGCGCGGCGTGACGATCTACCCGGCGATCGGCGATGCCGCTATTGCGATGAGCCATGACGACCTCAGGATCATCTACGACGTCTCGGGGTCGGACACGATCGATATCGGCAACCTGCAGCAGGACGCCAGCCTCGCAGCCCACGTCAACGTCGACGAAATGCTGAGCAAGCATTTCGCCGTGCTCGGTACGACCGGCGTCGGCAAATCGAGCGGCGTCGCGGTCATTCTGCGCGAGATCCTGACCAAACGGCCGGATCTGAGGATCTTCCTGGTCGATCCGCACAACGAGTACGCCTCCTGCTTCGGCGACCGGGCGCAGGTGCTTACCCCGGCCAACCTCAAGCTGCCGTTCTGGCTGTTCAACTTCGAAGAGACCATCGACGTCGTGTTCCGCGGCCGCCCGGGGCTCGACGAGGAGGTTGAGGTTCTCGCCGAGCTGATTCCCCTGGCGCGGCGGCTCTACGGCAACAGCCAGCCGGGCGACCGCACACCGTATCGGAAGAACGACGCGCGCAGCGCCGGCTACACCGTCGACACGCCGGTGCCCTACCGCCTGACCGACCTGATCGCGCTTATCGACGAGCGCATGGGCAAGCTCGAATATCGGACCGTGCGGCCGACCTACAACAAGCTCTTGGCCCGCATCGAAAGCGTCGCCAACGATCCCCGCTACGCCTTCATGTACGAGAACGCCAACGTCGGCGGCGATACCATGTCCAGCGCGCTGAGCCAGCTCTTTCGGCTGCCGACAAACGGCCGGCCGATGACCATCATGCAGCTGGCGGGATTCCCGGCGGAGGTGGTCGACTCCGTCGTCTCGGTGCTCGGCCGGATGGCCTTCGATTTCGGGTTGTGGAGCGACGGCGCGCTGCCGCTGCTGTTCATCTGCGAGGAGGCGCATCGCTATGCATCCGCCGACCGCACCATCGGCTTCGGGCCGACGCGGCGGGCGATCTCGCGGATCGCCAAAGAAGGCCGCAAATATGGCGTCTTCCTTGGCTTGGTGACCCAGCGCCCGGCCGAACTCGACCCGACCATCATCTCCCAGTGCAGCACGCTGTTCGTCATGCGGATGTCGAACGAACGCGACCAGGCGCTCGTCCGACACGCCATCTCCGATGCAGCCGCCAATCTTCTGAGCTTCCTGCCGTCGCTCGGTACGCGCGAGGTGTTCGCGTTCGGCGAAGGCGTGTCGGTGCCGACGCGTCTCAGGTTCAAGCAGCTGCCGCCCGAGGCGCTACCGAAAAGCGAGGCGGTCAGTTCGGCCGACTCGGATTTCGGACGCAGCGTCGACGACAAGTTCATCGACGTGGTGGTCGAGCGCTGGCGCGGCGCCACGCTTGCCAACCGGACGCGCCAGGATCCGGCTCCTGAGGCTCAGCCGGAGGGCGCGCAGCGTGGGCCTGCCGCGGCGCCGGCCCGCCAAACGCGCCTCAACCCGGAAGGCTACCAGCTGTTGAAGAAGCCGACGAAACCCGGCCACTCCGCCCGATAGGGGGCAGGCGAAGGGTAACCGGCCACGGCTAACTGAACAGCCGCCGATACCGCTCGCGAAGCAGGTTCTTCTGCACCTTGCCCATGACGTTGCGCGGCAGCTCGTCAACCATCACCACCCGTTTGGGCAGCTTGAACCCGGCGAGGCGGTCGCGAAGCGCCGCCCGGATCGTCGCCTCTTCGGTGGCGCCCGGCCGCTCGGCGACGACCACCGCGACCACGCCCTCGCCGAAATCGGCGTGCGGCACCCCGATCACCGCTGACTCGACGACGCCGGGGAGGGCGTCGATCGCGTCCTCGATTTCCTTCGGGTAGACATTCAGTCCGCCAGAAATGACCATGTCCTTGGCGCGGCCGACGATCGAGACATAGCCGCGAGCGTCGACGACGCCGAGGTCGCCGGTGATGAAGTAGCCGTCCGGGCGAAACTCGGCGGCGGTCTTTTCCGGCAGCCGCCAGTAGCCCTTGAAGACGTTGGCTCCCTTCACCTCGATCATTCCGGGCTGGCCGACCGGCAGCTCGGCGCCGGTCTCCGGGTCGACGATCCGCAACGCGACGCCGGCGAGCGGCGGGCCGACGGTCCCGGCGACGCGGTCGCCGTCGTAGGGATTGGAAGTGTTCATGTTGGTCTCGGTCATGCCATAGCGCTCGAGGATGGCGTGGCCGGTGCGCTGGCGAAACGTGCGGTGGGTCTCGGCGAGGAGCGGAGCTGAGCCGGAAATGAAGAGGCGCATGCCGGCGGCTGGCTCGCGGGTGAGCCCGGGGTGTTTCAAGAGCCGGGTGTAGAAGGTCGGGACGCCCATCAGCGCGGTGGCGCGCGGCATCGCCCGGATGACCGCCTCGACATCGAACTTCGGCAGAACCAGCAGCGAGGCGCCGGAGAACAGCACCGTGTTGGTGGCAACGAACAGGCCATGGGTGTGGTAGATCGGCAGTGCGTGGATGAGGACGTCGTCGTGGGTGAAGCGCCAGGCGCGGACCAGCGTCAGGGCGTTCGACGCCAGGTTGTCGTGGGTGAGCATGGCGCCCTTCGAGCGACCGGTCGTGCCGGAGGTGTAGAGAATGGCGGCGAGATCGTCGTCGGACCGCTGGGCGGTCGCAAATGCGTCGGGCTGGTCTGCCGCAAGCTCGATCAGCGAGCCTCTGCCGGCGGCGTCAAGCGTCTCGACGGCAGCCCCGCCGGCGATGTCGGCCATGCCGTCGCGTTTGGCCGGATCGCAGACGATCACCCGCGGCTCGGCGTCGGCGATGAAGTCGGCAAGCTCGGCAAGCGTGTAGGCGGGGTTGAGCGGCAGGTAGACGGCGCCGGCACGCAGTGAGGCGAGGTACAGGATCAGCGCCTCCGGCGTCTTCTCGGTCTGCGCGGCGATCCGGTCGCCGATGGCAACGCCGCGGGTGCTGAGCGCATGGGCAAGGCGGCCGGAGAGGGCAAAAGCGTCGCCGTAGCTGAGGCGACGGCCGTCCGGCGTTTCAATGAAGGTCGCTTGGAGATCGGCGACCCCGGCGATGCGGGCATAGAGGTTGCGGTTCATTTCTCCACCGCAGCGCTCGCTGGCGGCCCGCCGCGATCGGCCGGCGCGGGTTGCCAGCCGTAGATCCAGTCGTGTGGCCCGAGGATAAGCCTGGGTCCGGCAAGACGGAGCGCCGCGTTGCGCGCCAAGGCCTTGGCGCTGCCGTAGTGATAGCGGTCGCCGGCCACCGCGACGGCGGCGGCGACCCGGGCGACCCGCGGCCGGCGGACTTCGGCGTAGGCGAGGAGCGCGGCGGGAATGTCGGGCGCCCCGTAGAGAGCTTCGGCGAGGACCCAGCCGTCTTCGATCGCCATCGCGGCGCCCTGGGCCAGGAACGGCGTCATGGCGTGGGCGGCATCGCCGACAAGGGCCAGACGATCCGAGACCCAGGCTGCGGCCGGATCGAGGGCGAGGAGGGCAAACTTCTGCCATGAGATCGGCGCCGCGATCAGGGCGCGGGCTTTCGCCGACCAGGCAGCGAAGCGGGCGCCGAGCTCAATGGCGTTGCCGGGGGCGCTCCAGCCCGGCCTCTCCCAGGCCTCCCTGATGATGGCGACGAGGTTGACCGCGGCGCCCTGGGCCACGGGATAGTGGACGAGATGGGCGTCGGGGCCGAGCCACAGTCCGACCCGGTCGGTCGGAACGAGATCGCGAGCGATATCGGTCGAGATGATCGCGCGCCAGGCGGTCCTGCCGGTGGCCATCGGCTGGGCGGCGCCGGGAATCATCTCGCGCAACGACGACCACACCCCATCGGCGCCGATGATCGCCGCGGCGGAGACGACGTCGCCGCCGCTGACCTTGCGCAGACGGACGAGGAGGCCGTTCGGTTGGGTGATGGTGCCCTCGACGGTGGCGCCGAAGTCGATCCGGATGCCGGCTCGTGCCGCGGCCTTGGCGAGGATCGACTGGAGGTCGGCGCGATGGATGACCCGGTAGGGAAAGCCGTAGCGAGCGCGGAACTGGCCCGGCGGAATCGAGGTCAGAGTGCGCCCACTCGCCCCGTCGAGCACGTCGATCGACTTGGGCTCGATGGCGGCGGCGGCGAGCGTCTTGTCCAGGCCGAGGGCGGCGAGCACGCGGCCGGCGTTGGGCGCGATCTGGATGCCGGCGCCGATCTCGCTCAGCTTTTCGGCCCGCTCGCAGACGATGACGGATAGGCCCCTGGCGTTGATGGCAAGCGCCGCGGTCAGTCCGCCGATGCCGGCGCCGGCGATCAGGATCGGAAGCCTTTCGCCCATGGCAAAAGGCGAGGCCGGCTCAGGCCACCAGATCGCCGACGCGATGGCCGGGCGGGTCGGTGTCGGTCGGATCGAGGTCGGCGCGGTAGCGGTAGAGCGTGGAGCAGTAGGGGCAGACCGTCTCGGCGTCGTCGCCCAGGTCGAGGAAGACGTGCGGATGGTCGTGGGGCGGCGAAGCGCCGACGCACATGAACTGCTTGATGCCGATCGCCACCACGCGATCGCCGGAATCATTCTGGAAGTGGGGAACCACGTGGTCTGCCATCGTCCGCCGGTCTCGGTCGACTGCCTTGTCGCGGCGGACAATAGCCGCGTGGGTGCCAATTGGGTAGGGTCGCCGCGCAGTCGAAAGGGGTCGGGCTTGCGGCATTTCTCCTCGGATGGAGTCGACATCGCTTACCGCGACCTTGGCGACGGCGAGCCCATCCTTCTCATCCACGGGTTCGCGTCAAACAGTCTGGTCAATTGGGTGTCGACCAGCTGGGTTGAGACGCTGACGCTGGACGGCCGGCGGGCAATCGCGATCGACGTTCGCGGGCACGGTGAAAGCGCCAAGCTCTATGACCGGGCGCTTTACACCCTCGAGCTGATGGCGGCCGACTGCGCCGGCCTGCTCGACCACCTTGGCGTCGGTCGCGCCGACGTCATGGGATACTCGATGGGCGGGCGCGTTGCCGCCGTTCTCGCCGCCCGCCATCCGGCGAAGGTGCGGGCGCTGGTCATCGGCGGCATGGGCTTGCGGCTCATCGGGGCCACCGGTGACGAGGACGAGATCGCGGCGGCGCTGGAGGCCGAGGATGGCCGAACGGCGAGCGAGGTCGCGAGCGGCTACCGCGCGTTCGCGACACGCACCGGCGGCGACCTCAAGGCGCTCGCCGAATGCATGCGCGCCCAGCACCGGGCGATCCCCGCCGGCGCGCTCGCCGCCATCCGCGTCCCGGTGCTGGTCGCGGTCGGCACCGAGGATGGCAGGGCCGGTTCGGCGTCGGGTCTGGCCCGGCTGATTGCGGGCGCCGAGGTGCTTGACATCGTCGGGCGCGACCACATGCTCGCCACCGGCGACAAGCAGTTCAAGGCCGGGGTTCTCGATTTTCTCAAGCGGCGCCCCTGACAGCGCCGGGGCCGCATGCACTTGCAAAGTCGCGGCCCCGGCTTAGGTGGTTAGTGCGCCGGCCGCTGGTTGACCGATCGGCGAGGCGGCCGGCATCCGCACCCGCGTTCCGCGCCGAGGCTCGGTGGCGGCCGTTAACGGGGATGTGCTAGGTTGCTACCCGTTTTTGACCCCACCGTTCGAGGTCGGTTGATGTCGCTTAAGGCTTCCCAGCAGCCGAACGATGCCCTTCGTCAGGTCGATCCGATCTGGTTCGAGATCAGGCACGAGGCGGAGGCGATCGTCGCCGGCGATCCAGCGGTGGCGAGCTTCGTCTACGCGACCGTGCTCAATCACGACCGGCTCGAGGACGCGGTCGTTCACCGCATCGCCGAACGGCTCGACAACCGGGTGGTCAGCGGCGAGACCATCCGTTGCACGTTTCGTGAGGCGCTGGCCGACAACCCGGAACTCGGCGAGATCATTCGCTGCGACATCGCGGCGGTCTACGATCGCGACCCGGCCTGCGAGCGGCGCATCGAGCCGCTGCTCTACTTCAAGGGCTTCCACGCCATCCAGACCCAGCGGCTCGCCCACTGGCTGTGGCAGAAGGGCCGCCGCGACTTCGCCCTCTACCTGCAGAGCCGCGCCTCCGAGGTGTTCCAGGCCGACATCCACCCGGCGGTGCCGATCGGCCGCAGCATCTTCCTCGATCATGCGACGGGATTGGTCGTCGGCAGTACCGCGGTCATCGAGGACAACGTCTCCATTCTCCAGGACGTGACGCTCGGCGGAACCGGCAAGGAGTCGGGCGACCGCCATCCAAAAGTCCGCCATGGCGTGCTTATCGGCGCCGGCGCCAAGATCCTCGGCAACATCGAGATCGGCGAAAGCTCGAAGGTCGCCGCCGGTTCGGTTGTGCTTCATTCGGTGCCACCACACTCGACGGTCGCCGGCGTGCCGGCGAAACTCGTCGGTAAGACCGGTGAAACCGAACCGGCGCGGGTCATGGATCAAATGATCGCCGACGATATTTCGGGCTGATCGGAGGCAAGGAGAACACCGTGGATCGCCAGGAGATCCAGAAGCTCGAGGCGTTTTTCCGTCGCCGTTTCAACCTGCCGTCGATCCAGGTTCGCCAGCGGCCGCAGAAGAACGATTCGGCCGAGGTCTATATCGGCGACGAATTCGTCGGCGTGCTCTTCCGCGACGACGAGGACGGCGACCTCTCCTACAACTTCACCATGGCGATCCTCGACATCGACCTCGACTAGGGGTTGGCGTCAAGGAACCCCGCGGCAAGGGTCTGGATGCCGGCGTCGAGCCCCCGCCATTCATCGAGCAGGGTGCGGTCGAAACGGTAGAGCAGGGTCAGTCCGCTGCCGAATTCGATGTCGCGCAGGCAGGTCGCCGGGACCTCCGCCGTCGACTCGACAAGGCAGCGGGCAACGAACGGCCGCGGCCCGCCGGGCGTGAAATAGACGATCTCCGCCTCATAGCCCGAGCCCTCGCCGAGCCTGCGGCCGACGAGCCCCGCCGGCCCGGAAAGCGGCTTGCCGACGAACAGCCGCGCGTACACGCTGTCGAGCCTGGCGTTGGCATCGAGCGGCGTCTCGCGGGGGGAGAGGGTGGCGTAGACGACCGCCGCCGCCGCCGAGCTGTTCTTGAAGTCCTCAGCAAGCGCCGCCGAATAGCCTTCCAGTGCGGGCCAGTGAAGGACAAGGTCGACCCGGCTGAGGTCTCCGCCCCGCCGGGCTGCGGCGAGGCGGATCATGTTGGCCGGGATCGACAGCGTCTCGCCGGCGATCGAAAGGGCGACTGACCGCGTATCGCCGGACAGGCCGGTCAGCGTCATTCGCGCATGGTAAGATTGGATGGCAACGCGGAAAACAGCCCCCAATCCGACGATGCCGCAAACGACGGCGACGACGATCATCAGCGGCCGGCGCCAGCCCGGGCGGTCGGCGAAGCCGGAAGCCGATGGCCGGCGGCGCTTGTGTCTTAACGAAACATCAACCATGAGCGGACCGTCGAAATCGCCGCTGAAAATGACGTGATTCCATGCGCTTGGTAGACGAATCGCACGTGAACCGTACGGTACGCCGCTTGCAGCATCGGCTCAACGGATGGATCGCCGTGCCGGTTTTGGGACGGCTGGGGATAACGATGCTGCGAGACGGGCTGCTTCTTGCCTATTGCTGCGCGGTCGGCTTCGTCTGCGCCGGCATCTCGGCGAGCTGCTTCAAGATGGTCACCTCGGAGCCGGCACGATTTCGATTGTTGGGCGAGGGCTGGCTTGGGCTTACAACCACGTTCTTCTTCTGCGGCCTTACCGGCCCGGCGATCATCATGGACTACGCCTTGCACCGCCAGCCTTCCGAACGGAACTTCGTCAGCCTGCTGGTCGGCGGCGTGTGTATCGCCGGGTTGTGGAGCGCCTGCTCCGGCGTCCTGGTCCTGCACTTGGTGGTGACGCTCGGCGGACGCCTGGCGTAGCCGCACTGGACTGGCGCGAGGAGGGCCAATGGCGGTCTACGAGCTCGACGGGGTCGGACCTGAACTGCCGGCCGAAGGCGCCTATTGGATTGCGCCGAACGCGGCCGTTATCGGCAAGGTGACGGTCGGCGAGGGCGTGGGCATCTGGTTCGGCGTCGTGGTCCGCGGTGACAATGAACGTATCCTGATCGGCGGCGGCACGAACTTGCAGGAGCACGCGGTCTTGCACAGCGACGTGGGGTCTCCGCTGACGATCGGTCGGGGCTGCACGATCGGCCATCGGGCTGTCATCCACGGCTGCACCATCGGCGACAACGTGCTCGTCGGAATGGCGGCGGTGATCCTCAACGGCGCACGAGTCGGCGACGATTGTCTGATCGCGGCCGGGACGCTCGTTGCGGAGGGCCGCGAGATCCCGCCGGGCTCGCTGGTGATCGGGGTGCCCGGGAAAGTGGTGCGCCCTCTCAGTCACGAGGAGATCGGTCGCAATCGAGATTCGGCCGCCCACTACGTCGCCAATTGGAGGCGCTTCGCCGCCGGTCTGCGGCGGTCCTTGCCCGCCTGATCCCAACAAAAAAAGTGAGCCCGCCCCCGGGGGGGGGG